>CAYNYQ010000263.1:0-7260 GCA_964401305.1 uncultured Acetobacteraceae bacterium | reverse complement strand
TTCGAGGGCTTCGAGGCGGTGCAGCACACGCCCGCCGCGGCCTGAGGCGGGGGGCGCGGTGCTGATCCGCATCCCGCTGCTGCTGGCCGGCGCCATCGCGGCCCTCTTCGTCGCGCGCGACGCGCCGAATTTCGAGGTGGTGGAGGGGATGATCGCCATCGCGGTCATCGCCGCGGTGGTCGTCGCCCTGGCGCTGCTGCGCAAGCGCTGAGGCACCGCAGCCGGGCGCGTTCCGGCCGGGGCCCGGTGCGGGCCATGGCGGCCCGCGGCAGCCCCGCCATATGGCCAGGCGCGGACCGGCTGGAAGGATCCGTCGCCCGCCGCCAGGATCCCGCACCATGGCCATCCTCCTCGCCCTGCTCCCCCTGGTCGCGGCCTGCATCGGCTTCGCGCTGCTCGCCCGCTGGCTTCACCTTCCCTATGCCGCGGTGCTGGTGGTGGGGGGGATGCTGCTGGCCTTCATCCCCGGACTGCCGACGGTCGAGCTGGACCCGGAGCTCGTCCTCGCCTTCTTCCTGCCGCCGCTGCTGCAGGCCAGCGCCTACCGCACGGACTGGCGCGGCTTCCGCGCGAACCTGCGGCCGATCCTGCTGCTGGCGGTGGGCTGCGTACTCTTCACGGCGCTCTGCATCGGCGCGGCGACGCGGCTGCTGCTGCCGGACCTGCCCTGGGCGGCGGCGATCGCGCTCGGCGCCATCATCGCGGCGCCCGATGCGCCGGCCGCCGCCGCCGTGCTCGGCCGGCTGACCATCCCGCGCCGCATCACCACCGTGCTGCTGGGCGAGAGCCTGATCAACGACGCGACCGCCCTCGTGCTCTACCGCTTCGCGCTGGTCGCGCTGGCGGTCGGCAGCGTCTCACCCGGCCAGGCCGTGCTGGCCTTCCTGACCGTGGCGCTCGGCGGCATCGCGCTCGGCTACGCGGTGGCGCGTGCGGCGGCCTGGGCGCTGGCCCGCATCGAGGACACGGTGCTCGAGACCACGCTGAGCTTTCTTGCCGCCTATGTCAGCTTCCTGCTCGGCGAGGCGGTCGGCGTCTCGGGCGTGACCTCGGTGGTCACCACGGGGCTCGTGCTCGGCCAGCAGCAGTACCGCATCCTCTCGGCGCGCACGCGGGTGGAAGCGCAGGCGGTCTGGGCTTTCGTCGAGTTCCTGCTGACCAGCCTGGTCTTCGTGCTGGCCGGGCTGCAGCTGAACACAATTCTCGACCGGCTGGCCGGGCGCGGCGTGCTCGAGCTCGCGGGGCTTGCGCTCGCCATCTCGGCGGTGCTGATCGTCTCGCGCTTCGTCTGGGTGTTTCCCGCCACCTGGATCCCCCGGCTGATCCCGGCGGTGCGGCGGGCCGACCCGATGCCGCCGGTCTCGCATGTGACGGTGATCGCCTGGTCGGGCATGCGGGGCGTGGTGGGGCTGGCCGTGGCGCTCGGCCTGCCGCTCGACTTCCCCGAGCGTGATCTGGCGATCTTCCTCGCCTTCTGCGCCATCCTGGCGACGCTGGTGCTGCAGGGCACGACGCTCGAATGGCTGATCCGCCGGCTCGGCGTGACCCTGCCGGCGCACCGCAACGGCATCGACCCGGCCGAGGCGGAGGGGCGGCGCGTCGCCTCGCAGGCCGCGCTGGCCGAGATCGAGCGCCTGCTCGAGGACCCGCTGGAAGGCGCGATCGCCGCCGACCTGGTGCACGAATACCGCGACCGCGCCGGCCACCTGCACCGCATGGCCGGCGGCGACGGCGCCGCGGCGGCCGAGCGGGCGGCACGGCGACGCATCCGGCTCTCGGCGCTGGCGGCCGCGCGGCAGCGGCTGCTCGACCACCATGGCGAGGGCGGGCTGCACGACGAGGCGCTGGTGAAGCTGAACCAGGAGCTCGACCTCGAGGAGCTGCGCCTGCGCCAGGTGCTGGGCGACGAGCGGACGGAGGCGGAGCGGGCCGCGGCGGCGCGGCGGCGGCGGGGGTCGCCGCTGCTCGCGCTGCCGCCGCATGGCTGAGGCGGCGCGCGCCCTTCAGCCCGTCCTCACTCCACCGTCACGCTCTTGGCCAGGTTGCGCGGCTGATCGACATCCGTGCCCTTCAGCACGGCGACATGGTAGGCCAGCAGCTGCACCGGGATGGCGTAGAGGATCGGCGTCGGGAAGGCGCCCACCTTCGGCAGCTCGATCACCCGCTCGGCGAAGCGCGACAGCGGGGCGACGCCGTCGGCATCGGTGAAGGCCATGATCCGCCCGCCGCGCGCCGCCGCCTCCTGCAGGTTCGACGCCGTCTTCTCGAAGAGCGGCCCGGTCGGGCAGAGCGCGATGACGGGGACATTGCTGTCGATCAGCGCGATCGGGCCGTGCTTCATCTCGCCGGCCGCATAGCCCTCGGCGTGGATGTAGCTGATCTCCTTCAGCTTCAGCGCACCCTCGAGCGCGATGGGAAAGAGGCTGCCGCGGCCGAGGAAGAGCACGTCGCGCGCCTTCGCGACCTCCGCCGCCAGCTCGCGGATCTGCGCGTCGCGCTCCAGCACCGCGGCGGCATGGCTCGGCACCTCGAGCAGCGCCTGGGTCAGCCGCCCCTCGTCCAGCGTCGAGAGCTCGCGCCGCGCCCGGCCGAAGCCGATGGCCAGGCACGCCAGCACCGCGAGCTGCGCGGTGAAGGCCTTGGTGGAGGCAACGCCGATCTCGGGACCCGCGACCGTCAGCACCGTCGCGTCGCTCTCCCGCGCCATGGAGCTCTCGGGCACGTTCACCACCGAGAGCACCTTCTGCCCGCGCTCGCGCAGCAGCCGGAGCGCGGCCATGGTGTCGGCCGTCTCGCCGGACTGGCTGACCAGGATCGCCGCCCCGCCCTCGGCCAGCGGCGGGTCGCGGTAGCGGAACTCGCTGGCGACATCGGCATCGACCGGCAGGCGCGCCAGCTGCTCCATCCAGTAGCGCCCGACCTGGCCGGCGATGAACGCGCTGCCGCAGGCCGAGACGGTCAGGCGCGGCACCCGCGCCGGGTCGAAGGGCAGGCGCGGCAGCCGCACCTCCAGCGTCTTCGGGTCGAGATACTGGCGCAGCGTGTCGCCAAGCACCGCCGGGTGCTCGTGCAGCTCCTTCTCCATGAAGTGGCGGTAGTTGCCCTTGCCGACGGCGGCGCCGGAGACGGCGGTCTGCACGACCGCGCGCTCCACCGGCGCATGGCTGGCGTCGAAGAACTCGGCGCCCTCGGCGCCGACCACGGCCCAATCGCCCTCCTCGAGATAGGCGATGCGGCGCGTCATCGGCGCCAGCGCCAGCGCATCGGAGCCGACGAACATCTCGCCCTCGCCGAAGCCGATCGCCAGCGGCGCGCCCTGGCGCGCGGCCATCATCGTCGTCGGGTGGCCGGCGAAGACGGCGGCCAGGGCGAAGGCGCCGTGCACGCGCCGCAGCGCCGCGGCGAAGGCCTCGCGCGGCGGCAGCCCGTTCGCCAGCGCATCGTCGAGCAGCCGCACGAAGGTCTCGGTGTCGGTCTCGGTCTCGAAGACCACGCCCTTGGCTTCCAGCTCGGCGCGCAGCTCGGCGTGGTTCTCGATGATGCCGTTGTGCACCACGGCGACGCGGCGCGTGGCGTGCGGGTGGGCGTTGCGCTCGGTCGGCGCGCCATGCGTCGCCCAGCGGGTGTGGCCGATGCCGGTGGTGCCCGCCAGCGGCTCGCGCTCCAGCACGGCGGCCAGGTTGCCGAGCTTGCCCTCGGCGCGGCGGCGCTCGATGTGGCCGTTCACCAGCGTGGCGATGCCCGCGCTGTCATAGCCGCGATATTCCAGCCGCCGCAGACCCTCGAGCAGCAGTGGCGCCGCATCGCCCCGGCCGACGACCCCCACGATCCCGCACATCTATGCAGCCCCCTTCGCCGGGGCGGGCCGCTTCGTACCGTCGGGCGCTTCCGTCGCCCCCGGGTCGCCGGACCGCTCGCCCTTCCTGCCCCTGACGCCCCGCCCGGGCTTGGTCGCCTGGCGCCCGCGCGCGATCGCCAGCGCATCCGCCGGCACGTCCTCGGTGATGACGCTGCCGGCCGCGACCAGCGCGCGCGCGCCGATGCGCACCGGGGCCACCAGCGCCGTGTCGCTGCCGATGAAGGCGCCGTCGCCGATCTCCGTGCGGTGCTTGGCGACGCCGTCGTAGTTGCAGGTGATGGTGCCGGCGCCGATGTTCGCCCCCGCCCCGATGCTGGCGTCGCCGAGATAGCTCAGGTGGTTGGCCTTCGCGCCCTCGCCCAAGCTGGCCGCCTTCAGCTCGACGAAATTGCCGACATGCGCCTGCCGCCCGATCTCCGTCCCGGGCCGCAGCCGGGCGAAGGGGCCGATGACGGCGCCGCGGCGCACGATGCAGCCCTCGAGATGGCTGAAGGCGCGGATCTCGACCCCGTCCTCCACAGCGACACCGGGGCCGAAGACGACGTTGGGCCCGATGCTCACGTCCTGGCCGAGCCTCGTGTCCCAGGCGAGGAACACCGTCTCCGGCGCGGTCAGCGTCGCGCCGCCTTCCATTGCCGCGGCGCGCAGGCGCGCCTGCACCTGCGCTTCCAGCAGCGCCAGCTCGGCACGGCTGTTGGCGCCGGCGAGCTCGGCCTCGGCCGCCTCCTCGGCGACCACGCGCCCGCCCTCGGCGCGGGCCAGCGCCACGATGTCGGTCAGGTAGTACTCGCCCTTTGCGTTGTCGTTGCGCACCTCCCGCAGCCAGCGGAAGAGGTCGGCCGCCGGGGCCGAGACCACGCCGGCGTTGCAGAGGCCGATGGCGCGCTCGGCCTCCGTCGCATCGGCCCATTCGACGATGCGCTCGATCCCGCCCCCGGCGCCCTGTACCACGCGGCCGTAGCGCGCCGGATCGGCCGGGCGCATGGCCAGCAGGGCCAGCGCCGCCTCCGCCTGGCGCCGGCGGCGCAGCAGCGCCTCGATCGTCGCGGCGGTGATCAGCGGGTTGTCGGCGTAGAGCACGGCGGCGTCGCCCGCGAAGCCCGCCAGCGCGGCCGAGGCCTGCAGCGCGGCGTGGCCGGTGCCCAGGCGTTCGGCCTGCACAACCGTCGCGTGCGGGGCGGCGGCGCGTTCCAGCGCAGGCATGTCGGGCCCGACCACCACCACGATGCGCTCGAAGACCTGCTCGCAGGTCGCCAGCAGGTGGCGCAGCATCGGCCGCCCGGCGATGGGGTGCAGCGCCTTGGGCAGGGCGGATCGCATGCGCGTGCCGAGGCCGGCGGCGAGGATGATGGCGGCGGCGGGTGCTGGCATGGCGAGGCTCCTGCAATCCTTCCTGCGGCCCGGCGCGCGGCGGCGATCCCGTTCTTGCGCCGATCTGCGCCAGGCGGGCCGTCCGGCGCAAGGGGGCGTGATGGGCAGGCGCCCCGGAACCGCCGGCCGCCCGCCCCGCCGCAACCCGGCGCCCGGGAACCCGGCTGGCGGGGCCACCGCGTGCCGGGGGCGGCGACCGGAGCTGTCTGCACGGCGCGTGCCAGCGGGCGACGCGGGAGCGGCCTGCCCGACCACAGGTTTCGCAGAACCGGCCGTCGCATATTGCGAAGTCTAGGAGAAATTTTCTTCTCTTGTCCAAGGAAATGGCGGCACCGCGGCTCGCCGCCCGCATTGCAGGATGCCGGCGGGCGTTCCACCCTGCACCCATGCCAGACACCCTGCCGCCCCGCGTCGCCGTCTTCGACCTCGACGGCACGCTGGTGGACAGCGCGCCCGACCTGCACGCCGCGCTCGACCGGCTGATGGCGCGGCTCGACCTGCCCGGCTTCGCCCGGCACGAGGTGGTCGGCATGATCGGCGACGGCGTGGCGGTGCTGGTGCAGCGCGCCCTCGCCGCGCGCGGCCGCGAATTCGATCCCGCGCTGCTCGAGGCCTTCTCGGAGGATTACACCGCCCATGCGGCGGTTGCGACGCGGCCCTTCCCCGGCATCGACGGGGCGCTGGCCGCGCTGGAGGGCGCCGGCTGGCGGCTCGCGGTCTGCACCAACAAGCCAGCGGCAGCGACGGCGGCGCTGCTTGGCGCGCTGGGCCTCTCGGGGCGCTTCGCGGCGGTGATGGGCGGCGACAGCGTGCCGGCCCGCAAGCCCGATCCCGGGCATGTCCGGGCCGCGGTCGCGGCGGCCGGCGGCGCGACGGAGCGCGCCGTGATGATCGGCGACCACCGCAACGACGTGCTGGCGGCACGCGGCGCCGGCCTGCCCTGCGTCTTCGCCCTCTGGGGCTATGGCGGCACGGCGATGGCCGAGGGCGCCGCGCAGCGCGCCGAGCAGCCCGAGGCGCTGCCGGCGGCGCTCGAGGCCCTGCTGCCCGGCCCCTGAGCGCGCCCGCCTCGCCGCTTGACAGCCCGCGCCCGCCCCGCCTAATCGGCCGGTTCCCGGGCGCGTAGCTCAGCGGGAGAGCATCGCCTTCACACGGCGGGGGTCGTAGGTTCAATCCCTACCGCGCCCACCATCCTGCCCAGGGCGGGATGCCGGGATATCCCAACGATCATCCAGGCAGCGGGGCGCACCGGCGGTGCCGATAGCGGGCCGCATGCAACCCATGCGATGCGGCCGGCACGATGCGTCGCCCGGCCAAGCGCCATCACCTGACCGGGTTCTGCGCGTGACCGGCGTCAGCCCGGGTTGGGGCCGCCGCCGCCGCCCGGTGGCGTTCCGGGGCCGCCCCGGCGCGGCCGCTGCGGCAGTTCGCTCCGCTCCACGGCGTTATCGAGATTGGCGTCGAGCCAGCGGAAGCGCGCCTCCACCGCCGGGCGGATCTCCGCCAGCGTGACCGAGCCGTTGCGGTCGGCGTCCAACGCCCGGAACATCGCCTCCTGGTGTCGGCCCGGGCCGTGGCCGGCGCGCGGGCCGTGACCGGGGCCCTGGCCCTGCGCCTGGCCCTGCTGCGCCGCGGCGCGCCGGGCCTCCCAGGCGGCCTGCACCGCCTCCTGCATCTCGGCCTGGCTGAGCCCGCCATTGCCGTCGCGGTCGGCGGCGCGGAAGCGGGCTTCGACGAAGGTCCAGGTCTCCTCCCACGTCACGCGGCCGTCGCGGTTGGCATCCACCTGCTCGAACATGGCGGCGCCGCCGCGCGCGCCCCGCGGACCGGGCCCCTGGCCGCCCGGGCCGGGCTGCGCCATCGCCAGCGCCGGCACGCCGGCCAGCAGCACCGCCCCGAACAGCGCAAGATTGGTCTTTCGCATCGCGTCACTCCTTGCGGCCGGCACGCTCCGACCGTGCCGGGAGGATGAGCGCCCGATGTAACGCAGCGATGTCCCGCCGGGTGCCGCCGCGTAAGGAAGCGTAACG
>CAYNYQ010000262.1:0-7268 GCA_964401305.1 uncultured Acetobacteraceae bacterium | reverse complement strand
AGCCCGTCCGCCGCGTCTCGCGCAGGGGTTGGATGGGTCCTGGGCGATTGCCGGGCGCGGGCGCTGCCGCAGGGCCCGGCCGCGGGCTTGCCGGCCGGTCCGGGTGGCTAGACCACGATCCGCGAGGACTGAAGCGCGGATCGTGGTCTAGCGCGTTGTTTCGTCGCGTGATTCACGCCTGCGGGCGTTACGCCCTTCGGCGATCACGCTCTAGGCCGTCGCCGTCTCCTCGGCATAGGTCTCGAAGTAGCGGGACTTCAGGTCACGCTGGTTGTTGTAGATGGAGCCGGCGCTGCGCACCGGATGCGGCATCTTCAGCGGCACCGCCTCCATGCGCATGGCCGGCTTGGGCTCGCCCGCCACCAGCCGCGCCGAGAACTCGCCCCAGTCCACGCCGTAGATCAGCGGCCAGGCATCGGCGGCGGCGTACTCGTAGAACAGCAGCCAGCGCTCGCGGGCGCTGCGGTTCAGCGCGCTGCCATGCGCCAGCAGCGGATGGTGCAGGGTCACGGTGCCGGCCCGGCCCGTCAGCATCACCGCCCGGTCGAGCGCCAGGCGCGCGGGATCGATTGCGCCGGCGAACCACCCCTCGGCATCGTGGTGGTCGAGCAGGCCCTCGCGATGGCTGCCGGGGATGACCAGCATCGGCCCGTTTTCCTCATCGACGTCGTCGAGCATCACGGCGGCGATGGCGAGGTCCATGTTGGTGTGCGGGATGAAGGCCCAGTCCTGGTGCCATTCCAGCGGCGCGCCGTAGCGCGCGCTCTTCAGGTTCACCTTGCTGTGGTGCAGGCGGATGTCCTGGCCGATGATGGCCTGCACCACGCCGACGAGCGGCGCGAAGCAGGCGTGCTGCCAGTAGAGCGGGTCGACCTCGTGCGGGCGCTTGATGCGGCGCACGCGCGGGCGGTCGGGCCGGTGGCTGTCCTCCACGTCGAAGACCGCGGTCTCGCCCGGGATGCCGGTGGCGCGGTCCAGCACCTCGGCGGTCTTCTGCCGCAGCGCGGCGATCTCGGCGGGGCCGAAGAGCCCCTCGACCTTGCAGAAGCCCTGCTCGCGGAACTCGCGGGCGAGGGCGGCGGTGTCCAGGCTCATGGCGTGTCTCCCTGTTCGGCGATGATGGCCAGCAGCACGCCCCCGGGCGGCGCCTGGTGCTCCGCGCCGCCCGAGAGGAAGATCCGCGCATCCCCGAGCAGCCCGCCGAGCATGCCGGAGAGCGCGGCGCGAAAATGCCGGTTGGGGTGGATGTCGCTGTCGTCGAGCACGGAGGGGCGCGTGCCGCGCAGCATCGCCGGCATCTCGCCCTTTACGATGACGCCGCGCAGCCTTTCGCGGTCCGTCGGCGCAAGCTGCGGCGCCGCCTGCAGGCCGAGCGCATCCAGCAGCGCCGCCGCCCCCGGCGCGTCGAGCATGTCGGCAAGCATGCCGCAGCGCGCCTGCAGCCGACCGGTCCAGCCTGCGGCCCGCCCGATCGCCAGGACTTGCGGTGCGGCGACGTCGGTGCCCGCGGCAACCAGCGCCCGGCGCGAGAACGAGGCCGGGTCGCGCCGGGCCGAGAGGGCGCGCCAGGGCACCTCGCCCAGCGCCGCCGCGATGCCCAGCGCCGCGGCGCCGCGGGCGCGGCCCTTGAGCGCGGCATAGCCCTCCTCCGTGCCGGCGAAAGCCAGCGGCGGCGGCAGCGGTGCCTTGACCAGGACGAGGTCGCAGGCCTCCGCCGCCTCGATGCCGGCCGCGGTCATCGCGGCCTGCAGCGCCGCGGCCGCGGCGCGCGCCATCGGCATGCCGCCATGGCCGCCCGCGGGCACCGCCGGGCCCTGGCCGAGACCGAGCGCCATGGCGCCCTTGCCCCGCGCGCGGCGGCGCGACGGCGCCTCGCCGAGCGCGATCATGTGCGGCACGGCCACGCCCTCGGTGCCGCCGGAGGCCAGCAGCATCGGCGCCGGCCCGGGCCCGAGCGCCGCCGCGATGCTCCGCAGCGCCAGGTCGCGCGAGAAGTCGTTGGTCAGCCCGTTGCCCGGTGTCTTCACCAGCACCGCCCGCAGGCCCTCGCGCGGCAGGCGGCCATCGGCGATCGCCGCGGCCAGGGCCGAGGCGTCGCCGGGATCGGGCATGTCGAGGGAAACGCACACGGCCTCGCGGCCGCGCTCCGCGCGCATGAGAGAGGGTTCCGCACCGCCGTTGCACCGGCCGCGGACCGCGTTCCGCGTCCCGGGGCGATGCTACCCCCTCGGAAGCCCCATGCAAGCCTGCGTGGCGGCGGCGAGGTTGCCACCGCACCCCGATGCGGCTTCACTCCTGGCCAGAGGAAGCGGAAGGAGGCGCGGGCGCATGAGCGAGCGCACGTTGCGCGGCAAGGTCGCCATCGCCGGCATCGGCGAGACGACCTACTACAGGCACGGGCAGTCGCCCGATGCGGAGTTCAAGCTGGCGCTGCAGGCGGTGCTCGCCGCGTGCAAGGATGCCGGCATCGACCCGCGCGAGGTGGACGGCTTCGCCTCCTATGGCGGCGACCGCTCGGAGGCGACGCGCCTGGCGGCGGCACTGGGCATCAACGAGTTGCGCTTCTCCAACATGCACTGGGGCGGCGGCGGTGGCGGCGTCTGCGCGGCGGTGGCCAATGCGGGGGCGGCGGTGCAGTCCGGCATGGCCAACTGCGTCATTGCCTTCCGCTCCCTCGCGCAGGGGCAGTTCGCCCGCTACGGCCGCGGCAACCAGGCGGCGGCGATCGGCGGCGATGATGCCTTCCTCGCCCCCTATGGCCTGATGTCCCCGGCGCAGCGCTTCGCCATGAAGATCACGCGCTTCATGACGGAGAACGGCATCCGCCACGAGGCGCTCCGGGCCATCGCCATGGCCTCCTACCACCATGCGCAGAACAACCCGAACGCCGTGATGCGCGGGCGGCCGCTGACCGAGGAGAAGTACGACACCTCCCGCTGGATCATCGAGCCCTTCCATCGCCTCTTCGACTGCTGCCAGGAGAATGACGGCGCGGCGGCGGTGCTGGTGGTGCCGGCCGACCGCGCGAAGGACCTGCCGCACAAGCCGGTCTACCTGCTGGGCGCGGCGCAGGGCGGGCACCACCGCAGCGCCGCGCCCGTGCACAACGCGCCGGACTACGCCAGCGCGCACTTCAAGACGGTGGCGCGCAACCTGTGGGCCATGGCGAAGCTCGGCCCCGCGGAGTGCGACGTCGTGCAGGCCTATGAGAACTTCACCGGCGGCGTGCTGCTGAGCCTGGTCGAGCATGGCTTCGTCGATCCGAAGACCGCGAACGAGGCGCTGGTGCTGGAGAACCTGCTGGTCGGCGGCACGGGGAGGATGCCCATGAACACGAGCGGCGGGAACCTCGCCGAGTGCTACATGCACGGGCTCGAGATGGTGAACGAGGCGGTGCGCCAGCTGCGCGGCACCGCGATCAACCAGGTGGCCGGCGCCGATGTCGTCGCCGTCCTCGGCGGGCCGATGGTCACGCCTGTCAGCAGCCTCGTCGTCGGCACGGAGGCGACCCTGTGAGCACCAGCATGACCCGCGCCCTGCCCCTGGGCCTTCCCGCCCCGGCCGTCGAGCCGCTGACGAAGCCCTTCTGGGACGGCACGCGCGCCGGCCGCCTGGTGATCCAGAAGTGCCGCGGCTGCGGCCATTTCCAGTGGGGGCCGGAGTGGATCTGCCACCGCTGCCACTCCTTCGACCTCGGCTGGGAGGAGGTGGCGCCTAGGGGCCGGATCTGGTCCTGGCAGCGCCCGCATCACCCCGTGCATCCGGCGCTGAACGGGCACACGCCCTACACCATCGTCCTCGTCGAGCTGCCGCATGCCGACGGGGTGCGCATGGTCGGCAACCTGCTCTGCCCGCCCGATGCGCCGGTGACGATCGGCGCCGCGGTGGAGGCGGTGTTCGAGCCGCATGACGAGGCGGACCCGCCCTACACGCTGATGCAGTGGCGCCTCGCCGGCTGAGGCGAGGCCGGCCTCAGCCGAGCGCGCCGGCCGCCCGCAGCGCGGCGATCTCGGCGGCGGAATAGCCGAGCTCGTCGAGGATGACCTCGGCGTGCTCGCCCATGGCGGGCGGCGGCCCGGCCGGGGCCTTCGCCGCGCCCGCGACGTGCAGCGGGCTGTCCACGGTCCAGCCGCCGGCGGTGGTCGGGCGGATCGCGCCGGTGGCCCGTGGCTGTGCCGAGGCCGCGGCCTCCTGCGTCGTCGTCACCGCGTCGAAGGTCAGCCCCGCGCCGTCGAGCAGCGGCCGCCAGGCCTCGAGCGTGCGCGTGGCGAAGGCGGCGCTCAGCATCTCGACGAGCGCCCTGGCATTCTCCCGTCGCAGCGCCTGGGTGGCGAAGCGCGGATCCTCGCCCCAGCCCGGGTTGCCGAGCACCGCCAGCAGCGCCGGCCATTGCCGCGCCTCGTTCAGCAGCGCGAGCAGGAACCACCGTCCGCAGCCGGCCTGGTAGAGATTGCCGAGCGCGTTCGGGGCCTGCTCGCGCGGCGGGCGGGGGGTGAACCGCGCGCCGTCCAGCGCCGCCTGCACCATGAAGCCGTTCGACCAGAGCCCCGCCCCCTGCAGCGCGACATGCACGAAGCCGCCCTGGCCGGTGCGCTCGCGGCGATAGAGCGCGGTGACGATGGCGCCGTAGAGCGCAAGGCCGGTCGGGTGATCGCCCATGCCCGCGACGGAACGCGCGGGCGGCGCCTCGGCATGGGCGCGCACCAGGTCCATCAGGCCGCTGCGCGCCCAGAAGGCGGTGGCATCGAAGCCCGTCTTGTCGGCCTCGGGCCCGGTCTCGCCATAGGCCGTGAGCGCGGCGTAGATCAGGCGCGGGTTCAGCGCCGCCAGCGTCTCCGGCGCGATGCCGAGGCCGGCACGCAGCCGCGGCACCGCATTGGTGACGAAGACATCGGTGCGGCGGATCAGGCGATGCAGCACGGCCTGCGCCTCGGGCCGCTTGAGATCCAGCACCAGGCCGCGCTTGTTGCGGTTGTCGAGCACCCAGGGGTAGTCGGTGTCGCCGCGCGGCTGGCCCGGCGCGGTGGCGAGCGCGCGATAGGCGTCGCCGCCCGGCGGCTCGAGCTTGATCACCTCCGCGCCGAAATCGCCGAGGATGGTCGCGGCCGAAGGGCCCGCCACGTAGGTCGCGGCATCGATCACGCGCAGCCCCGCGAAAATCCCCGTCATGCCGGACGTCCCTCTCCCGTTGGCGCATGCTGTGGCCGATCCGCGGCCGCCGGCAAGGCCGGGCGCGGCTCGCGCAACGGCTCACGATAGGGTAACGCTGCAATTCGGATCCTTCATCACCGCGGTTCCGGACGTCCGGCGACCGCGGCAGGCACGAGACATCCGACCATGGTGGCCAGCCGTCATTTCCTTTGTAAGCCGGGCCAACCGCCGGCCGATGCGGACCGGGCCACGCCGACCCCGCAGCGCCCGATGGCGACCTGGCGGCGCTGGATGGCCGCGCTCGCGCTGCACCAGCCGCCGCGGTCGCGCGAACGGCACGAGAACTCCGACGTGGCGGCCGGCTACAGCTACCTGCTGCAATTCGTCGCGCACGACATGGTCCACATGTCGCCCATGCCGAAGCATGTGGACGATTCCATCGCCGCCGCCAGCGACCTGCGCGAGCGTCCGCTGCTGCTCGAGACGCTCTACGGCCCGCCGACGGGCGACCTGCCCGACGCATCCCCGCGCATGCGCCTCGGCCCGGCAAAGCTCGGCACCGCGCTCGTTCCGGATCGCGATATCCCGCGCCAGCTCGAGGCCAATGGCGTGAAGGGCAAGCCATTGCTGGCCGATGTCCGCAACGACCAGCATTCCAACCTCTCGCAGCTGACGGCGCTGTTCCTGCAGCTGCACAACGCCATCCTCGGGCTGCTGCCGCCCGGCATGCCGGCGGCCACCGCCTTCGAGACGGCCAGGCGCGCCGTGGTGCTGCTCTACCGCGACGCCGTCCGGCGCGAGCTGCTGCCAAGGATCCTCGATTCCCGGGTCGACGCGATCTATGCGCAGCGGGCGCCGGTGCTCGAGCAGGCGGTCGACGATGCGCGGGTGACGCTGGAATTCTCCGCCGGCGCCTTCCGATTCGGCCACGCCATGATCCGCGGGCATTACGAGCTGGTCGGCAGCGGCGGCTACATCGGCAACATCGTGCTGCAGACCATGGCGAATCCCCACGCCCGCATGCCGCTCGGCGCCGAGTGGCTGGTGCGCTGGAGCCGCTTCTTCGACCTCCCCGGCATGGCGCCGGCGCAGCGCAGCCTCTGCTACGTGCCCACGCCGCCGGGGCACACCACGGGCGGACACCCGCCGCCGCTGGCCGGCGACGTCCACGACACCCGCGGCGGGCTGACCTATCGCGACGCGACCACGGCGCTGCTCTTCGGCCTCTGGACGCCGCATGCCCTCTCCCGGCGGATCCGCGCCCGGGAACCGCAATTCGACTTCCTGCCGCGGCCCACCGCGGCGCGGGCGGCGATCCGCACCTGGCTCGCGGACGGGCCGCTCTTCGCCCAGGCGCCGGATGCGCGGGCCGCCATCGCCGCGGCCGCGCCACTGCCCTTCTACGTGCTGTTCGAGGCCTGGTGGCAGGGCGACGGCAAGCGCCTCGGGCCGCTCGGCTCCATCCTCGTCGCGGAGACGATCTGCGGCGCGCTGGCGCGGACCCGTCCGCCCTACGAGACGGACGATCTCGCCGCGTCGCTCGCGGCGCTCGATCCCGCCCTGGCGCCGCTGGCGGCGCGGGCCGGCATGGCGGGCATCATCACCTTCGTCGCCGAAGCCCATGGCTGGCAGGCGACATCGCCCGCCTTCCTCTGACCACCCCAAGCGACGCGAGGTGCATGATGCAACCGCCCCCGGCCCCGAAATTCTTCCGCTGCCAGGATCACGTCGCCATGGGCAACCTGATCCTCACCTGGGCGACCGGCGTCGACCACATGAAGATCAACGACGCCAACGGCAAGCCGCTGAGCTGGCCGGTGCCGAAGAGCTTCGCCGAGTTCGAGGCGCAGCTCCATCTCGCCCAGGTCGGGCCGCTCGACCTCGACGAGTTCAAGGACGTGCTCTTCGTCGCGGCACCCACCGACGAGACGCTGGTGATCCCGCTGCCCTCGGCCGCGCAGATCGAGCGTGGGCGCGCCTTCCGCCGGGCGATGGGCGTCTGGCTGCCGCCCTTCTTCGATGCCGCCTATGATGGGCCGCGCAGGGCCGCGATGCCGACGACCGACATGTTCGCCACGCAGCGCATCGGCGAGTACTGCATCTCGCACTGCTGCTGA
>CAYNYQ010000261.1:0-7283 GCA_964401305.1 uncultured Acetobacteraceae bacterium | reverse complement strand
AGCATCAGCCCCTCGCGCCGCGCCTTCAGGCGCATGATCACGCCGGCCTCGTTCTGCAGCCAGAGCTCGCCGGCGCTGCGGGCGCCGAGCGCGAAGCCGTACCGCGCCTGGGCATAGGCGCCGGCGAAGCGGGCGACGTCCTGCAGGAAATAGACCTCGCCATGCGCCTGGACCGCCGAGACGCCGATGCCGCCGATCCCCGCGCCAGCGACCGTGAAGGGGTAGTGCCGGCCACGGTAGTGCAGCACGCCGCGCCCGCCGCCGCCGCTGCCGATATAGGCCGCCTGCACCATCTCCATCTCGACCGTCGCCGAGGGGCGCTGCCCCTCGATCGCCGAGGGGCCGACGCGCGTCTCGGTGGTGCAGGCCGCCAGTGGCAGCAGGCTCGATGCCAGCAGCAGCGCGCGCCGCGGGAACTGGGGGTCGGTCGGGGTCATCGTGGCGTCCGGGTGTCTGGCTGCGGGCACGCGGCGACTGCCGGTGCTCCGGCGAGCCCGGTTCGCGCCGCGGCGACGCAACGATACGGCGCCGGGATCAGACGGTGAAGTCCACCTTGCCGACCTTGCTCGTCAGGCTGTGGCTCATCGTCTCGAAGCTGGAGGCCATGATGCGGTGCGTCTCGGCCAGCTCGCGGCCGCGGCGCTCATTGGCCTGCTGCGACATCTGGTTGCGCAGGTTCGAGTTCTGCGCCTGCGCCGAGACGACCGGCCCCAGCGCCGTCGGCAGGAAGCTCAGTCCCATGCTCATGACACGGCCTCCGTGCCGGGCGACCGGCGGGCCGGGAATGGCCGGGCCGCGCGGGCGGCGGCCGGCCGGGTGGCGGAAGGCGCGCCGCCGGCCGCCTCTCGACCCCTCACCACGCGACGGACAGGCTGCACCCTCACCTCCGATTCCCGAGACCCGCCCCGGTTTTCGCGCCTCCGGGTTTCGACTCGGTGAATGCGGCGACGATCGCTGCGGGGCGAGCCGTTCGTCAGCCACCCGCCCCGCCCTGCGGCGCTCCCCGCGGGCCAGGCGGTCCGGCGCGGCGGGACGGTCTGTCGGCGATTTCGGCCTTGGCCGATCTGCCCTAGAAGGGCGCCGCGTTCCGAAGGTTGCCCTCCCGCATGGATCCGACCGCGCTGTTCTCCGCCCTTGTCATGGGCGTGGTGGAGGGGCTGACCGAGTTCCTGCCCATCTCCTCGACCGGCCACCTGATCCTGCTCGGCACGCTGATCGGCTTTGAGGGACCGCCGGGCAAGGCCTTCGAGATCTCCATCCAGCTCGGCGCGATCCTCGCCGTGGTCTGGATCTACCGCGCGACGCTACTGCGGCTGGCCTTCGGCATGTGGCGGCCGGGGCTCGAGCGCTTCTACGTCACCAACCTGGTGCTCGCCTTCCTGCCGGCCATGGTCATCGGCCTGCTGTTCCACCGCACCATCACAGAGCTGCTGTTCAGCCCCTGGGTGGTCTGCATCGCGCTGATCCTGGGCGGCATCGCCATCATCCTGATCGAGCGGGCGCGGCGCGATCCCGCCATCCACTCCGTGCCGGAGATCGGGCCGCTGGCCGCGCTGCTGATCGGCTGCGGCCAGGCCCTGGCGATGATCCCGGGCACCTCGCGCTCGGGGGCGACGATCATCACGGCGCTGCTGCTCGGCGTCGACCGCCGGACCGCGGCGGAGTTCAGCTTCGTCCTCGCCATCCCGACCATGCTGGCGGCGACCGCCTACAGCCTCTGGAAGGTCCGCGACGAGCTCTCGGCCGACGGGCTCGGGCAGATCGGCGTCGGCTTCGCCGCGGCCTTCGTCGTGGCCTTCTTCACCGTGCGCTGGGTGCTGGCGGTGATCGGGCGGATCGGCTTCACGCCCTTCGGCTGGTACCGTATCGCGCTCGGGTCGGTGATGCTGGCGGTGCTGGCGCTGGGCTGAGCGTCCGCGAGCACGGCCTCGCGGATCGCGGTCCGGCGCGTTGTCTCTTCGCGGGGGTCACGCCTTCGGGCGCTGCGCCCTCCGGCGTCACGCTCTACCCGGCCACGCTGCCCGGGTCGCAGTTTCCCCCGCAGACCAGCACGCCGACGCGCGCCCCCGCGGGCGGCGCCCAGGCGCCGGCGAGCAGCGCGGCCAGGGCGGTGGCGCCGCCGGGCTCGGCCACCACCCGGCATTCCTCCCACAGCAGGCGCTGCGCGGCGCGGATCGCCGCATCGGGCACCAGCACGGACGCCGCCACGTGCTCGCGCGCGACGGCGAACATCAGGGCGCCGACCTGCCGCGCCCCGAGGCTGTCGGCCGCCACGCCGCCCACGGGGGCGGGCACCGGCCGCCCGTCGCGCAGCGCCGTCGCCAGGGTGGGGCAGCTCTCCGGCTCCACGCCGACCACGGCGACCGGCCCGCCGGCGTGCCAGGCGGCGATGCCGCCGATCAGTCCGCCGCCGCCGACGGCGACCAGCAGGTGGGTGAGGCCGGGCTCGTCCGCTTCCCATTCCGGCGCGACCGTGCCCTGGCCTTCCAGGACTTCCGCCTGGTCGTAGGCGTGCACCAGCAGCGCGCCGGTGGCGGCGGCGCGCGCCTCGCTGGCCAGGCGCGCCTCGTCATAGGTGGCGCCGCCGACCACCAGCCGGGCGCCATAGCCCTCGATGCGCGCCCGCTTGGCCGCACCGGTGAGCTCGGGGACGAAGATCTCGGCCGGCAGGCCGAGCGCCCGCGCGGCATGGGCCACCGCCGCGCCATGGTTGCCGCCCGAGGCCGCGACCACCCCGGCCGCCGGCGCGGCGCCCGCCGAGAGCAGCCGGTTGAAGGCGCCGCGCGGCTTGAAGCTGCCGGTGACCTGCAGCTGCTCGAGCTTCAGCACCAGCGGCACCGGGGCGCCCGGCAGGCCGGCTGGCAAGCGCAGCACGGGGGTGCGCCGGACATGCGGGGCGATGCGGCGCGCGGCGGCGGCGATGGCGTCGCGGGAGGGGATGGGCATGCGGCGGACCCTGGCACCCGGCCCGGGGCGCTGCAACCGGCCGGCCGCTTCGGTCGGCCCGGGGCGCTGCAACCGGCGGTCCCTTTCGCCCGTCTCATCTTTCTGCCATGGTCCGGCCCCGTTGCGGATGCGTCCGGGATGCTCCTCCATGCGAGTTGCGCTTCCCGCGGAGGCGAAGCCGTTCTTCTCCTCGGTCCGCCGGGGAGCGGAAAGTCGGACCTCGTGCTGCGGTTGATCCAGGATCCCGCCTGGCGGCTGGTCGCCGACGATCAGGTCGTGCTGGCGGCCGAGGACGGGGTGCTGCGCGCCACGCCGCCGCCGGCGCTGCGCGGGATGCTGGAGGTCCGCGGCCTCGGCATCCTGCGCGACCTGCCCGTCGCGGACGAGCCGCCGCCGGTACTGCGCCTCGCCGTGCACCTCGCGCCGCGGGAGACGGTGCCGCGGCTGCCGGAACCCCAAGATTGGGATTGCGCTGGTTGCCACGTGCCTGCGCTGTCCCTGCACGCCTTCGATGCCTCGGCCCCCGTCAAGCTCGGGCTCGCCCTGGACGCGGCCCGGGGGCGGCTCGCCATGGTTGCGGGGGCGCTGCAAACGGGCGGCGCCACCCCATGACCCGGCGCCGCGCCAGGCCGCGCGCGCCGGACCGGACCTGGCGCCCGCCGGATGGTGGCTTGGCATGAGCGGCGCCGCGGACCCGCTCTCGGGGCAGCCCCCCGGCCAGCCCCTCGCCCCAGGGCCGGGCCGGCCGATCGTGCTGGTCACCGGGCTATCCGGCGCCGGCAAGGCCTCCATCCTGCGGTCGCTCGAGGATCTCGGCTACGAGACGGTGGACAACCCGCCGCTCAGGGTGCTGGAGGAGCTGGTCGGCGACGGGGAAGGGCCGCTCGCGGTCGGCCTCGACACCCGCACCCGCGGCTTCGCTGGGCCCGAGGCGCAGGAGACCCTTGACCGGCTGCGCAGCCGCCCGGGCGTGGCGCTGACCCTCGTCTTCGCCACCGCCGAGGACACCGTGCTGCTGCGCCGCTACACCGAGACCCGGCGCCGGCATCCGCTGACCCCCGGCGGCTCGCTCGGCGGGCGGGTGGCCGACGGCATCGCGCAGGAACGCGCCCTGCTCGACCCGCTGCGCGAGGCAGCGGACCTGGTGGTGGACACCTCCGACCTGCCACTGCCCGAGCTGCGCCGGCTGATCGAGCGGCGCTTCCGCCCCGACAATGCCCCCGGCCTCTCGGTGCTGGTGCAGTCCTTCGCCTTCCCCAAGGGCCTGCCGCGGGAGGCCGACCTGGTCTTCGACCTCCGATTCCTGCGCAACCCGCACTACGTGGAGGCGCTGCGGCCCGGCACCGGGCTCGACCCCGAGGTCGCCGCCTATGTCGAGGCGGACCCCGATTTCCCCGCCTTCTGGCAGCGCCTGACCGGATTCCTGGTGCCGCTGCTGCCCCGCTACGTGGCCGAGGGAAAGAAGTACCTGACGGTCGCGGTGGGGTGCACGGGCGGGCGCCACCGATCGGTGCTTGTGGCGGAGCGCCTGGGCGACTATCTCCGCCGCCTCGGATGGCGGGCGGACGTCGCACACCGCGAACTTGCCGCCGGAACGCGTCATGGTGCGGCGGCCCCCCCCGGCCCCGACCGCACCGAGGAGGGTCGGGAGGCCCTGTCCAACCCCCCATGATCGGTCTCGTCCTGGTGACCCACGGCCGTCTGGCCGAGGAGCTTCGGCACGCCATGGAGCACGTGGTGGGGCCCCAGCGCGCCGTCGCCACCGTCTGCATCGGCCCCGATGACGACATGGAGCGGCGACGGCAGGATATCCGCGCCTGCATCTCCTCGGTGGACCAGGGGGACGGGGTGGTGTTGCTCACCGACATCCTCGGCGGCACGCCTTCCAACCTGGCGATCTCGCTCTGCGACAAGCGCCATGTGGACGTGATCGCCGGCGTGAACCTGCCGCTGCTGGTGAAGCTGGCGAAGATCCGCTCCTCCCAGCCGCTGGCCGAGGCGGTGAACCACGCGACCGCCGCCGGGCGGAAATACATCGCCGCCGCCAGCGACATGCCGGGCCCGGCCCAGAAGCCGAACGGCAACGGCCACGCCGCGCCGGACGGCGAGGCCCAGGGGAACGGCGGCGGAAGCACCGACGGCGAGACGCCGGCAGGAAGGGCATGATGAGCGATCTCGGCCAGCCCGACGCCAATCCCCAGCAGCCCTGCGGCAGCGGCGCCGACCTGGTGCTGCGCCAGACCGTGACCATCCCCAACAGCCGCGGCCTGCATGCGCGCGCGGCGGCCAAGCTGGTCACCCTGGCCGAGCGCTACTCGGCCTGCCTGAACGTGGTGCGCGACGGCCAGCGGGTGCCCGCCTGCTCCATCATGGGGCTGATGATGCTGGGCGCCGGCGCCGGCAGCCAGATCACCATCGAGGCGGAGGGCTGGGACGCCAGGGAGGCGCTCGACGCGGTGGCCGGCCTGGTCGAGGCCGGGTTCCATGAAGACTGAGAAGACCGAGCGGGCGGAGGCGAAGCCGGCCGCGGAGGCCGCGGCCGAGGGCGGCACGCGCGCCGCGGCCAAGCCGGCGCGCAAGGGCCGCGGCGAGCTCGGCATCCGCGGCATCGCCGTCTCGGCCGGCGTTGCCATCGGCGCCGTCTTCGACACCACCGACACCCCGGCCGAGGTGCCGCGCCGCGGCATCGCGGACAACCAGGTGGAGGCCGAGCGCCAACGCCTGGCGGATGCCGTCGCGCTCTCGCGCAAGCAGCTCGGCAAGCTGCGCAACCGCCTGTCCGTCCTGCCCGAGGAGGCGCAGGAGGAGCTGGCGCCGCTGCTGGACGCCTACGTGCTGATGCTCGGCAATTCCCGCCTGCTGCGCGGCGCGCGCAAGCGGATCGAGACCGAGCTGCTGGCCGCCGAGACCGCCGTGCAGGACGAGGCGGAGGCGATCGCCGCGCTGATCCTCGCCGCCAAGGACGACGACAAGCCCGGCCTGAAGCGCCGCGCCGACGAGGTGCGCGAGATCGCGCGCCGGCTGATCCGCAACCTGACCGCCACCCCGTTCCGCAGCCTCAAGGACATCCCGCCGGGCGCGATCCTGGTCGCCGAGGAGATCACGCCGGCCGACGCCGCGCTGCTCGACCCCGCGCGCATCGCCGGCGTCGCCACCGAGGAGGGCGGCGCCGACGGGCATACGGCGATCATGCTGCGTGCCCTCGGCATCCCCGCCGTGCTCGGCGCCCAGGGGCTGACGGAGAGCGCGGCGCGCGGCGAGCAGATCCTGCTCGACGGCGGCACCGGCACCATCGTGCTGCGCCCGGGCAAGGATGCCCTGGCCGCCGGGCGCGAGGCGCTGGCGGCCTATGCGCGGGAACGCGCCAAGCTCGCCAAGCTGCGCAGCCTGCCCGCGGTGACCACCGACGGGGAGGAGGTGGAGCTGCTGGCCAACCTCGAGATCCCGGCGGAGCTGCCGCTGATCCATCGCGCCGGCGCGCAGGGCATCGGCCTGCTGCGCACCGAGTTCCTGTTCATGAACCGCGAGGGCCTGCCGGACGAGGAAGCGCAGGTCGAGGCCTATACCGAGGTCCTCGAATCCATGGCCGGCGACCCGGTGACGATCCGCGTGCTGGACTGGGGCGGCGAGAAGGACATGCAGGCGCTGGCCGAGGGGATCGAGCCGGTGCATGCCGGGCCGAACCCGGCGCTCGGCCTGCGCGGCCTCCGGCTGCTGCTGAAGCGGCCCGAGCTCTTGGAGGTGCAGTTCGCCGCCATCCTGCGCGTCGCCGAGAAGGGCCAGGTGCGCATCCTGCTGCCGCTGGTGACCACGCCGCTCGAGGTGAAGCAGGCGCGCGAGATCTACGAGCGCGTGGCGCGCCGCGTGCGCCGCCGCGGCGTGCACCTGCCCGAGCGCCTGCCCGAGCTCGGCGTGATGATCGAGACGCCCGGCGCGGCGCTGGCGGCCGACGCGATCGCGCTGGAGGCGGATTTCTTCGCCATCGGCACCAACGACCTGGCGATGTACACGCTGGCCGTCGACCGCGGCGAGGCCGATGTCGCGCATCTCTACGACCCGCTGCACCCGGCGGTGCTGCGGCTGATGCAGTTCGCCACCGAGGCGGCGCTGCGGCTGCGCATGCCGGTCTCGGTCTGCGGCGAGATGGCGGGCAATCCGCGCCTGGTGCCGCTGCTGCTGGGCCTCGGCATCCGCACCCTCAGCATGAATGCCAGCGCCATCCCGCGGGTGAAGCAGGCGGTGCGCGCGCTCGACATCGCCGATTGCGCGCGCTTCGCGCGCCGCGTCATGGAGCAGTCCGACCCGGCGCGCATCCAGGACCTGGTGATGGGCTTCGC
>CAYNYQ010000260.1:2436-7289 GCA_964401305.1 uncultured Acetobacteraceae bacterium | reverse complement strand
CGCGGCGCGGCCCGCGGGCGGCGCGGCGATGGGCGGAAGCTGGCCGGGGCCGGGCGGGTTCACCGCCGGCGGCACGGAAAGAGGCCGCGGCGAGAGCGGCGTCTGCGCCACGGCGGCAAGCGGCGCGGCGAGGAGGGCGGCGGCGCCGAGCCAGGCCGCCGCCGCCAGGAACAGGGTCCGGGTCACGCGCTATTCCGCCGCGGGTTCGTGCCGCGGGGCGGCGGGCTTGCCCGGCGGTTTCGCCGTGCCGAGTGCCTCGGCCATCGACCCATGCGTGCCGGCGGCATGACCGGGCGGCGTGTGCACCCCCGCCTGGCCCGAGAGCGCGCTGTAGATCGCCGCGGCGCTGGCCGGCAGGGAATCCTCGTCCTCGGCGCCGAAATCGTCCTCCGGCTTGCGCTCGGGCGGCGGCAGGGCGAAGCGGTCGTAGAGGATCGGCAGCAGCACCAGCGTCAGCACCGTCGCCGTCACCAGGCCGCCGATGACCACGGCGGCAAGAGGGCGCTGGATCTCGGCGCCCGGGCCGGTGGCGAACAGGAAGGGCACCAAGCCGAAGGCGGCGATGGAGGCGGTCAGCGTCACCGGCGTCATGCGCCGCTTGGCGCCTTCGCGCACCGCTTGCTGCAGCGACATCCCCTCCTCGAGGATCAGCCGGTTCACGTAGCTGATCAGCACGACGCCGTTCAGCACGGCGATGCCGATCAGCGCGATGAAGCCGACCGAGGCAGGCACCGAGAGGAACTCGCCCGAGAGCCACAGGCCGATCACGCCGCCGATCGCGGCGAAGGGCACGTTGCAGAACACCAGCACCGCCTGCCGCGCCGACCCGAAGGTGAGGTAGAGCAGCAGGAAGATCAGCGCGAGCGCCAGCGGCACCACCACGGCCAGCCGGGCCGAGGCACGCTGCTGGTTCTCGAACTGCCCGCCCCAGTCGAGGCTGTAGCCCTGCGGCACCTGCACGCGCTCGGCGACCGCCGCCTCGGCCTCGGCGACGAAGCCGACGAGGTCGCGGCCGCGCACATTGGCCTGCACGGTCTGGTAGCGCTGGGCATCCTCGCGGATGACCTGCACCACCCCTTCCTCCTCGACGATCGTGGCGAGCTGCGAGAGCTCGACCGCGCCGCCCTGCGGCAGCACCACCGGCACGCGCGCCAGGTCGTCGGGCGAGCGGCGCAGCGCCTCCTCGCCGCGCAGCATCAGCGGGATGCGGCGCTCGCCCTCGAGCACGATGCCGAGGTTGGTGCCGTCCACCCAGACGCGCAGCGCCTGCTGCACCTCCTCGGCGTTGATGCCGAGCCGCCCCGCGGCCAGGCGGTCGGCGCGGACGGTGAGGTATTTCTGCCCCTCGTTGCGCAGCGCGTAGACGTCGGTCGCGCCCGGGGTGGCGCGGATCACCGCCGCGACCTCGCGCGAGATGCGGTTGAGCTCGTTGATGTCGGGGCCGAAGACCTTCACCACCACGTCGCCGCGCGCGCCGATGACCAGCTCCTGCACGCGGACGTCGATGGGCTGGCCGAAGGCGTAGGAGATGCCGGGGAAGCCGTCCATCACGCGGCGCAGCTCGCCGATCAGCCAGGCGGTGTCTGGGCGGCGCCACTCCTTCTTGGGCGCCAGGGTGAGGAACATGTCGGTCTCGTTCAGCCCGACCGGGTCGATGCCGAGCTCGTCCGCGCCGGCGCGGCCCATGATGCCGCGCACCTCGGGCACCTGCTCCATGATGGCGCGCTGGATCCGCAGGTCGGTCTCGGCCGCCTCCTCGACGCTGATGGTGACGAATTTCCGCACCGAGATCACCGGCGTGCCCTCGTCGAGCACGGGGATGAAGATGCTGCCGAGCTGGCCGAAGGCGAGCACGGCGGCGACCATGCCGGCGGCGGCGCCCGCGCCGATCTTCAGCGGGTTGCGCAGCGCCCAGGCGAGCGAGGGGTCGTAGATCCGGTGCAGCGCCCGCACCAGCCACGGGTCGCGGTGGTTCGGCACCGCCTTCAGCAGGTAGGCCGAGAGCGCCGGCACCACGGTGAGCGAGAGCAGCAGCGCGCCGAGCAGGGCGAAGATGATTGTCAGCGCCACCGGCGCGAAGAGCCGCCCCTCCAGCCCCTGCAGCGCGAGGAGGGGCACGAAGACGGTGACGATGATGATCACGCCCGAGACCAGCGGCACCGTCACCTCCCGCGTCGCCTCCAGCGTCAGCTGCAGGCGGCCGCGCAGGTCGGTGCGCCCGGCATGGTTCAGCCGGTGCGCCGTGTTCTCGACCACCACCACCGCGCAATCGACCAGCAGGCCGATGGCGATGGCGAGGCCGCCGAGCGACATGATGTTGGCCGAGAGCCCGTAGGCGCGCATCAGGCCGAAGGTGGTCAGCACGGCCAGCGGCAGGATGGCCGAGACGACGATGGCGGCGCGCAGGTTGCCGAGGAAAAGCAGCAGCAGCACGACGACCAGCGCGATCGCCTCGAGCAGCACCTTCTGCACCGTCCAGACCGCCTTCCCGATCAGGTCGGAGCGGTCGTAGAAGAAGACGATCTTCACGTCCTCGGGCAGCTGCCGCTCGATGGCGGGCAGCCGGGCCTTCACCCCATCCACGACGGTGCGCGCATTGGCGCCGCGCAGCGCCAGCACCAGGCCCCAGACCGCCTCGCTCTCGCCGTCGCGGGTGACGACGCCGTTGCGCGGCAGCGCGCCGAAGCGCACCTCCGCGACATCGGCCACGCGTACGATGCCGCCGCCGGGCCGCGCCGCCACCACGATGGAGCGCACGTCCTCCAGCGACTGGATGCGGCCCTCGGCGCGCACCAGCAGCGCCTCCTCGGCATGGGTGACGCGGCCGGCACCGTCGTTGCGGTTGTTGCTCTCGAGCACGGATTTCAGCTGCTGCGTGGTGATGCCGCGCGCGGCCATGGCCGCCGGGCTCGGCACCACCTCGTAGGTGCGGACGAAGCCGCCGAGGGTGTTCACGTCGGCCACGCCCGGCACGCCGCGCAGCTGCGGCCGGATCACCCAGTCGACCAGCGTGCGCTGCTCCTCGGTCGTGAGGCTCGGCGCGTCGAGGGTGAACATCAGCATCTCGGCCAGCGGCGTGATGATGGGGGCGAGGCCGCCATCGACGCCGTCCGGAAGCTCACCACGGATCTGCTGCAGTCGCTCGTTCACCTGCGCGCGCGCCCAGTAGATGTCGGTGCGCTCGGCGAACTCGAATGTCATCAGCGTGACCGCGAAGCGCGTCGTCGAGCGCATGCGCACGAGGTTGGGGATGCCCTTCATCGCCAGCTCGATCGGCACGGTCACCCGCGTCTCCAGCTCCTCCGGAGTCAGGCCGGGGGCGCGCATGGAGATCAGCACCTGCGTCGGCGCCACGTCGGGGAAGGCGTCGATCGGCAGGGCGCGGTAGGCGCTGGCGCCCCAGGCGGCGAGGCCGAGCGCGGCCAGCAGCGCGAGGAAACGCTGCTTCAGCGCCAGGGTGACGAGGGCGTGGAACATCGCTCAGCTCCCCTCGGCCTGCACCAGCTCGGCCAGCAGCGTCAGGATGCCGCGCGCGGCCACCTGGTCGCCGGCGCGCAGCCCGGCGGCGCCCACGGAGATGTATTGCGGCCCTTCCGCCAGCACCTGCACCGGCTGCGCCATGAAGCCCTGCGGCGTGCGCACGAAGACCCAGGGCCGGTCGCGGTGGCGCACCACGGCGGTCGACGGCACGCGCCACTGCGCCGAGGCCGAGAGGCGCAGCCCGACCGCGACGGTCACCGCCTGGCCGGGCCGGAGGTTCTCCGAGCCCTCCAGCACCTCGGCCACGGCGACGACGGACTGCGTCGCCGGGTCGACGCTGCGGCCGAGCCGGAGCAGGCTGCCTTCCACCCCGTAGGCGGGGATGGCGATGCGCACCGCCTGGCCCACCGCCGTCGCGCGCGAGACCGGCACCTGGATGTTGACCCAGAGCGGGCGCAGCCGCGCCACGGTGAAGAGCGGCGCCGCCTGCGCCACGCGCTGGCCCGGCTGCGCCTGCCACTCCAGCACGACGCCCGAGGCAGGCGCGAGGATCTCGAGCGTCGGCGAGATGCGGCGGTCCTGGCGCAGCTGGTGCAGCTGGGCGTCGTCCATGCCGTAGAGGCTGAGCAGCTGCTCGCGCTCCGACAGCACGGCGGCGGCGGCCTCGGCCTCGGCGCGCGTGGTCAGCAGCCGCCGCTCGGCGATGATGCGCTCCCTGAACATCTGCTCGTCGCGGCGCAGCCGTTCCTGCGTCAGGCCGCCATTGGCGAGCGCCTCGAGGAAGAAGCGCTGCGCTTCCACAAGATCGGTGCTGCGCAGCCGGGCGATCGGCTCGCCGGCGCGCACCGGCTGGTCGGGCGGCACGTAGAGCGCCTCGACCAGGCCGCCCGCGGGGGCGGCGACGACGCGCAGCTGTGCCGGCGGCACGGCGACGGTGCCGGGCAGCAGCAGCTCCGGCACGCCGCTCTCGGCCTCGACGCGGGCGAGGTCGATGCCCGCGGCGCGGATCTGCCGGTCTTCCATGCGGATCGCGACGCCGCCCGGCACGGCCGGCGCGGGCGCCGGTGCGGGCTGCGCCGCTGCCAGCATTGGCAGGAGCAGCAGGCAAAGCAGCAGCAGAGACGAACGGAGCCGTCTGCGCAGGGCGATCGGCGCTTGAACCACGATGGCTACCCCCAGTGTCACCTGCCCGTTGGCCGGGCAGGGCGGCGCGACGAACGGTGCGCGGACCACGAGTGCGCGGTCGCATGGCTCAGCGTCCGCCGTCAGGTCCGTGGCCGGTCGCCGGCGCACGGATGGCTCAACAGGTCCCGTCCCGGGACGCGCCGCCTGGGGGCGGTCTGCAGCGCCGGCCATCGCGGCGCTACATGGAA
>CAYNYQ010000260.1:0-2336 GCA_964401305.1 uncultured Acetobacteraceae bacterium | reverse complement strand
GCTTCGTTCCGCCCTTCCCGGAACGCCTCGCCGCCCGCCTGCCGCCGCTCGCGCTGCTGCGCCGTTTCCGCCGCGATATGCTCTCGGTGTGGCACGAGCGGCATTTCGAGGAAGCGTTCTTCGCCACGCGCCTGCTCGCGCGCCGCGTCTTCGTCTGCAACAGCCCGGAGACGGCGCAGGCCGCCTTCATCACGCTGAACCACGCCTTCGAGCGCAAGAGCCCGCAGCTGCGCCATGCGCTCGAGCCGCTGATCGGCGACGGCGTCTTCATCGCCGACGGGCTCACCTGGCAGGCGCGTCGCCCGGCGGTGGCGCGCGCGACGCATCGCGCCGCCCTGCCGGCGCTGGCCCCGGCCATGGTCGGCGCCGTCGCCGCGCGGCGCGACGCCTGGGCCGCGTGCGGCGCCGATGCCCCGGTCGACATGCTGGCCGAGATGGGCGGCCTCGCCGCCGAGGCGATCTGCCGCGCCCTCTTCGGCCCGGCCACCGTCGCGACGGCCGCCGGCGCGCCAGCGCGCATGGCCGATGCCTTCACCCGCTACCTCGCCCGCGTCGCCTGGGAGGACCTGCCCTCCCTCCTCGGCCTGCCGGACTGGGTGCCGCGCTTCCAGCGCCGGCGCGTCCGCCCCGAGGTCGCCGAGATCCATGCCGAGATCGGCCGGCTGGTCGGGGCGGCGCTGGCCGACCCCGGGCCCTCGCTGATCCGCGCCATGGCCACGCCGGGCGGGCTCGACCTCGAGGCGCTGCGCGACGAGGCGGCGACCCTGTTCCTCGCCGGGCACGAGACCACGGGGAATGCGCTGGCCTGGGCCTGGTACCTGCTGGCCGAGGACCCCGGCAGCGCCGCGCGCCTGCGCGCCGAGGCCCGCGCCGTGCTCGGCGGCCGCACCGCCGGGCTGGAGGACCTGCCGCGCCTGCCCTTCGCCCGCGCCGTGGTGGAGGAGACGCTGCGCCTCTACCCCCCCGTCCCCGTGCTGGCGCGCGAGGCGGTGGCCGAGGCCGAGATCGCCGGCCGGCGCATCCCGCGCGGCGCCATGGTGCTGGTGGTGCCCTGGCTGCTGCACCGCCACCGCGCGCTCTGGGATCGGCCCGACCATTTCCTGCCCGAGCGCTTCCTGCCCGGCGCGCCGCCGCGGCCGCGCCATGCCTTCCTGCCCTTCGGCCTCGGGCCCCGGGTCTGCACCGGCGCCCATTTCGCCCTGGCCGAGGCGGTGATCGCCCTGGCGAGCCTGGCGCAGGACGTCGCGCCGCGGCTCGCCCCCGGGGTGCGGGTCGCGCCGCTCTGCCGGCTGACACTGCGGCCGGGCGCCGCGCTCCCGATGCTGCTCGGGCCTGCCGGGTGAGCTGGCAGCGCCTTCTCGTCGGCGCGCTGGAGCGCGGGCTGCACCACCCGATGCGGGTGCTGCCGAGCGATGCCGGCAGCGCCCTCGGCGCCTGGCTCGGGCGGCGCGTCGTGCCCGGCCTCTACCCGGCGGCGGCGGCGCGGGCGCGGGCGACGCTGGCCAGGCTGCGGCCCGACCTCGACCCGGATGCGGCGGTGGCGGAGGCCTGGGCCAACATCGCCGCCACCTTCGCCGAGATCCCGCGCGGCCTGCGGTACTGGGAGGAGGGGCGGATCAGGGTCGAGGGCGCCGAGCACCTGCTCGCACCTCGCCGCGCCGGCCGTCCGGTGATCTGCGCCGCGCTGCACACCGGCAATCCGGAGGTGCTGGGGCTGACCATGGCGAAGCTCGGCGCCCGGCCGGTCGGCGTGGCGGCGCGCCAGCCGACCGCCTTCCGCGACCGCGTCATCCGCGACATCCGGACCCGCGGCGGCGGGCGGCTGATCGTCGCCGAACGCGGCGCCATGCGTCCGGTGCTGGCGGCGCTGCGCGCGGCGGAGACGCTCTACCTGGCGGTGGACGAGTTCGCCGGCGGCGTGGTGCGCGGCCCCTCCCTCGGGCGCGGCCCGCTGCCGGCGGAGGGGAACATGGCCCTGGCGGCGCGACTGGTGCGAATGACCGGGGCGGCGGTGGTGCCGGGCTACGTCACCCGCCTGCCCGGGCCGGCGCGCTTCCTGACCACCTTCCTGCCCGAGGTGGCGCTGCCCGCCGCGGCGGACCGGGCGGCGGATGCGGCGGCGATCGACCGGGTGGTGGACCCGGTGGTGCGCGCCCTGCTGCCGCAATGGCTGCACGTGTTCGACCTGCACGAGGCGCCGCCGCCCGCCGGGCCGGACCGCCTCCAGGCCACGATCCGCGAGCACGGAATCGCGGATCGTGGTCTAGCTCGTTGTTTCGTTGCGTGATTCACGCCTGCGGGCGTTACGCCCTTCGGCGATCACGCTCTAGGTCCTG
>CAYNYQ010000259.1:3134-7310 GCA_964401305.1 uncultured Acetobacteraceae bacterium | reverse complement strand
GCGCTCGCCCGCGCGCCGCGCTTCGGCCTGCCCCATGCCGGGCTCGGCTATGCCGCCTATGTGCGGGCGATCTGGTTCCTCACCGCCCGGCCGGAGGCGGCGCTGGCCGAGGCGCTCGCCGCCTCGGAGGCGGCGGTCCGCCTCGATCCGGACAGTGCCTTCTGCCAGACGGTGCTGGGGCGGGTGCTGGTGCCGCTGGGCGAGGTCCCGCGCGCGCTGCACCACCTGGAGCAGGCGGTCGCGAGCAACCCGGGCTACGCCAAGGCGCGCTTCGGCCTCGGCCAGGGCCTTGCCTATGCGGGTCGGCATGCCGAGGCGCTGCAGCACCTCGATCTCGCGCTGCGCCTCAGCCCGCGGGACCCGCTCGCGGGCACATTCCAGACCGCGCGCGCCTTCAGCCTGCACGCGACCGGCGCATTCCAGGAGGCGGAGGCAGCGGCCCGCGACGCCCTGCGGCGCCGCCCGAACGAGGGCTGGGCCGGCGCCGCGCTCGCGCTCGCGCTCATCGCACAGGGGCGCGAGGCGGAGGCGCGGCGCGCGGTGCTCGAGGCCTGCGCGCGGCAGCCGGGGCTGACGCTCGGCGCCTTCGCCCGGCTGCTCCGCCCGGCCGAACCGGAGGGCCGCGCGCGCGTGCTCGCGGCGCTGCGCCGCGCCGGGCTCCCCGAGGCCTGAGCGCGCCCTCGCCTGCTTGCCCCTCCCGCGCCCCGGCGCCACAACGCCAGCCAGACCAGGGGAGGAGACCCGATGAGCGCCGCCGTATCCCGTGCCCTGGAGGAGGAGGCCGGCGTCCCGACGCTGGCCATCGCCGGCGCGCGCGCCACCATCACCTTCAACCGCCCGCGCCAGCGCAACCGCATCGAGCCCGCCGACCTCGCGGAACTCGTGCGCCTCGCCGACGCCGTCGACGCCAACCCCGATCTCCGCGTGCTCGTCATCACCGGCACCGGGCCGGTGTTCAGCGCCGGCGCGCATCTCGGCGCGATGAACGACCGGGAGGTTCAGGCCCAGTCCAAGGGCATCGATTTCGGCGACATGGTCAGCCGGCTCGAGCGCGTGCGGGTGCCGACCATCGCCAGGCTGCAGGGCGGCGTCTATGGCGGCGCCACCGACCTCGCGCTCGCCTGCGACTTCCGCATCGGCCATACGGGCATCGAGATGTTCATGCCGGCGGGCCGCCTCGGCGTGCACTACTACGAGAGCGGGCTGCGCCGCTACGTCTCCCGCCTCGGGCTCAACACCGCCAAGCGCCTCTTCCTGACCGCCGAGAAGCTGGGCGCCGAGGAGCTGCTGCGGGTCGGCTATCTCACCCACCTGGTCGCGCCCGAGGCGCTCGATCCGGCGGTGGACGCGCTCGCCGACCGCATCGCCGAGATGGCGCCGCTCGCCGTGCAGGGCATGAAGCAGGCGCTGAACGAGATCGGCCATGACGCGCTCGACCTCGCCGCGCTCGCGGCGCGCATCGCCGCCTGCAAAGCGAGCGAGGACCTGAAGGAGGGCATCGCCTCCTTCGCCGAGAAGCGCAGGCCGGTCTTCCGCGGGCGCTGACCCCGATGGAGGAGGTGGATTGCGTCGTCGTCGGCGCGGGCGTCGTCGGCCTGGCGGTGGCGCGCGCGCTGGCGCTGGCCGGGCGCGAGGTGATCGTGCTCGACGCCGCCGAGGGCATCGGCACGGAGACCTCCTCGCGCAATTCGGAGGTGATCCACGCCGGCATCTACTACCCCGCCGGCAGCCTGCAGGCGCGCACCTGCGTCGCCGGCAAATGGATGCTCTACGACTACTGCCGGGAGCGCGGCATCCCGCACCGCAACTGCGGCAAGCTGATCGTCGCCACCGACGAGGCGGAGGCGGCCCGGCTGCACGGCATCCAGGCCCGCGCGGCGGCGAACGGCGTCGACGACCTCCGCCTGCTGACGCGGGCGGAGGCGCTGGCGATGGAGCCGGCGCTGGTCTGCACCGCGGCGCTGCACTCCCCCTCGACCGGCATCATCGACAGCCATGCCTACATGCTCTCGCTGCAGGGCGATGCCGAGCATGCCGGCGCGGTCTTCGTCTTCCATGCCCCCGTGCTCTCGGGGCGCGCGACGAATCGCGGCGTCGAGATCGAGGTCGGCGGGGCGGAGCCGATGCGCCTGGCGTGCCGGCTGCTGGTGAACAGCGCGGGGCTGCACGCGCCGCGGCTTGCCGCCGCCATCGCCGGCATGCCGCAGGCCGAGGTGCCGCGGGCCTACTATGCCAAGGGCAACTACTTCACCCTGACCGGGCGCTCGCCCTTCTCGCGGCTGATCTACCCGGTGCCGGTGCCGGGCGGGCTCGGCACCCACCTGACCATCGACCTCGGCGGCCAGGCCCGCTTCGGGCCGGATGTCGAATGGGTGGAGGCGATCGACTACGAGGTCGACCCGCGGCGGGGCGAGAGCTTCTACGCCGCGATCCGCCGCTGGTGGCCCGGGCTGCGCGACGGCCAGCTGGCGCCCGGCTATGCCGGCATCCGCCCGAAGACCGTGCCGCCCGGCGCGCCGGCGCAGGATTTCGTGGTGCAGGGGCCGCGCCAGCACGGCGTGCCGGGCCTCGTGCACCTCTTCGGCATCGAGAGCCCGGGGCTGACCGCCTCCCTGGCGCTGGCCGCCCATGTGGCGGAGGTCGTGGCGGCCGGCTGAGCGGCCCTGCACGCATCGCGGTTTCATCAGGCGTCAATGGTTTCGCCGCATCCTGGTCACGTGAGCAGGGCCGGCGCGGCAATGTCATGCGACGGCGATGGAGCCGACGGGCCGGCTCCGGCATTCAGCACGCGCCAAATGCAGGAACCGAGTCGGCATGAGCCAGGACCCCGCCGTCATGGTCACCTACCTGACCGACGCCGTGGAGCCGCAGCCCGAGGCGCGGGATGGGCTGCGGGTCGGCCACCCGGTGCAGCTGCGGCCGCGGCCGGATGGTCGGACGGTCGAGGCCTGGTCGGCCGAGCGCGGGCGTCTCGGGCGGCTGCCGGCCGAGGAGGGCGAGGCGCTGGCGCCGCTGCTCGCCGCCCGGCCGGAGGCGCTGCGCGGACGCATCAGCGCGCTGGTGCCGCGGCCCGGCCGCCCGGGCGGCACGCGCATCCACATCAGCGTGGTGCCGGCCGAGTAGGCGGGCGCTCCGGACCGCAGGGCCCGTGGCCCCGGTCCGGTCCTGCCACCGCGCCGGCCCCGCCACCGCGCGCCATCGCGGGCGCGTGAAGAGTTCGGGTCAGCCGCGCCTCACCGGGCCGCGAGCCCTGGACATGCCCGTCTCGCGCGCGGCATGGTCTCCCGCCCGGTTCGCGGCGGGCGACGCAGCCGCCGCCGCATCCGGGCCCCGGAGCACAGGACCCGCATGCGCCTCGAGATCGTTCAGCTCGACCCGACGACCACCCGCCTCGAGCTCGAGGGACGCATGGATGCTCCCGGCTGCGAGCGAATCGAGACCGCCTTCACCGCCGCCGCCAGCGCCTCGGCCACCCATGTGCTGGTCGACCTGCGCAAGGTGGAGTTCGTCGGCTCGCTCGGCGTCCGCCTGCTGATCAGCAGCGCCCGCGTGGTGCAGCGCCGCGGCCGCAAGATGGTGATCTTCGGCGCCCAGGCGCAGCCGATGGACGTGTTCGAGACGGTGGCGCTGCCCGACCTCATCCCCATCGTGCCCGACCAGGACGCGGCGGTCTCGCTGGTCGCCGCCGGCTGAGCCAGCCGGGCCCGGCCCGGACGGACCATGCCAGCCGCACCCGCCGCCACGCCGGCGCCGCTTCACCTCGTGCTGCCGGCGAGCATCGAGGCGCTGCCGGCGGCGCAGGCCCGGCTGTCCACCTACCTCGCCGCGGCCGGGCTGGGGGCACGGATCGCCGGCCGGGCGGAGCTGCTGCTGGAGGAGCTGGTCACCAACGCCATCCGCCATGGCGGCCTGGCAGGGACCGGCGCGACGATGAGCCTGCATGCCGCCATCGCGCCCCCCGGCGGCTGCCGGCTGACCTTCGAGGATCCTGGCCCACCCTTCGATCCCTCCGCCGCGAGCCCGCCGGAGCCGGCCGCCCGGCTGGAGGAGGCACGCATCGGCGGCCTCGGCCTCGTGCTGCTGCACCGCATGGCACGGGACCTCGTCTATGAGCGCCTGCCCGAGGGGCGCAACCGCATCGCCTTCTCGCTGACCGCCTGACGCCGCGCCCGGGCC
>CAYNYQ010000259.1:0-3034 GCA_964401305.1 uncultured Acetobacteraceae bacterium | reverse complement strand
GGCGGGCGGGCGCTCAGGGCGCCGTCAGCCGCCAGATCGCCACCCCGATGCCGAGCCAGACCGGCGCCGAGAGCAGCAGCGCGAGGGCGATGCCCTGCGCGGCGCGGTGGCCCTGGCCTGGCCTCGTCTCGGGCGGCGGCATCGTGTCCTCGCTGGCGGGCCGGCGGCGGGCCGGCGGACGGGTCGACGGGCGGCGCGCCCGCCCCGCGGGCTCGCCGAACGATGCAGCATCGCACGGTCCCGCGGCGGTCCGCATCCCTCATCGGCAGGGGATCTGCCTCCGTTTCGGGCGTGTTCGGGCCGGGTTTGCCCATGATGGTGCCGCCGCCGACACGCGCCCCCGCATCCCCCGGATGCCGCGCCATAATCCGGCCGCAACCCGGTCGCATTCCCGCGCGGCAAACACGCCAAAAGGGCGTCGTGCCGGATCGGCGCCGCAAGCGCGGGGTCCTCCGGCGACACCATCACGCATCCGGGGCGGCCCTGGTCAGGCCGACCCCGCGGGGATCGAGGTCCTGAATGTTCCGCGCGGAAGCCTGTGACTCCCTCCCGCCCGGCGTGGTCGCCGCCGGTGCGGCGCCGCTGCCCAAGGCGGCGCTGAACGCGGTCGGCATGACCGGGATCGATGGCGCGGCCGGCGTCGTCGCCCCGCTGCCCGCCGGCTATGCCTCGGCCACCACCGCGCTGCGCGGCGCCATGCGTCCGGCGCTGAAGCGGCTGCTGGACCTGGCCGGCGCCGCCTGCCTGCTGGTCGCCTGCCTGCCCGCCTTCCTGGCCATCGCGCTGATGGTGCGGCGGGACGGCGGGCCGGTCTTCTATGCCCATCCGCGCGTCGGGCGCGGCGGCCGGATCTTCGGCTGCCTCAAGTTCCGCTCCATGGTCGTCGATTCGGACCGGCGCCTGGCCGCGCTGCTGGAGAGCGACCCCGCCGCCCGCGCCGAGTGGGAGGCGACGCGCAAGCTGAAGCGGGATCCGCGCATCACCGGCATCGGGCGCCTGCTGCGCGCCACCAGCCTCGACGAGCTGCCGCAGTTGATCAACGTGCTGCGCGGCGAGATGAGCCTCGTCGGGCCCCGCCCGGTCACCGAGGCCGAGCTCGACCAGCACTACGGCGCGGCGGCCGCGGCGCACTATGCCTCGGTCCGGCCCGGGATCACGGGCCCATGGCAGATCAGCGGCCGCAACGACGTCACCTACGCCGCCCGGGTGGCGCTGGACGTGGCCTATGCCACCACGCCCTCGCTCTGGACCGACATGCGCATCCTGCTGCGGACCCCGATCGCCGTGCTGGCGCGCCGCGGCGCCTACTGAGCGCGGACCCCGGGGCGCGGCGGCTGGCGCCGCCCTGCCCGGCGGCGCATCGGCCTGCCCGCGCTCCACGACCGGGCGCCGGCGGCCCCCGCTCCCCGGTCCACCCGCCGGCACGGAGCAGCCGCAGGACGGCGCCGCGCCGGCCGGCATCGGGGTGGCGATGAGGCGGGGCGGACCGGCGTCGCGCCGCCCCGGGCATGCGCCGCTCCCGCCATCCACCGCCCGCGCATGCATCGCCTTTGGCCCGCCGCGACCCGGCCCGTGCTATGCCGCCCCGGACCGCAGGCCCGGCGGGACCCTCCGCCTCCCTCCCCCCTTCCCGGGCAACAGGCCGAACCCCGCGCGATGACCGCCGCAGACACCCCGACCGACCAGGACCGCGCCGGCGGCGGGCGCCGCTCGCTCGCCTCCGGCGTGGCCTGGAACGCCGCCGGGCGCGGGCTGCCGCTGCTGCTGGCCCTGGCGCTGACGCCGGCCCTGGTCGCGCTGATGGGCATCGAGCGCTGGGGCCTCTTCACCCTGGCGCTGGCGATGGTCGGTGTCTTCGGGGTCTTCGACCTCGGCGTCGGCCAGGCGCTGACGCGCAGCATCGCCGAGCGACTCGGAGCCGGCCGGGCGGAGGAGGCGCCGGCGCTGGTCGGCGCCGCCCTGGCGACGCTGCTGGCGATCAGCCTCGGCGCCGCGGCGCTCGCCTGGGCGGCGATCCCCTGGCTGGTGCACGGCCTGCTGCGGGTGCCGCCCGCGCTGCAGGCGGAGGCGGTGGCGGCGATGCGCATCCTCGTCGCCGCGGCGCCGCTGGTCGTGGTGAATGCCGCGCTCTGGGGCGTGCTCGCGGCCTACCAGCGCTTCCGCGAGGCGAACCTCGTCACCATGCCGGTCAGCGCCTTCTACTATCTCGGCCCGCTGCTGACCCTGCTGGTCTGGGACAGCCTGGTCGGCGTGATGCTGGCCCTCGTCGCCTGCCGCCTGGCGATGACCCTCGCCTATGCCGTGCTGGTGCGCCGCGCTTTGCCGCCGGGCCTGCCGGTCTTCCGCGGCCTCCGCCCGCGCCTCGTCGTGCCGCTGCTGCGGCTCGGCGGCTGGATGACGGCGGCGGGGCTGATCACCCAGGCGCTGACCTATGCCGACCGGTTCCTGATCGGGGCGCTGGCCTCGCTGACCGCCGTCGCCTTCTACGCCACGCCCCTCGACCTCGTGATGCGCGCCTGGATCCTGCCGGTGGCGGTGGCGCAGGCGCTGCTGCCGGCGATGGCGGGGTCCTTCGCCGCCCGCGCCGCCGAGACCGCGGAGCTGCTGCGCCGCGGCGCGCTGGCGATCGCCGCGCTGGTGCTGCCGGCCTGCCTGGTGCTGGCCGGCGCGGCCTGGATCCTGCTGCGGCTCTGGCTCGGCGCGGAATTCGCCGAGGGCGGCGCGCTGGTGCTGCGCATCCTGGCGGTCGGCGTCTTCTTCTCCTGCGTCGCCTTCGCTCCGGCGGCGCTGCTGGACGCGATCGGCCGGCCGGACGCGACGGCGCGCTTCGCCCTGGCCCAGGCGCTGGTCTTCCTGCCGCTGGCCGCGCTGCTGCTCTGGGCCGGGGGCGGCATCGCGGGGGTGGCGGCGCTCTGGGCGCTGCGCTGCACGGTCGATTGCGCGGGCAAGCTGGCGATCGCGGCGCGGCTCTACCCGGCGGCGGCGCCGGCAGCCGGGCGCCTCGCGGCACCGCTGGCGGGTGGCGGGGCGGCCG
>CAYNYQ010000258.1:0-7347 GCA_964401305.1 uncultured Acetobacteraceae bacterium | reverse complement strand
GCTTGCGCGTGTAGCCGCGGAAGAAGAGTTCGTAGAGCTCGCGCCCGACCTTGGAGACGACGACATCCTCGCTGGTGCGGATCTCCGCCGCCGGCTCGGCGCGCGCGGCGAGCCAGGCCTCGACCGCCTCCTCGCCGAGGGACAGGCCATAGAGCCGGTTGATGGTGTCGAGGTTGATCGGGACCGGCACGCGCACCCGTTCGCCGCCGAGCGGGCTCCGCACATCGGCCAGTACGCGGTGCTCATAGGGGCGCCAGCGGGTGAAGCGCGAGAGATGGTCCAACACCTGCCGCGAGTTGGTGTGGAAGATGTGCGGGCCGTAGCGGTGGATCAGCAGGCCCGCCGCATCGCGGTGGTCATAGGCGTTGCCGCCGATATGCGGCCGCCGGTCGATCAGCATCACCCGCTCGCGCCGCTGCGTGGCGATGCGTTCGGCGAGGACGCTGCCGGCGAAGCCTGCGCCGACGATGAGCCAGTCGTACATCAGGGGGCACTCCGGAGCAGGACGGGGGTTGCGACCGCGGCATCGGCGGGGGCGGACAGCGCCGCCTCGAGCAGCCTCGCCATGGCCTGCCAGGTAAGGTCCCAGGACTGGCGGGCGAGCACGACATCGACGCGGGCGAGCCAGGCGGCGCGGTCATCGGCGCCGAGCATCCGCTCGATCGCGCGAAGGACACCCTCGGCGTCGGCGGCGATGGCGACGAGGCCGGCACCCTCCGGCCCCCAGTCCCGCACCACGTCGGTGATCGGCGTGGAGACGACGGGCAGCCCGGCCGCCAGGAATTCCGGCGTCTTGGTCGGGCTGATGAAGCGCGTGCTCTCGTTGCGCGCGAAGGGCATGAAGCCCGCATCCCAGCTGCCGAGCCAGGCCGGCAGCGCCTCGTAGCGCCGCCCGCCGACCCAGTGGAGGTTGCGCGGCCGCGGCAGGGTCGCGGGATCGATCTTCACCACCGGCCCGACCATGACGAAGGACCAGCCGGGGCGTGCCTCGGCCAGCGCAGCGATGAGGCCGAGATCCATGCGCTCGTCGACGACGCCGAAGAAGCCGATGCGCGGATGCGGGACCTCCGACAGTTCCGCCGGCTCGGGCAGGCTGCCGTCGCGCGCGGCGCGGAAATGCGCCGCATCGATGGAGGAGGGGAAGCAGTGCACGCGGGGATGGCGGCTACGCTTCGCCTCGTAGAGGCTGCGGCCGCCGGTGAAGACCAGGTCGGCCCGCGCGAGCAGGCGCCGTTCGAGTTCCACCATGTGCGGCGGCGCGCCGCGGAACAGCGACAGCTCGTCCATGCAGTCGTAGACGACGAGATCAGCCGCGATCCCGCCGGCGAAGGAGAGCGCCATCGGCGTATAGAACCATGCGATCAGCCGACGGCCACCCATGCCGGCCTGCGCCAGCAGGTCCTCCAGCAGGACCTGCTGCGCGGCAACCTCGGCGGCATCATCGAGACCAGGCGGCAGATGCGGCACCGCCACCGTGATCCCCTCGGCGACGGGCCGCAGGTCGAGCCACGGCCCGGCGGCATCCGGGTCGTGGAGGGGTTCCTCGAAGAAGATCACGTCGCGCTGGCGCGCGGCGCGCGTCAGCAGGTGCTGCGGACGCTGGAAGACGAAATCCCAGCGCAGATGCGACAGGCAGAGCAGCAGGTCCCGCGGCGATGCCCCGCCCGCGCGGGGCGCAAACGGGGTTGCCGCGGAGCCCGGGCGGGCCTCGGTCATGGATCCTACCTTCGGTACGGGCCTGACGGCCACGGGAGAGACCGGCAACTGCCGGACAATGCGGCTCACCCTCGCCCGCCAGCGAGGCAGGGCACGGACGCCTGAGGGCACCGACGGTGGGCAAACGCCGCGCGCACACGCCCGGTTGCTCCGGCACGCGAAAGCGTGAGCGCCGGAACCGTTGCGGTCCGGGCTTAGGATCGTCTTCGTTCGCTGTACCCGCCGCAACGTTTCCGGCACGCTGCGCGTCGAGCAGGGTCACGCGCCCGGGTCGGGCACGGCCGGCTCTGCCGGCGTCCGCGCCTGCAGGCGTTCGGGGCTGTCCTCGCCCTCGCCCTCGGGCCAGCCGTCCCGCTCGCGCAGCATGCGCACCGGCACCTGCAGGCAGAGGCTCTGCGCCGGCAGCACGTCGCGCCAATCCGCGATCAGCTTGCGGTAGGCATGACCGACGCGCCGGGGCCTGCGGTCGAGGTCGTAGAGGCCGAGCGGATTGACGCGGCCATTGCACTCGCGCAGCGCGGTATCCCAGTCCACCTGGTCGGTCAGCGAGTACCAGGTGAAGCCGACGACCGGCACGCCGTCATTGCGGACGCGCAGCACATTGGCCCATTGCTTCCACAGCCATTGCACGGCCTCATGGCCGCTCGGCCCCTCCTTGAGGTTCGTCTCGGTGTGCATCACTGGCAGGCGGTAGCGATCGTAGTACTGGCGCGTGATGGTGGCGTAGCCGAAGACCTCGCCGGCGTCGCGCGTGCTGCCGTCGGCCGAGACGAGATGCTCGTTGGTGGCGTAGTAGTCGTTGCCCATCACGCACCAGCGCTTGAGCCGGTGCTCGTGGAAGAAGCGGTACTCCTCCCGCGTCATGCCGTTGTCCATCAGGTACTCGTACATGCCGCTGTCGACGCGGCCACCGTAGTTGAGGTCGAGCGAGAGGAAGCGCTCGGCGTTGCGCAGCTCCGCCGGGGCGATGGAGGCGGGGCTGTCGGCGTGGAAGTACTCCGAAGATTCGCTCTGGATGAAGATGGCGTCGGGCCGCACCTCGAGGATCGCCCGCATGGCGAGCACATTGGCCTTCACCACGTGCTTCAGCGCCGTGACGAAGCCATGGTCGGAGGCGAGCTGCTCGTTCCACCAGCCGTACTTCGCGCTGAAGACGGCCGTGATGTACATCTCGTTGACCGGCGTATAGAGCTGCACCCAGGGGAAGCGCTCGGCGAAGGCACGGGCATAGGCGGCGAAGAGCGCCGGAAAGTCGGGGTTCTGGAAATTCCCGATCCAGTCCGGCACGCCGAAATGGCAGAGATCGACGATCGGGACGATGCGCATCCGCAGCAGCTCGGGGAAGGTCGCGTCGGCGAACGACCAGTCGTGGCGCCCGGGCCCGAGCAGCGTGCGGTGCAGCGGCGGGCCGTAGCGCAGGAAGCCGCAACCCAGCTCCTGCACCAGCGCGAAGTCCTCGCGCCAGCGTTCGTAATGGCCGCATTCGGCCATCTGGTCGCGCCGCACCCGACCTCCCTCGATGGTCGGGTTGCTGTTCTCTATGCCGGTCGCGAACATGAAATAGGTCATGGCGCTTCGGCAACGCGCGGGCCCCGCCGCGGTTCAGGGAAGACGGAGCGTCAGCCCGAGCAGGCGGAAGGAATGGGTCTTGCCATGGCCGTCGAGGTTCAGGCTGCCGTTCACCCCGCCTTCCAGCACGTCGTCGACGACGAAGTTGAAGGCATGCAGCAGCGGCAGGTCGTAGCGCGTGACGCGCGTCGCCCCGCGGTGCCGGAACAGCGCCAGCACCCTCTCCTCCGTCACCTGCTCGGCGATCGCGGCGTAGTGCGCCGGGTCATAGGGGATCAGCGAGAGGTTCAGCCGGTTGCCCTTGTCGCCGGCCCGGCTGTGCGCAACCGCGTGCAGCGGCACCTCCCTCATGCCGGGAACTCCCGCGCCGCGCGGACGGAGACGGCCGTGGGCACGCGCTCGCGCAGCACCAGGTAGCTGCGCGTCAGGATGCGCGGCGTGAGGCGCCAGCGCGCGCCACCGGTGCCGGCGGTGCCGCAACAGAGCAGCGCCAGCACCTCGCGCGCCGCCTGGTCGACCGCGTCGCGGTCGGCACCCTCGGCGGCGAGGCGGATGCGTACCTCCGGCGGCTCGGGCCCCGCATAGCCGCGCCAGAGGGCGCCGTCGTCGTTGTCGTGCACGCTGGCGACGCCGATCAGGTCGACGCGCGCGCGCACCGGCAGCCCCCGCAGCGCCAGGCGCTGCAGCAGCACCTCGGCCGTGGCGCGCGCACGGGCCAGGGCATTCGGGCCGGCGACCGAAACCTCGCCCTCGCCGAGCCAGCTCCCCTCGAAGCTCGCCGTCACCTTCAGGCTCTCCGGCCGCGGATGGCCGGCGAGGCCGCGCACCGCCACGCGGTCCTGCCCGACCTGCTCCAGCGTGCAGCCGCTGATGTCCAGCACCACGTCCGGCGTGACGTAGCGCGCGGGATCGTGCAGCTCGTAGAGCAGCTGCTCCTTCACCGTCCGTAGGTCGACGAGGCCGCCCGTCTCCTCCGCCTTGGTGATGACGAGGCCGCCCTCGGCCGTGACCTCCGCGACGGGGAAGCCGATATTGGCGGGGTCGGGGATGTCCTTCACGCCGGGGTCCCAGAACACGCCGCCGGTGACCTGGCTGCCGCACTCCAGCAGGTGGCCGCAGGCCGCGCCGACGGCGAGCATGCGCCAATCCTCCCAGCCCCAGCCGAAATGGTGCACCAGCGGCGCGATGGCGAGCGCGGGGTCCGAGGTTCGGCCCGCCACGACCACGTCGGCGCCGGCCGCCAGCGCGCGCACCAGCGGTTCGGCGCCGATATAGGCATTGGCCGCGACGAGGCGCGCCGAGCGCGTATCGATGCTGCCATCCGCCTCGTGCACCGGCAGCTGGTCGAGCGCGATCGAGCCCATCACGTCGTCGCCCGTCACCAGCCCGACCTTGAGCTCGGGCAGGCCGAGCCGCAGCGCCAGTCGGGCCACCAGCGCCGCCGCCGCCGGCGGGTTGGCGGCGCCGAAGTTCCCGAGGATCGGGATGCGGTGCCGGAAGCAGTCGGCGAGGATCGGCTCCAGCAACCGCTCGAGCATCGGCTCGTAGCCGAGCGCGGGGTCGCGCCGGCGCTCCAGCTGCGCGAGCGCCACCGTCCGCTCGCCGAGCGTCTCGAAGAAGAGCGCCGCCGGCAGGCCACGGCGCACCAGCGTCCGCACGACGGGAATCGGCGCATCGACCCGGTCGCCGGAGAAGCCGGCGCCATTGCCGACCAGGAAGGTCACGCCGGGGCGTCCTCCAGGATCATCGCCGCGCATTTCTCGCCGATCATGATCGAGGGTGCATTGGTGTTTCCTGCGACCACCGCCGGCATGATCGAGGCATCGGCAACGCGCAGCGCCGCCACGCCATGCACGCGCAGCCGCGGGTCGACCACGCTGTTCGTGCCCGTGCCCATGGCGCAGCTGCCCGCCGGGTGGTGGTTGGTCAGCCCCGCCTCGCGCACGAAGCGCTCGAGATCGGCATCCGCCTCGTGGTCCGGACCCGGGAAGATCTCGCCACCGTTGTAGGGCTGCATCGCCGGCTGCGCGGCGATGCGCCGGGCCAGCCTGATGCCGGCGACCATCGCGCGCATGTCGTAGTCGCTGCCGAGGAAGCCGAAGGTGATCGCCGGTGGCGCCAGCGGATCGGGCGAGGCCAGCCGCACCGTGCCGCGCCCGTCCGGCGTGAGATGCACGGGGCAGAGGGTGAAGCCGGGGAAGGGATGTGCGACCACGCGCGTCGCCGATCGCTCGAGCGTGCTCCATTCCAGGAGGTTGATCTGCAGGTCGGGCCGTTCCAGCCGCGCATCCGTGCGGGTGAAGAGGCCGGCGCGGATGCCGTTCACCGCCATCGGCCCGCCGCGCGTGAGGGCGTATTGCATGGCCGCGGCGATCTTGCGCGGCCAGCTGCGCTCGAAATCGTTGAAGGTGATCGGCCTGGTGCAGCGCCACTGCATGTAGATGGCGAAATGGTCGTGCAGGTTGGCGCCCACCGCCGGCATGTCCCGCACCACCGCGATGCCCATGGCCTGCAGGTGCTCCGCCGGCCCGAGGCCCGAGAGCTGCAGCAGCTGCGGCGAGCCATAGGCGCCGCCGGAGACGATCACCTCCCGCCGCGCGCGCACCGTCTCGATCCCGCGCGGCGAGCGGTACTCCACGCCCGTCGCGCGCCCGTCCTCGATCAGCACGCGCGTTGCCTGGCAGAGCGTGCGCACCTCGAGGTTCGGCCGCCCCATGGCCGGCACAAGGTATGCCTTGGCGGTGCTCCAGCGCCGGCGGTTGTTGGTGGTGGTCTGGTAGTAGCCGGCGCCCTCCTGCTGCGCGCCGTTGAAGTCCGGGTTGCGCGGGATGCCGGCCTGCTCGGCGGCGGCGATCATTGCCTCGGTCAGCTCGGAGGTGGAGGGCTGGTCGGAGACGGTGAGCGGCCCGCCGACGCCGTGAAAGCGGTCCTCGCCGCGCGTCTGGTTCTCGGCCTTGCGGAAGAAGGGCAGCACGCTGTCGTAGTCCCAGCCTGTGCAGCCGCGCTGGCGCCACTCGTCGTAGTCGCGCGCATGGCCGCGCATGTAGACCATGCCGTTGATGGAGCTGGTGCCACCCAGCGTCTTGCCGCGCGGGGCGTACATGGTGCGCCCGTTCAGCTGCGGGTGCGGCGCGGTCTCGAACTTCCAGTTCACCTGCGGATTGACGTAGGTGCGCGCGAAGCCGAGCGGGATGTGGATCCACGGGTTGCGGTCGGGCGGCCCGGCCTCGAGCAGCAGCACGCTGTGCTTGCCGCCCTCGGAGAGCCGCGCCGCGACGACGGCGCCGGCCGAGCCCGCGCCGGTGACGATGAAGTCGAAGCTGTCCGCGTCCATGCCTACTGCATCTCAATCCCGGCGGCCTTGATCACCGCGGCGTTGCGTTCGATGTCGATGGCGATGCGTTCGCGGAAACGCGCCGGGTCGAGCACGATGATGTCGCCCTGCGCCAGCAGCAGCCGGCGTGCCTCCGGCGCCTCCGCGGCCTGGCGCATCAGTCCGTGCAGGCGCTCGATCAGCGCGGGCGGGGTGTTCGCCGGCGCCACCAGGCCGTTCCAGAAGGTGGCGGTGAAGTCGGGATGGCCGGATTCCGCCACCGTCGGCACCGCGGGCAGGTCGCGCCAGCGCGTCGCGCCGGTCGTGGCCAGCGCGGCGAAGGTGCCGGCCTGCACCAGGGGGCCGCCGGTGGTCGGCGTCTCCAGCACCACGTCCACCTCGCCGGCGACCAGCGCGTTGGTGGCGACGGAGGAGCCGCGATAGGGCACGTGCAGCATCTGGATGTCGGCCTGCTTCAGCAGCAGCTCCATGTTCAGGTGCTGCAGGTTGCCGATGCCGGCCGAGCCGTAGGTGATCCGCCCCGGCTCCTGCTTCGCCCGCGCCACCAGGTCCGGCAGCGTCTTCACGCCCTGCAGGCGCGGGTTCTTCGCGTTGATCACAAGGATGAAGGGGCTGACCGTGATGCTGGCGACCGGCAGCAGGTCGCGCAACGGCTGGTAGCGCGCATCCTTGTAGAGCAGGTGGTTCACCGTCATCGTGCTGGTGTTGCTCAGCAGCAGCGTGTGGCC
>CAYNYQ010000257.1:0-7367 GCA_964401305.1 uncultured Acetobacteraceae bacterium | reverse complement strand
GCGCAGGGCGCGATCAACATCTTCGGCGCCACCCTCCAGGGCCTCGAGAACCTGGCGCTTGATTCCAGCGTGCTGACCCTCGGCGGATCGCAGCTCGCCGCCTTCCTGCGCATCGTGCAGGCGGGAGCCGACACCACGGGCGCGATCAACCTGCTGAGCGGCACCGGCGCCATCCTCGACGTGCAGGGCCTGACCACGCTCAACGTCTCGGGCTCCGGCAGCGCCGATGTCCTGACCCTCTTCACCTCGACCGCGACGAAGACGAACATCCAGGTCGTCGGCAATGGCGGCAACGACCTCGTCGCCACCGGCGACGGCAACGACACCCTGCTGGGCGGGGCCGACAACGACACGCTGGCAGGCGGCGCCGGCAACGACAGCCTCGACGGCGGCGCGGGCAACGACAGCCTCGCCGGCGGCGCCGACAACGACACGCTCGACGGCGGCGGCGGCTTCGATACGCTCGACGGCGGCGACGGCAACGACGTGATCATCGTCCGCATCGGCGGCGCCTCGGTCTTCCAGGGCAATCTCGGCGACGATCTCTTCCGCGTGGTGACGACCGGCCCCGGCGACATCGTCGACGGCTTCCTCGGAACCGACACGCTCGATGCCGACGGCGCTGTGTTCCTGTTCGGCCTCACCATCGTCAACGTCGAGAACCTGGCGCTTGACGGCGACAACCTGACGCTCGGGCACGCCCAGCTCGACCAGTTTGCACGCATCGTCCGGTCCGGCACCGCGGATACCGGCGTCCTGAGCCTCGTCGGCACCGGAGCGGCCAGCATCGAGGTGACGGAGCTCGCGAGCCTGATCGTCACCGGCTCCTCGGCCATCGACCTGCTGACCTTCACGACCGCCGGCCCGGTGACGACGGACATCACCATCTCGAGCGGCGACGGCAACGACGTCATCAACCTCGGCGGCGGCGACGATACGGCCGACGGCGGCACCGGCGTGGATATCGTTTCGGGCGGCGACGGCGACGACTCGCTCTTCGGCTTCAGCGGCGACGACCTGCTGAACGGCGGCGCGGGCAACGACTCGATCTTCGGGGCGGGTGACAGGGACCTGCTGCTCGGCGACAGTGGCAACGATACGCTGGTTTCGGGCGTCTCGGGCACCGACGTGCTGAGCGGCGGGGATGATGACGACCTGCTGATCGTCCAGGCCCAGCTTGGAGGAACCTACAACGGCGACGCCGGCAACGATCGATACGACGTGATCAGCCTCGGCCTGCTCGACACGGTGGATGGCGGCAGCGGCATCGACACCTTCGATGCGAACGGCGCGGTGAACATCCTCGGTGCGACCATCCAGGGCATCGAGAACCTGGCCCTCGACGGCGACCTGCTTACCCTGACCGCCCAGCAGCTCGACGCCTTCACCCATATCGTGAGCGACGACGGCGCGCCGCTCGGGCGGATCGCGGTCATCGCCGGCGGTCTCGCCGTGACCGAGGTCACCGGGCTCGCCACGCTCGAGGTGCAGGGATCGGGCGGCAATGACTTCCTCTCCTTCTTCTCCGGCGCGGCGACGGACATCACGGTCTCCGCGGGCAGTGGCGTCGACGTCATCACCACGGGCGACGGCGACGATTCCCTCCTCGGCGGCGACGGCGAGGATGTCCTGGCGGGCGGCGCCGGCAACGACACGCTCGACGGCGAGGGCGGCGGTGCCGATGACTTGGACGGCGGCGCGGATGACGACCTGCTCATCGTCCGCGCGGTGCTGGGCGGTAGCTACGCGGGCGGCACCGGCGACGACACCTTCGAGCTGGTCTCGGCGGGCTTCCTCGACACGCTGAACGGCGGCGACGGCCAGGACACGCTCGTCGCGCCGTCGCTGGCGAACATCTTCGGCGCCACGATCCAGGACATCGAGACGCTGGCCCTCTTCGTCGACGGCGTGCAGCTCTCGGCGCTGCAGCTCAACACCTTCGACGCCGTCACCGGCGCCGGCGGCACGACCGAGACGCAGCTGCAGATGGTCGGCGGCGGCGCCGCATCCGTGGACGTGGTGGGGCTCGAGCGCCTGACCGTCTTCGGCAGCACCGACGTGGACCTCCTCACCTTCACCACGCCGGGCATCGCCACCGACATCCGCGTGGTTGCCGATGCCGGCTTCGACGTCATCAGCACGGGCGACGGCGACGACACGCTCGAGGGCGGCGCCGACATCGACGTGCTGAGCGGCAATGGCGGCAACGACAGCCTGCTCGGCGGCGCCGGCAGCGACACCCTCACCGGCGGGGACGGCGACGACACGCTGGACGGCGAAGGCGGTGGCACCGACTCGCTGAACGGCGGCGCCGGCGCCGACACGCTCATCGTGCGCGGCACCAGCCTCGGCGTGGCGCGCGGCGGTGCCGACAACGACCTCTTCCGGGTGGTAAGCGCCACCGTCCTCGACACGGTCGATGGCGGCGGCGGCTTCGACACCTTCGACGCGGTCGGCAGCATCAACATCTTCGGTGCTGTGCTGCAGAACCTGGAGAACCTTGCGCTCGACGGCGACGTGCTGACGCTCGCCAACAGCCAGCTCGCCAGCTTCGACCGGATCGTCGCCAGCGACGGGGCGCTGCTCGGCAGGCTGGAGCTCGTCGTCGGCGGCGGCGGCGGCAATCTCGACGTCCAGGGCCTGGAGACGCTGGTCGTCACTGGCTCGACCGGCGTCGACCTGCTGGCCTTCGCCACCCCGACGGCGACGAAGACCGCGATCGAGGTCAACGCCGGCGACGGCCTGGACGTGATCACGACCGGGGACGGCATGGACACGATCGACGGCGGCTCCGGCGACGACGTGCTGAACGGCGGCAATGGCAGGGACACGCTGACCGGCTCGAGCGGCAACGACATCCTGAACGGCGGGAGCGGCGGCGACCGGCTGATCGGCAGCAGTGGCGCCGACATCCTGAACGGCGGCGCCGGGCGGGACACGCTCTCGGGCGGGTTCAACGCCGATATCTTCCTCTACAGCGCCGCCACGGAGGGCCGCGACCGGATCACCGACTTCGTCATCGGTGCCGACAAGCTCTCCTTCTCGGCCTCCGGCTTCGGCGGCGGCCTTGTCGCCTCGACGCCGCTCGCCGCGGGCCAGCTCGTGGTGCAGGCCGGCAGCACCGCCACATCGGCCGCCGGCGACGGCCAGTTCATCTTCAACACCACGAACTCCACCCTGTTCTGGGATGTCGATGGGATGGGCGGCAGCGACTCGGTGGCGATCGCGCAGCTCAACGGCGTCCTGCTGCTGCAGACCAGCGACTTCGTCATCTTCTCCTGACCCGACGCGGCGGGGCGGTCCGACCCGCCCCGCCTGCGGGCGCCCCGCGGCGGCTTCCGCCGCGGCGCCAGGGTGCTAGGCTGGCGGCATCCGGAGTACCCGCCCGATGCCGAGCGCACGCCTCTCCCGCCGCTTCCTGGTTGCCGCCGGGCTTCTCCTGCCCACGCTGCGCCGCGCCGCGGCGGCGGAGGGCGACTACCCAAGCCGCCCGATCCGGCTGATCGCGCCCTTCCCGCCCGGCGGCGGCGTCGACCTCACCGCGCGCCTGCTCGCCGAGCCGCTGGCGCGCGACCTCGGCCAGCCCGTGGTCGTCGAGAACCGCGGCGGCGCCGGCGGCGTGATCGGCGTGGAGGCCATGGCCCGCAGCGCGCCGGACGGCTACACGCTCAGCCTCACCGGCGCCGGCACGCTCACCGCCGGGCCGCATCTGCGCCGCCTGCCCTATGACGCCTTCGCGCTGCGCCACGTCACGCGCCTGGTGCGCATGCCCTTCATCCTCGCCGTGCGCACCGACCTGCCGGCGCAGGATCTCGCCGGCTTCCTCGCCCTCGGCCGGCAGCAGGACATCCGCTGGGCCTCGGGCGGCATCGGCACCAGCCAGCATCTCACCGGCGAGCTCTTCAAGCAGATGTCGGGTCTGCGCATGACCCACATCCCCTATCGCGGCACCGGCCCGGCGCTGAACGACCTCGCGGCGCGCGTCGTCGATGCCTATTTCGGCGACCCGGCGACGCTGACGCTGATCCAGGGCGGCCAGGCGCGCGCGATCGCGGTGACCTCGCCCGAGCGCTGGCGCCTGCTGCCGACCACGCCCGCCGCCGCCGAGGCGCTGCCGGGCTACCAGGCGGAGAACTGGTACGGCCTCGCGGCACCGCCGGCGACGCCGGACCCGATCGTCGCCCTGCTCTCGGAACGCGTCCGACGCGTGCTGGCCGACCCGGCGACGGCCAGGCGCTTCGACGATGCCGGCCTGCATCCCGCGACCCTGCCGGTGGCGGACTACCTCGCCTTCCTGCGCCGCGATTCCGAAACCTGGGCCAAGGTCGTGCGCGACGGCAACATCCGGGTGGACAGCGATTGAGCACGGCCAGACTTGCCGTCGACATCGGCGGCACCTTCACCGACCTCGTGCTGGAGACGACGGCACGCAGCTGGTCCACGAAGCTGCTCACCACCCCCGCCGCGCCCGAGCAGGCGGTGCTGGAGGGGACGCGGCGCATCCTGGCCGAGGCCGGCGTCCCGCCCGCCGCCGTCGGCCTCGTGGTGCACGGCACGACGCTCGCCACCAATGCGCTGATCGAGCGCAAGGGGGCCAGGACCGGCCTGGTGACCACCGCCGGCTTCCGCGATTCCGTCGAGATCGCCTGGGAGCACCGCTTCGACCAGTACGACCTGCTGATGCAGCGGCCGGAGCCGCTGGTGCCGCGCAACCTCCGCCTCGGAGTGCCGGAGCGCGTCGCCGCGGACGGCGCGGTGCTTCTGCCGCTGGACGAGGCGGCGCTGCGGGATGCCGCCCGGCAGTTGCGCGCCGCGGGCATCCGGTCGCTCGCCGTCTGCTTCCTGCACAGCTTCACCAACGAGGCGCATGAGCGCCGCGCCGGCGCGATCCTGGCCGAGGAACTGCCCGACGTCGCCCTCTCCCTGTCCTGCGAAGTGGCGCCGGAGATTCGCGAATACGAGCGCGCCAGCACCACCATCGCCAATGCCTATGTGCGCCCGCTGATGGACCGCTATCTCGGCGGGCTGGAAGCGGGGCTGCGCGAGGCCGGCATCCCGGGGCCGCTGCTGCTGATGATGTCCTCGGGCGGCGTCACCACGGTGGAGACGGCGCGGCGCTTCCCCGTGCGCCTGGTGGAGAGCGGCCCGGCCGGCGGCGCCATCCTGGCCCAGCACATCGCCGCCGAGAACGGGCTCGACCGCGCCGTCGCCTTCGACATGGGCGGCACCACGGCGAAGCTGACGCTGCTCGACGCGCTGGAGCTGCAGCGGTCCCGCCAGTTCGAGGTGGCGCGCGCCTATCGCTTCATCCAGGGCAGCGGCCTGCCCGTGCGCATCCCGGTGATCGAGCTCGTCGAGATCGGCGCCGGCGGCGGCTCCATCGCGCGCGCCGATGCGCTGGGGCGCATCGAGGTCGGCCCGGACAGCGCCGGCAGCGTCCCTGGCCCCGCCTGCTACGGACGCGGCGGCACCGAGCCCACGGTGACGGATGCCGATGCGGCGCTGGGCCGGCTCGATCCCGGGCGCTTCGCCGGCGGCTCCATCCCGCTCGACCTCGACCGCGCGGCGGCGGCGCTGGCCGCCCTCGGCGCGCCGCTCGGCTTCGATGCCGCGGGTGCTGCGGCCGGCGTCGCCGAGATCGTGGACGAGACCATGGCCAGCGCGGCGCGCGTGCATGCCGTGGAGAACGGCAAGGACACCGCCGACCGCACGCTGATCGCCTTCGGCGGCGCGGCGCCGCTGCATGCGGCGCGGCTGGCGCGCAAGCTCGGCATGCGGCGCGTGGTGGTGCCGCGCGGTGCCGGCGTCGGCTCGGCGCATGGCTTCCTGCGCGCGCCCATCGCCTATGAGGTGGTGCGCACGCGGCCCATGCGGCTCGATGCGCTGGATGCGGGGCTGCTCGGCGCACTGTTTGCCGCCATGCGCGCCGAGGCCGAGGCCGTGGTGCGCCCCGCCGCGCCGGAGGAGCCGCTGGTCGAGACCCGCCAGGCCTTCATGCGCTACCGCGGCCAGGGGCACGAGATCCCGGTGCCGCTCGGCCTCGGCGCGATCGACGCCGCCGACCTGCGCGCGCGCTTCGATGCGGCCTATGCGGGCCTGTTCGGCCGCACCATCCCGCGGCTGGAGGTGGAGGCGCTGACCTGGACGCTGTCGCTGGCGACGCATCGGCCGCTGCCGGCGCCCGTTGCCGCCCCCGTGACCGTGCCCGCCGCGGCGCCGGCCGGCGCGCGCAGCCTGCTCGACCCCGCGACCGGCGTGCGGGAGGAGGCGGCGCTGTACGAGCGCGCGGCCCTTGCGCCCGGCATGGCCTTCCCCGGCCCCGCGCTGATTGTGGAGGACGAGACCACCACCGTGGTGCCGCGCGGCTTCACCGCCAGCATCAACGCGCTCGGCCAGATCCTGCTGGTGGACGCGACCGCCGCGGCGGGATAGCACAGGGGCGAGAGGGAGACGCCGGGCACACGCGCCGCCACGACCACCGTGCCGGAGCCCCTTGCCATGCCGATGCCGATCCCCCTGGCCCGCCGCGCCCTGCTCGCCGCGCCGCTGCTGCTGCCCGCCGCGGTTCGGGCGCAGGAGAGCTTCCCGAACCGCGCCATCACCTTCCTCTGCCCCATCGCGCCGGGCGGGCCGGCCGACGTGATGGGCCGGCCGCTGGGCCAGTTCCTGACAGCCGAATGGGGCCAGCCGGTGGTGATGGACTACAAGCCCGGCGCCGGCGGGACGATCGGCATGGATGCGGTGGCGCGGTCGCGCCCGGATGGCCACACGCTGACCATCGTGAGCAACAGCACCTACACCATCGCGCCGCACCTCTATGCGATGCCCTACGACAACGAGACGGCCTTCGCGCCGATCGCGCTGATGGCCATGGCGCCGAGCTTCATCGTCGTGCATCGCAGCGTGCCGGCGACCTCCGTCGCCGAGCTGATCGCGCTGGCCAGGGCGAAGCCGGATGGGCTGGCCTTCGCGACCGCCGGCATCGGCTTCACCAGCCACCTGGCGACCGAGCTCTTCATGTCGCTGACCGGGGTTTCCATGCTGCACGTGCCGTACCGCGGCGGCGCGCCGGCGACGCAGGCGATGCTGGCCGGCGAGGCGCAGGTGAACTTCATGGAGGCCGCCTTCGTCCGCGCCCATGCGCCCGGCGGCGCGATCCGGCCGCTGGCGGTGACGAGCCGCACGCGCCACCCCCTGTTTCCCGAGATCCCGACCATCGAGGAGGCGGGTGTCGCGGGCTTCGAGAGCGCGACCTTCTGGGCCGTGCAGGCCCCGGCGGGGGTGCCGCCGGCGGTGCTGGCGAAGGTCTCAGAGGCGGTGCTGCGGTGGAACCGGCAGGAGGCGACGCGGGCGATGCTGACGAATGC
>CAYNYQ010000256.1:1968-7390 GCA_964401305.1 uncultured Acetobacteraceae bacterium | reverse complement strand
GCTTCAGCGTGGTGACGCCGGCGCCGACCTCGCGCACGATGCCCGCGCCCTCATGCCCGAGGATCGCCGGGAAGATCCCCTCCGGGTCGCGGCCGCTCAGCGTGTACTGGTCGGTGTGGCAGATGCCGGTGGCCTTGACCTCGACCAGCACCTCGCCGGCCCTCGGCCCCTCGATCTCGATGGTCTCGATCGAGAGCGGCTTGCCCGCCGCCCATGCCACCGCCGCCCGCGTCTTCATGCCCTGGTCCCCGAGCCCATCGCGCCAGAGTGCCCATTGCCGCGGCCCCGGTCCAGTGCGGCGCCGGGTTCAGATCACCGGCGCCTCGTCGGGGTCGAGGGCACGGCGCAGGAAGCCCTCGGCGAGCGGCGCATAGCGCACCCAGAGGTCGCGCAGCGCCGCGAGCGGCGCCGCCGACTCGTCCACCCGGAGATCGACGAAGGGGAAGTCCTCGCGCCAGGCGACCAGCAGGCTGGCGGAGGTGACGGCGCCATGCTCGCCCCCCGCCGCCTCGCCGGCCTCGAGCCCGCGCAGCAGCCGCTCGGCCAGCGGGAGGTCCGCCGCGGCGAGGAAGGCGTCGCGCATCGCCGCCGGCACCGCGGGCGTGGCCAGGATATTGCCGATGGCGATCACGTCCGGCCCCTCCGCCGCACCCCGCTCCGGCTTCACCGCGCTGCCGTGGTGGTGCGCCGTGCGCCCCGCGGCGTCGAGCACGGCCAGCTGCCGCCAGGCCGCCTGCGCCGGCGGCACCGAGGCCACCAGCGCCGCCACCGTCTCCGCCGCCGAGCAGCCCGAGCGCAGCAGCCCGAGGCCGCGCGGCCCGAGCCGCGGATCCGTGCGGTGCTGCGTCAGCACCCCGCCCAAGCCGGCCGCCACGAAGGGCACGCGCGAGCCGACCGCGATCGAGGAGGTGGTGACCGCGGCGCCGACCTGCCCGGTCCGGGCGCAGCGGCCGAGCAGCGAGAAGGTCACGGCCGCACGCCAAAGCTGCTGACCGCGGGCTCGATCAGCCGCGCGGCGAGGCCGACGAACTCGGTCAGCAGGCGGCGGGTATGGCGCGGATCGATGATCTCCTCCACCCAGAAGGCCTCGGCGGTGCGCAGCGGGCTGCGCAGCTGCTGCAGCCGGGTGTCGATCTCGGCGAGCTTGGCCGCGCGGTCCTCCGCGGCGTCGAGGTCGGCGCGGTAGGCGGCCTCGATCCCCCCCTCCAGCGGCAGGCTCCCCCAGCGCGCCGAGGGCCAGGCGTAGCGGATGGAAAACCGGCTGTGCGGCTGGTGCACCACCCCCGCCACGCCGAAGGCATTGCGCAGGATCACCGTGCACCAGGGCACGGTCGTCTGGTTCACCGCCGCCATGGCGCGCACGCCCCAGCGGATGGTCGCGGTGCGCTCGGCATCGGGGCCGATCATGAAGCCCGGGCAATCCATCAGGTAGACCACGGGCAGGTGGAAGACCTGCGCGAGATCGACGAAGCGCACCACCTTGGCGCAGGCGTCGGCGGTCCAGGAGCCCGCATAGTGGAAGGGATCGCCGGCCATCACCGCGACCGGCATCCCGTTCAGCCGGGCCAGGCAGGTGACGATGGGCCGGCCGAACCAGCGGCCGAGCTCGAAGACGCTGCCCTTGTCCATCAGCGTCTCGATGATCGGCCGCACGCGGTAGGGCTTGCGGATGTCGCGCGGGATCACCGACAGGAGCGCCTGGTCCTCCCGCTTCGGATCGTCCTCGCAGGCCGTCACCGGCGGCAGCTCGAAGACGGAGGAGGGGAGGTAGCCCAGGAAGCGCCTCGCCGCGGCGAAGGCTTCCTCCTCGGTGTCCACCGCGTGGTCCACCGCGCCGGCCTTGCACTGGATCTCCCAGCCGCCGAGCTCGGCCTTCGTCAGGTTGTGGCCGAGCGCATTCACCACCGGCGGCCCGGCGACGAACATCGCCGAGGTCTCCTTCGTCATCACCGAGTAGTGCGTCGCCGCCAGCCGCGCCGCGCCGAGCCCGGCGACGCTGCCCAGGCCCAGCCCCACCGTCGGCACCAGGGAGAGGTTCTCGCCCGTCAGCTGGTAGAGCTGCGTGCCCCCGATGCCGCCCGGCAGGTTGGCGCGCCCCGTCGTCTCGATTGTCTTCACCGAGCCGCCGCCGCCCGAGCCCTCGATGATGCGGATGATCGGCAGGCGGAGGTCATGCGCCATGCGCTCGGCCATGATGGGCTTCTCGCGGATGGTCGCGTCCGCGCTGCCGCCGCGCACGGTGAAGTCGTCGCCGATGATCACCACGGGCCGGCCATCGACCAGGCCGCGGCCCATGACGCAGTTGGAGGGGGTGAAGTCCTGCAGCCGCCCCGCCGCGTCATAGGCGGCCTTCCCGGCGATGGCGCCGACCTCGTGGAAGCTGCCCTCGTCCAGCATGGCGCCGATGCGCTCGCGCACCGTCAGCCGCCCGCCATCGTGCTGGCGCTTCACCTTGTCGGGGCCGCCCATGGCCTCCGCCATGGCCTGGCGGCGGGCGAGGTCGTCCAGTTCGGGCTGCCAGCTCATGGCGGGGCGTCTTCCTGCTGTGGCCTGGCGCGGGCGGGCGGCGACGGCCGGCCCGGCGCATCCGGCGCGGTTTCCTCTCCGGCCCGCCATCGTGCCCGGGGTGCGGGTCCCCGGGAGCCGTCCTGCCCCCTGGGGGCGCGGGTCCGGCGCGCAGTCTCGCCCCGGGGGGCGCGGGGCTCAACCCGCCCGCCCGGGAATTCCCCCGCCGCCGCGCCCGCCCTATCTTCGGCCCGATACACCCGCCGGAGGAGACGCCGATGCGCGACGCGACCCAGGGGGCCCCGGAGGCCTGCATCGTCGGCTGGGCCCACTCGCCCTTCGGCCGGCTCGAGGACTGCCCCGACATCGAGAGCCTGATGGCCCGCGTGGCGCGCGCCGCCATCGAGGATGCAGGCATCGAGCCCGGCGAGATCGACGCCGGCTTCATCGGCGTCTTCGGCGAGGGGTTCACCGACCAGGGCTTCCCCGCCTCCCTCGTCATGCAGTCCGTGCCGGAGCTGCGGTTCCGGCCCATCACCCGCTACGAGAATGCCTGCGCGACCGGCAGCGCCGCGGTGCATGGCGCGCTCGACTTCCTGGCGGCCAGGCGCGGCCGCTTCGCCCTGGTGCTCGGGGCGGAGAAGATGACGGCGACGCCGGGCCCCAAGATCGGCGACATCCTGCTGAGCGCCAGCTACCGCAAGACCGAGCAGGGGATCGAGGGCGGCTTCGCCGGCGTCTTCGCCCGCATCGCCGAGAGCTATTTCCAGCGCCATGGCGACCAGTCCGACGCGCTGGCGGCGATCGCGGCGAAGAACCACGCCAACGGCGTCGACAATCCCTGGGCGCAGATGCGCAAGGATCTCGGCTACGCCTTCTGCCGGCAGGAGAGCGAGAAGAACCCCTATGTCGCCAAGCCGCTGAAGCGCACGGACTGCTCGCTCGTCAGTGACGGCGCCGCGGCGCTGGTCATCACCGATGCCGAGACGGCGCGCGCGATGGGCAAGGCCGTCCGGTTCCGCGCCGCGGCGCATGTGCAGGATTTCCTGCCGATCGCCAGCCGCGACATCATCCGCTTCGAGGGCCCGCGCGAGGCCTGGGCCCGGGCGCTGGCCCAGGCCGGGCTCGGCGCCGTGACCGACCTCTCCTTCGTCGAGACGCATGACTGCTTCACCATCGCCGAGCTCCTCGAATACGAGGCGATGGGCCTGGCGGCGGAAGGGCAGGGCGCCCGCGCCGTGCTCGAGGGCTGGACGGCGAAGGACGGCAAGCTGCCGGTGAACCGCTCCGGCGGGCTGAAGGCCAAGGGCCACCCGATCGGCGCGACGGGCGTCTCCATGCACGTGCTGACGGCGATGCAGCTGACCGGCACGGCCGGCGCCATGCAGCTGCCCGAGGCGCGGCTCGGCGGCGTTTTCAACATGGGCGGCGCCGCGGTGGCGAACTACGTCTCCATCCTCGAGCGGGTGGGGTGAGGGCGGGCGGGGCCGTCCCCGCCCTCAGGCCGGCAGCAGCAGCATCGCCGCAGCCTGGGCGGCGATGCCCTCGCCGCGGCCGGTGAAGCCAAGCCGCTCGGTCGTGGTCGCCTTCACGCCGATCCGCCCCGGCTCGACGCCGAGCAGGTCGGCGAGCCGGGCCTGCATCGCATCCCGGTGCGGGCCGATGCGCGGCCGCTCGCAGAGCAGCGTGACGTCGGCATTGGCCAGCACGCCGCCGCGCGCGGCGATGCGCTCCGCTGCGTGGCACAGGAAGAGCGCGCTGTCCGCCCCCTTCCACTTCGCCTCGGAGGGCGGGAACCAGCGGCCGATATCGCCCTCGGCCAGCGCGCCGTAGATCGCGTCGCAGAGGGCGTGGATGCCGACATCGGCGTCCGAATGCCCCTCCAGGCCGAACTCGCAGGGCACGGTGACGCCGCAGAGCACCATCGGCCGCCCGGCCTCGATGCGGTGCACGTCGAAGCCGGTGCCGATGCGGGGGATCATGCGGGCCATCAGCGCTGCCTCCACCCGGTCGAGGTCCTCCGGGACGGTGATCTTCACGTTGCTCTCGGCGCCGGCGACCAGCGCCACGGGCTGGCCGGCGAGCTCCAGCAGCTGCGCGTCGTCGGTCGCCTCCAGCCCCGCCGGCGCGGCGCGGTGCGCAGCCAGCAGCGTGGCGAAGCGGAAGCCCTGCGGCGTCTGCGCCCGGTGCAGCCCGGCGCGCGGCACGGTCTCGGCGATCATGCCGGCATCCCCGGCGCGCTTCAGCGTATCGGCCACGGGCTGGGCGGGAATGGCGCCCGGCGCCGCCCCGAGCGCGGCGAGCAGGCGGGCGACGGTCCCGGCCGGCACCACGGGCCGCGCGGCGTCGTGCACCAGCACGATGTCCGGCACGGGGTCGCGCCGTGCCAGCGCCTCGAGCCCGGCGCGCACGCTGGCCTGGCGCGTCTCGCCGCCCGCGACCGGGGGCAGGGCCGGCAGGCCGGCGAGCAGGGCGGCGACGCGCGCCTCCTCGCCCGCGGCGCAGACGGGCTGGATCAGCGCGACCTCGCCGCCCTCCAGCAGCGCCTCGGCGGCATGGCGGAGCACGGGGCGACCGAGCAGCGGCAGGTACTGCTTGGGCGTAGGCGAGCCGAAGCGGGCGCCGGTGCCGGCGGCCGTGAGCAGGGCGGCGATCAGGGTCATCGCGCCGAGCCTAGCCGCTGGCGGGTGCGCGGGGAACTCTGAGGCGGGGCACTTCCCGCCGTCCCGCCCTGCGCCGCGCGCCGGGCCTGCGCCGCATGGCGCGAAGGCCCCGCGCCGCATGGTGCGAAGGCCCCGCGCCGCATGGCGCAAAGGCCCCGCGCCGCATGGCGCGAAGGCCCCGCGCCGCATGGCGCGAAGGCCCTGCGCCGCATGGCGCGAAGGCCCCGCGCCGCATGGCGCGAAGGAATGCATCA
>CAYNYQ010000256.1:0-1868 GCA_964401305.1 uncultured Acetobacteraceae bacterium | reverse complement strand
CGTGGTTTCCGAGCCAGGTGGCAGGCTTTCTTCGGACCGGATCCGAACCCGCGGAGCCCGCCCTCGCCACCCAGCTCGAGGTGCTTCTCGAGCACTACCACGCGATGCTGAGCCACCATGGCAGCCAGACCGGGGTGCGCCTCGCGCGCAAGCATGTCGCCTGGTATTCTAAGGGCCTGCCGGGCTCGGCTGAGTTCCGGTCTCAGGTCAACCGGGTGGACACGCCGGCCGCCGTCGAGGCGCTGATCCGCGACTTCTACCAGCCCCTGCTCGACAAGGGGCTGGAGGCGGTGCGCGCCGCCTTCCACGCCCGCGGCCTGGCGCATGGCGAGGACGCGGCACAGGAGCGGCTCGCGGCATGAGCAGCCTCCTCACCCCCCCACGCCCGCGCGCCGAGCGCCGCACCGCGCCGGGCGCCGGCCGCCGGCGCCACCCGGGCCGCGGCGGCGATCGGCGTGCCCGATTGCGCCGCCATCCTCTCCGCCCTGCCGCTGCCGGCGGTGGTGCTCGACGCCGAGAACCGCTTCCGCTTCGCCAACAACGCTGCCGAGCTCTTTTTCCAGCTCTCCGCCGCCTCGCTCGCCGCGCTCCGCCTCTCCGACCTGCTGCCGCCCGATTCGCGCCTCTTCGGCGTGCTCGCCCAGGTGCGGGCGCAGGAAGCGCAGGTGGCCGACCACGACCTGACGCTCGACAGCCCCCGGCTCCGGCGCCGCGGCGTCACCGCCCATGCCGCCCCGCTGCCCGAGATGCCGGGCGGCGTGGTGTTGACCCTGCAGGACGGCTCGACGGCGCAGATGCTGGACCGCCAGCTCAGCTTCCTCGGCGCGGCGCGCGGCGCCTCGGCCATGGCGGCGATGCTGGCGCACGAGGTCAAGAACCCGCTCTCCGGCATCCGTGGCGCCGCCCAGTTGCTCGAGGCCGGCGTCTCCGAGGCGGATCGCGAGCTCTGCGTGCTGATCCAGGACGAGGCCGACCGCATCCGCGGCCTGGTGGACCGGATGGACATGTTCTCCGATCGTCCGGTGGAGCTGGCGCCGGTGAACATCCACCAGGCGCTGGACCATGTGCGGCGAGTGGCGCAGACCGGCTTCGCCGCCCATCTGCGCATCGTCGAGGACTACGACCCCTCCCTGCCGCCGGTCTGGGGCAATCGCGACATCCTGGTCCAGATCTTGCTCAACCTCGTGAAGAACGCGGCGGAAGCCGTTGATCCGAGTCATGGGGAGATCGTCCTGACCACCGCCTTCCATCACGGCGTGCGCATCGCGGTGCCGGGCTCGCGGGAACGCGTGCACCTGCCCCTGCAGGTGATCGTGCGCGACAACGGCCCCGGCATCCCCGAGCCGGTGCGCGCCACGCTCTTCGAGCCCTTCGTCACCACCAAGCGCGGCGGGCAGGGCCTCGGCCTCGCCCTCGTCGCCAAGCTGGTCTCCGACATCGGCGGGCTGATCGAGTGCGACAGCCGGCCCGGCCGCACGGTCTTCCGCCTCTCCCTGGCCATGCCGGCCCCCGACAGCCAGGTGGTGCAGCCATGAGCGAGGCCCGCACCATCCTTGTCGCCGACGACGACCGGGCGATCCGCACCGTGCTGAGCCAGGCGCTCGGCCGCTCCGGCTACCAGGTGCGCGCCACCTCCTCGGCCAGCACGCTCTGGCGCTGGGTCGAGGACGGCGAGGGCGACCTCGTCATCACCGACGTGGTGATGCCGGACGAGAACGGCCTCGACCTCGTCCCCCGCATCAAGCGCGTTCGGCCCGAGCTGCGCGTGGTGGTGATGTCGGCGCAGTCCACCTTCATGACCGCGGTGAAGGCGGCCCAGCGCGGCGCCTTCGAATACCTGCCCAAGCCCTTCGACCTGAAGGAGCTGC
>CAYNYQ010000255.1:0-7391 GCA_964401305.1 uncultured Acetobacteraceae bacterium | reverse complement strand
CTCCGACCGGCCCGATGGCCGCCCGTAGGTGGCCAGTCTCACGGGGGCTTGCCGGGAAATGGCCCCCGCTGAACGCCGTCCGTCCGAACCCCGGAGGGGCACCAGGACGACAGAGGAGACGATGCCGCGCGGCGCCTCAACGCCGCGTGGGAGCAGGCTTAAATTGTCGCAATCCGGTCATGGTAAGGCGATTGCCCCACGCGTTAGGGCGCTGCGCCCTGCGCCTTCCAGGTGAGCACCAGCACGTCGCGGCAGGAGGGCAGCGCGGGGTCGGCGGGCTGCACCGGCGTGACCCCGTGCATCACCCGCACGTCGTCCACCAGCGCGGTGTCCAGCCGGTCGAGCAGGGTGAAGCGCGCCAGCGCCTGCCCGGCATCGTCGGTGATCAGCGTCTCGCCGCCGTCCAGGTTCGTGCGCGCCAGCATGGCGATGAGCACGACGTCGACGCCGTCATGGTGCACGCCCTCGGGCGTCGGGAAGCCGGGGGCGCCGGCGGCGGCCTCGATGCGGAACTGGTGCATCTCCACGAACCAGGCGCGGCCCGGCGACAGCGCATCGGCGACGGCATGGCCGAGGCCGAGCAGCGCCTGCACCGGCGCACTCTCGCCCACCGCGTCCTCGACCGGGGCGAACCAGCGGTCGACGCCGCCATTGAGCGTGTTGTGCACCGTCGCCTGGAAATGCGCGCGGTGCGGGTTGCGCCGCGCGATGCCGGCGATGCCGGGCCCCTGCGAGAAATTGGCGTGGCGCCGGCGGCGGTAGCGCCCGCCATCGGCCATGAAACGGTCGGTCTCCAGCCGCTCCCAGCTGGCGGCGAAGGCGTCGAGCGCGGCGGCATCGCCGCCCTCGGGCCCGAGCAGCCGCGCCATGGCCGCACCGGGGATGCGCGCGAAGCCCTGCCCCCGCACCTGGCCGATCAGCGCGGCGAGTTCCGCCGCCTCCGGCCGCGTCGCGTCGCGCAATGCCGCGCTCATGCCGCCCCTCCCGCCTCGCCGATGGGGGGCGCGGCGGCGATGCGGTCGGCCAGCACCTCCGCCACGTGCCGCACCTTCACGTCGAGGCCCTCGCGCCGGATCCGCCCGGCGATGTTCAGCAGGCACCCCATGTCGCCGGCCAGCACCGTGCCGGCGCCGGTCGCGGCGATGTCGCGCACCTTGTCGCCCACCATGCGGGTGGAGATGTCGGGGTACTTCACGCAGAAGGTGCCGCCGAAGCCGCAGCAGACATCGGCATCCTTCAGCTCGCGCAGGGTCAGGCCCTCGACGCTGCCGAGCAGCGCGCGCGGCTGGGCGCGGATGCCGAGCTCGCGCAGGCCCGCGCAGCTGTCGTGGTAGGTGACGACGCCCTCGTAGCGCGCCGGCACGGCGGCGACGCCCATGACGTCGGCCAGGAAGGAGACGAGCTCGTGCGTCTTCGCCGCCAGCCGCTCGGCCTTGGCGCGGTATTCGGGATCGTCGGCGAAGAGGCCGGGGAGGTGGTGCGCGATCATGCCGCCGCAGGAGCCGCTGGGGACCACGGTGAAGTCGTAGGGCAGGAAGGCGTCCACCACGGCGCGGGCGAGGTCGCGGGCCGTGGCACGGTCGCCGCTGTTGTAGGCGGGCTGGCCGCAGCAGGTCTGCTCGCGCGGCACCTCCACCGTGCAGCCGGCCTGTTCCAGCAGCCGGATGGCGCTGAAGCCGACCGTCGGCCGGTAGAGGTCGACGAGGCAGGTCACGAAGAGCGCGACGCGGGGCTGGGCGGGCGGGGCCATGCTGTCAATCTAGGGGCGCCGACTCCGCGGCGGAACCCGCGGCGACGGCAGGGGTGGGGCCGGCGGGCGGCATGGGTGGCGGCAGCAGGACGAAGAAGCGCGCCTCGCGGTCCTGCATGAGGCCGGCGCGCAGCTCCGCCGCGGCGCCCCAGCCCCAGAAGAGGTCGCCGCGGGCCCGGCCGCGGATGGCGCCGCCGGTGTCCTGCGCCAGCACCAGGCGGCGGATCGGCGTGCCGTCCACCGGGTCGCGCGCGACGATCCAGACCGGGGCGCCGAGCGGCACATGGGCGGGATCGATGGCGAGCGATCGCCCCGGCGTCAGCGGCTCGCCGAGGGTGCCGATGGGTCCCTCCTCCGCCGCCAGCCCGTCCAGCAGGCGGAAGAAGACATAGGCCGGGTTGGCGTGCAGCAGGCCCCGTGCGGCCTCCGGCGGGGCGGCGGCGAGCCAGGCGCGGATCGCCTGCATGGACATGAATTCGCGCGGGATCTCGCCGCGGTCGATCAGGATGCGGCCGATGGCGCGATAGGGCTGGCCGTTCCGCCCGGCATAGCCGACCCGCAGCACCCCGCCATCGGGCAGCACCACCCGGCCCGAGCCCTGCACCTGCAGGAAGAAGGCGTCGACCGGGTCATCGACCCAGAGGAGCGGCCGGGCGAGGTGGTCGATGGCGCCGCTCTCGATGATGGCGCGCTCGGGCAGCAGGCTGCCGGGGGCGAGATCGGGCGGCGGGCCGCGCAGCGGCGTGCGGAAGGGCCCGCCCGGGCTGCGGCTGCCGCGCAGCAGGGGCTCGTAGTAGCCGGTCAGCAGGCCCTGCCCGAGGTCGACCGGGCGCAGCAGCGCCTGGAGCAGGGCACGCCGCTCGGCCGCACCGCTGCCCTTCTCGCCAAGCACGGCCGCGGCCTCGCACAGCCGTTGCCAGCCCGGCGCGGTGCCGGCCAGGCGGCGGCAGGAGACCAGTAGCGCGGGCCAGGCAGCAGCGAGGTCGTCCTCGCCCCAGCCAGGCAGGTCGGGGAAGGCGTGGGCCGGCGTGGAGGCCAGGGCAAGGGCCAGCGCCAACACGACCAGCAGACGGGGCTTGCCGCGCGACGGGCGCGCCGAGGCCATCGGCAGGCGTCCCGCCACGCGGCGGAGGGGCGTCAGGCGCTGCGGGTCGCCACCAGGCGCCAGGTCGGATCGGCCGAGCCGAGCACGCGCTGGAAGGTCCAGATGTCGGTCAGCTCCGTCACGGCGTCGCTGCCGGCCACCACCTCGCCGTCGCGGGCGGTGGTGATGTTGATCTGGTCGGTGACGAAGCGGACGGTGACGTCCGCGACGTTGCCGCGCAGGTCGGCCGAGTCGATGGCGACCTCGTTCACGGCGCGCAGCTCGGTGCGCTGGCGCTCCCCCGCCTGCTCACGCGCGGTGATCGCCTGCTCGAAGCCGGCATAGGTCTCGTCGGAGAGCAGCAGGCGCAGGGTCTGCCGGTCGCCGGCGGCGAAGGCCTGCACGATCATGCCGAAGGCCGCCTGGGCGCCATCCACGAAGGCCTGCGGGTCGAAGCTGCGGTCGGCCTGGGCGATGCGGCCGAGCGCCTGGCCGGCCGGGCTGCGCGGGTCCGGCAGCGCGATGGCGGCGCGGCCGGCGGGCGGCGGCGCCTGGTCGGCCACCGGCTCGGCCTGGCGCGCCGCGGCGCGCGGGTCGAAGTTGGCAGGGCGCGGCTCCGCCTGCGGCGGCCGCTCGAACCCGGTGCGGCGGCCGAGCACGCTCCGCAGCCGCAGCACGAGGAAGGCCGCGACCATCGCCACGAGGATCAGCTCAACCGGAAGACCGCCGGACATCGCACACTCCTTTTCGCGTATCTAGGCGCGATGACCCCGGATCGCAACGCCGAGGGGGCCCGGGGCCCGCCTTGCCGCCGCGGGGCGCGCCCTGTATCGGCGGCGAGAGGCCTGCCCGGTCCGGCGCCAGGCACCGCATCCCCCGGGTCCCCGAGCATGATCCTGCTGCGCCACGGCCAGAGCGAGTTCAACCTTCATTTCGGCGCAACGCGGCGCGACCCCGGCATCGCCGACCCGAAGCTCACCGACCTCGGCCACAGCCAGGCCGCCGCCGCGGCCGAGGCCCTGGCCGGCGAGGGCATCCGACGCATCGTCTGCTCCCCCTACACGCGCACGTTGCAGACGGCGGCGCCCCTGGCGAAGCGGCTGAACCTGCCGATCCTCATCACGCCGACGGTGCGCGAGCGCTACGCCTTCAGCTGCGACATCGGCACCCCGCGCACCGCGCTCGGCGAGGCCTGGCCGCATCTCGACTTCAGCCACATCGACGAGGTCTGGTGGCCGCCGGTCGAGGAGCCGGACCACCAGGTCGAGGCCCGCGCCGCGCTGTTCCGCGCCGAGATGGCGGCCCTGCCGGACTGGCGCGACACGCTCGTCGTCTCCCACTGGGGCTTCATCCTGGCCATGACCGGTGAGCGCCTGATGAACGGCGAGTGGCTGCGCTGCGACCCCACCGCCCCCGCCCCGGCCGCCATCGCCTGGCGCATCCCCCACCCGACGGTCGTCAAGCCCTGACGTCCCCAAGGCCCTGACGTCCCGGCGGCCCCCGCTTCCGGCCAGGGACGGTGCGTGCTACCGCGCCCGCCAGACGCGCTACCCGAACGCCGCACCGAAAGGCCGCCCGCATGTCCGACCAGCCGCCCATGGCCCCGAATGCCGCGCCGCAGGCCGGCCCGCCGGGCCAGCTGATGCTGAACCTGCAGTTCACCAAGGACCTCTCCTTCGAGGTGCCGGGCGCGCCCGAGATCTACGCGACGCTGCGCGAGCAGCCGCGGGTCGACCTGCAGCTCGACGTGCAGGCGCGCCAGCTCGAGCAGCCGAACGGCGCCACCAACATCTACGAGGTGGTGCTGGTGATCCGCGCCGATGCCAAGGCGCAGGACCGCACCTGCTTCATCGCCGAGCTCACCTATTGCGGCATCTTCACCGTCAACGTCGATCCGCAGCTGCTCGAGCCGATCCTGCTGGTGGAATGCCCCAGGCTGCTCTTCCCCTTCGCGCGCAACATCCTGGCCGAGGTGACGCGGGATGGCGGCTTCCCGCCCGTGCTGCTGCAACCGATCGATTTCGTCGCGTTGTGGCAGGCGCGACGCGCTGGCCAGCAGGTTGGAACAGCCTGAAGAGCACGCGCACAAATAGAATCACATCCGGAATTTTTCGCCTCGCGCCTTGAAGGTCAGGGGGTCGACATATTTAGGGTAGTGTAACGTTCTGCAGGTGCCTACCGATGGCACGCATTTCACCGCTGCTGCCCAGGTCGGGTGCCATCCCCTTCACGCCGGCGGCGCGGCCGCAGCTTCTCTCGGCGTCTCCACCGACCCTCTTCCTCTCCCCGCCGGAGCTCACCGGCGGGGAGCTCGGCGCCGTCAAGTCGGCGCTCGATTCCGGCTGGGTCGCGCCCGCCGGCCCGGTCCCCCGCGCCTTCGAGGCGGCGATCGCCGAGGCGACGGGGCTGCCGCACGTGGTCGCGGTCTATTCCGGCACCGCGGCGCTGCACCTCGGCTACCGCTGCCTCGGCGTCGAAGCCGGGGACGAGATCTGGACCACCACCCTCACCTTCGTCGCCACCGTGGCGCCGGCGGTGCAGATGGGGGCGATCCCGCGCTTCCTCGATGTCTGCCCGCACAGCTGGACCCTCGACCCGGCCCTGCTCGCGCGCGAGCTCGAGCGCGCGGCGCGGCGCCGCAAGCTGCCGCGCGCCGTGGTCCCGGTCGACCTCTTCGGCCAGCCGGCCGACCTCGACGCCATCCGCGCCATCTGCGAGCCCTGGGGCGTGCCGGTGATGAGCGACAGCGCCGAGGGGCTCGGCGCCACCCTGCGTGGCCGGCCGGCGGGCCACGGCGCCTGGCTCGTCGCCTACAGCTTCAACGGCAACAAGATCATTACCGCGGGCGGCGGCGGCGCGCTCGCCTCCGACGACCCTGCGCCGATCGCCCTTGCCCGCCGCCTCGCCACCCAGGCGAAGGAGCCGGCGCCGCACTACCAGCACGAGACCACGGGCTATTCCTACGGCCTTTCCTCGGTCCTCGCCGCCGTGGGGCTGGCGCAGCTGCCCACCCTCGGCGCCCGCGTCGCCGCACGCCGGTCCGTCTTCGAGCGCTACCGCGAGGGCCTGGGCGACCTGCCCGGGCTCAGCCTGATGCCGGAGCCTGCCTGGGCCCGCTCCAGCCGCTGGCTCAGCGTGATCCTCATCGATCCCGACCGCGCCGGCACCGACCGCGAGGAGGTCCGCCAGGCGCTGGCCGCCGCCGGGATCGAGAGCCGCCCGGTCTGGAAGCCGCTGCACCTCCAGCCGGCCTTCCGCCGCGCGCCGCGGGTCGGCGGCGCGGTGGCGTCGCAGTTCTTCGCCCAGGGCCTCTGCCTGCCCTCCGGCGGGAGCATGGCGCCGGCCGACCAGCGTCGGGTGATCGCCACCATCCGCGCCTGCTTCCGGAACACCGTCTGAACGCGTGGCGGCGGGGCCATGCGAATCCTCTACCTGCACCAGCATTTCTCGACGCCGGCCGGCGCCACCGCCACGCGCAGCCACGCCATGGCCCGCGCCCTCGCCGCCCGCGGGCATGCCGTGACCATCGCCTGCGGCAGCATGGACGGCGCCGCGACCGGGCTCGAGGGCCCCTTCCGCCGCGGCCGGCGCCAGGGCCGCGTCGGGCCGGTCGAGGTGGTGGAGTTCGCCATCCCCTACGGCAATGCGCAGGGGTTCGGGGCGCGCCTGCTGACCTTCCTGCGCTTCGCGGCGGCGGCGGCGCCGCTGGCGCTTTCCGGCCGCTTCGACCTGGCGATCGCCAGCTCCACCCCGCTGACCGTCGTGCTGCCGGCCCTGCTGGCGCGGTCGCTGCGCGGCCTGCCCTTCGTCTTCGAGATCCGCGACCCCTGGCCGGAGCTGCCGCGCGCCATGGGCGTGGGCTCGCCGGCCGCCTGGGCGGCGATGGACCGCCTGGCCGATGCCGCCTGCCGCGGCGCGGCCGCCGTGGTGGCGCTCTCGGACGGCATGGCGCAGACGGCGGTGGCGCACGGCGCCGACCCGGCGCGGGTGCATGTCGTGCCGAATGGCTGCGACCTCGACCTCTTCGGCCCGCAGGTCGCCCCCTGGCGGCCCGAGGCGGCGGCGCCCTGGGAGGCGCTGGCGGTCTATGCCGGGGCGCATGGCCCGGCAAACGGGCTCGACCTGCTGCTGGACGTGGCGGCGCTGCTGCAGGCGCAGGGCGAGCGGCGGCTGCGGCTGCTGCTGGTCGGCGAGGGCGCGGAGAAGTCGCGGCTGATGGCGCGCGCCACCGCCGAGGGGCTGCACAACCTGAGCTTCCTCGACCCGCTGCCGAAGACGCGCCTCGCGGCGCTGCTGGCCGGGGCGCAGATCGGCGTGCAGTGCCTGGCGCCGGTGCCTGCCTTCGCCGAGTGGACGGCGCCGAACAAGCTGATGGACTACATGGCGGCCGGGCTGCCGGTGGTGGCGAACATGGAGGGGCGGGCGGCGCGGCTGCTCGCGGAGGGGCCCTCCGGCATCGCCGTCGGGCCGCGCGACGCGGCGGCGCTGGCGGCGGCGCTGGCAATGCGACCCGTCTCAACCGGCCCGGCGTGGGTGACGCCAAGATGCAGCGGCAGC
>CAYNYQ010000254.1:0-7392 GCA_964401305.1 uncultured Acetobacteraceae bacterium | reverse complement strand
CAGGCCAGGCGCGCCGCCGACCCGCGCCTCGCGCAGCAGCGCCATGGCGGCGGCGCCGGCGCGGGGATCGGCGGCCGCGGGATCCGTGGCGAGGGCAAGCCGCAGCGGGTCGGCCCCGGCCTCGGGGTGCCAGGTCGTCACCATCGCCACCGGGGCCTGGCGCCGGCCGAAGCGCGGGGCCTGCCAGAGCGCCTCGGCCGCCAGCAGCGCCCCCGCGGGGCCGGGCCGCCGGGCCGGTGCCCTACCCTCGACCACCAGCGCCGCCGCGCCCGCCGGCGCCGCCTCGGCCGGCAGCAGGCTCGCCTCGGGGAAGAAGGCGCCGAGATGCGGGATGCGCCGCGCCACCGACGCCGGCACGGCCAGCGGCGGCGCCGGACCCGGCGGGGGCGGAGATGCCATGGCGCGTGGCCCGTGCCTTGCCGCGCGCCGCGTGGCGCCAGGGTCACGCAGGGCAGCGATTGATTCAGACGCCCCGGGTGATAGTCGGCGCGCGCCATTGCCGCCACGGGAAATCGCTTGCCGAGGGGGCGGGTTTTGCTAGAGCAGACGGCACCTCCGACGCGACCCGCCCGGGCTGCGCCAGAATGCGGAGGAACTGCCCCGAGGGACTGTATTTTCCGAACCGGGCGATCCGATCGGATGATTCCATCCGATCGCATATTGCTCTAGAGGTGGCGCAGGGGATCGGGTGCCGATGCTGGGCCAATATGGCGTTTGTCGGGTGCGGCGTGGTGCGGGTCCCCGGGTGGCGGGGTCGGTCGTCGTGGCGCTGCTGCTGCTCGCCGGCTGCGACAGCCCGGCGGTGACCGATGCCGGCGCCGCGCCGGCCACCACCGCGGCGGCCGTCGCGCCACCCCCGTCCGATCCGCTGCTCGCCTTCGCCGCATCGGCCTCGCCCGGGGCGGAGAGCGTGGTGCAGGGCCAGCGCGTGCGCGTCGGCCGCGCCTATGCCGCCGCCAGTGGCCGGGAGTGCCGCGAACTGCTGGTCGGCAGCGGCATCGGCGAGCGCTCCGCGGTGGTCTGCAACGATCCGGTCGGCGGCTGGACGCATGCGCGGCCGCTGCTGCGCGGCAGCGGCCCGGGCCGGCTGTGATGGCGGAGGAGGCTGCCGGCGCGCAGCCCCGGCTGCGCGATGCCTTCGCCATCCAGTCCAGCGTCGTCGGGGCGCTGCTGATGCGCGAGCTCGCCTCCCGCTTCGGGCGGGAGAACCTCGGCTTCGTCTGGCTCTTCCTCGAGCCGGCGCTGCTCGGCGGCGTCATCGGCCTGGTGCACCACCTCACCGGCCATGGCCTGCCCGGCGGGATCGACGTCTTCTCCTTCTGGGTGCTGGGCTACATCCCCTACTTCCTGTTCCGCGCCGTGGTGAACCGCGCGCCGGTGGCGATCGTCAGCAACCAGTCGCTGCTCTACCACCGGCGGGTGACGATCCTCGACGTGATGGTCGCGCGCAACCTGCTCGAGGGGGCGGCGGTGCTCGGCGCCATGGCGGCCTTCACCCTGGCGCTCGGCGCCTTCACCGGCACCTGGCCCGAGCAGCCGGCGAAGATCGTCGCCGGCATGGCGCTGATGCTCGGCCTCTCGCACGGCATCTCCATGCTGGTCGCGGCCGGCGCGGTCTACAGCGAGATGTTCGACCGGCTGACGCACCTCGTCACCTATCTCAGCCTGCCGGTGCTCGGCGCCTTCTACATGGTGTTCTGGCTGCCGACCGAGCTGCAGGAGGCGGCGCTCTGGATCCCCACCGTCCATTGCTTCGAGCTGGTGCGCAACGGCCAGTTCGGGGATGCGGTGCCGACCACCTACGACATTCCCTACGTGCTCGCCTGCATCGCCGTGCTGAACCTCTTCGGCATGGCGGCGCTGCGCAAGGCGCGGCGGGACCTGGTGCTGTGACGGCGCGGCGGGGCGGGGCGCGTGTCGGAGATCCGGCTCAACGGGCTGACCAAGGCCTACAAGGTGCACGGCCGCATGCACGAGGTGCTGCGCGGCATCGACGTCCGCTTCGCGCGCGGCGAGGCGGTGGGCATCCTCGGCCGCAACGGCGCGGGCAAGACCACCCTGCTGCGCGTCATAGCGGGCGTCGAGCACCCGACCCGCGGCTCGGTGGAGCGGGGGATGAGCGTCTCCTGGCCGCTCGGCTTCGCCGGCGCGATGCACTATTCCCTCACCGGCGCCGACAATGCCCGCTTCATCGCCCGCATCTACGGCAAGCCGGTGGCCGAGACGGTGGACTTCGTGGCGGAATTCTCCGAGCTCGGCGAATACTACCGCATGCCGGCGCGGACCTATTCCTCCGGCATGCTGATGCGGCTCGGCTTCGCGCTGTCGATGGCGGTGGACTTCGACTGCTATCTGGTGGACGAGGTGGTGGCGGTGGGCGACGCCCGCTTCGCCGAGCGCTGCCGGGAGGCGCTGAAGGCCCGGCGCGGCCGCAGCACCATCCTGTTCGTGTCGCACGTGCCCGCATTGCTGCGCCAGTTCTGCACCACCGGCGCGGTGCTCGAGGATGGCAGGCTGACCCGCTATGACGATCTGGACCAGGCGATCGCGGCTTACCGCCCGAAATGAGGCCGAGGCCCTCGCGCCGGTCGGCTGGTCCGGCCCGGTCGCGCGGCCGCCGGCGCTGGCGCGCCTCAGGCGCTGGGCGCGGCGGCGCAGCTTCCTGCTGCTGGTGCTGCTGCCGACCCTGCTCTCGGCGGTCTGGCTCTACGGCTTCGCCGCGCCGCAATTCGCCTCCGAGGCGCGCTTCCTGGTGCGCGGCCGCAGCGCCGGCGGCGGCGGCGGCGGGCTGGAGGCGGCGCTGCAGGGCGCCGGCTTCTCCCGCGCCTCGGAGGATGCGATGGGCGTGCGCGACTACCTGCAGTCGCACGACGCCGTGGCCGCGCTGCGCGCCCGCCTGCCGCTGATCGACATCTACCGCCGGCCCGAGGCCGATGTGGTGGCCAAGCTCTGGTGGTCGGCGCCGACCGCCGAGCGGCTGCACGACTACATTCGCCGCATGGTCAGCGCGCAGTACGACACGGTCAGCGGCATCACGACGCTCCGGGTCAAGAGCTTCCGGCCCGAGGATTCCCAGGCCGTCGCCGGCGAGCTGCTGGCGCTGTCCGAGGAGTTGGTGAACCGCCTCAACGCCCGCCTCCGCGAGGACGGGCTCCGCGTGGCGCGGGAGGAGGTGGCGCGGGCCGAGACCCGCCTCGCCGCCGCCCAGGCCGAGATGACCGAGTTCCGCGAGCGCGAGCGCTCCCTCGACCCAGAGCGTTCTGCCGCCGTCGCGCTCGACAATCTCGGCCGCCTCGAGGGCTCGCTGGCGCAGGCGCGGGCCGAACTGGCCGAGGCCGGCCGCTTCAGCCGCACCGACAACCCGCGCATCGTCCAGCTGCGCAACCGCGCCGAGGGGCTGGCGCAGCAGGTGGCCGAGGAGCGCCAGCGCATCTCGACCTCCGGCGCCGCCTCCTCCCGCCAGCTCGGCGAGTACGAGCGCCTGGCGACCGAGCGCGAGCTGGCGCGCACCCAGCTTGCCTCCGCCACCGCCTCGCTCGAGCGGGCGCGGGTGGATGCACAGCGCCAGCAGCTCTTCCTGCTGCGCGTCGTCGAGCCCAACCGCGCCGAATGGGCGCGCTACCCGAGAGCCACCGAGACCGTGCTCTACATCTTCCTCTGCCTCTCCGTCGGCTATGGCCTGGCCTGGCTGCTCATCGCCGGGATGCGCGAACATGCGGCGTGAGCGCAGCCGCGCGGGCGGGCTGCTGGCGCTGCTGGCGGCCCTGCTGCTGGCGCTGCCGGCCGCGGCGCAGCAGGCCCAGCCGGAGGGCGCCTTCGCCACGCCGCTGCCGCGCAACACCTTCACCGCGCCAGTGCCGGGCCGGCAGGGCTTCCCGCTGGTGCCCTTCGCGCCGCGGGTCCAGACACTGCCCAACCTGGCGCCGCCGGACCGCGTCCTCGCCCGCCCGGGCGACGTCACCCAGGCCGAGGGCGGGCCCGTCGTCTCCGGCCCGCTCGGCGATGCCGGCCGCCCGGCCGGGGCGAGCGCCATCTTCGGCGCCTCGCTCTTCACCCGCGACGCCACCGCGGTCTCCGACGCGCCGAACCCGAACTACGTCATCGTGCCGAACGACCGCATCAGCGTGCGCATCTGGGGCGCGCTGGAGCTCGAGACCCTCGGCGTCGTCGATCCCTCCGGCAACCTCTTCCTGCCGAACCTCGGGCCGGTGCGCGTCGCCGGCACCCGCGCCGGCGACCTGCAGCGCGTCATCGAGGAGGAGGTCAAGCGCGCCTACACCGAGCAGGTGCAGGTCTATGCCACCCTGCTCTCGGTGCAGCGCATCGGCGTCTTCGTCACCGGCTTCGTGCGCACGCCGGGCCGCTTCGGCGGCTCGGCGGCCGACAGCGTGATCGACTTCCTGGTGCGCGCCGGCGGCGTCGACCCGGCCCGCGGCAGCTACCGCGACATCCGGGTGGAGCGCGGCGGCCGCCCCGTCGTCTCGATCGACCTGTACCACTTCCTGCTGGAAGGCCGGCTGCCGCAGGTGCGCCTGCAGGAGGGCGACACCATCGTCGTCGGCCGCCAGCGCGCCGTGGTCGGCGCCGATGGCGCGGTGCGCAACAACTACCTCTTCGAGGTGCCGGGCCGGCAGATGACCGGGCGGGAGCTGGTGGACTACGCCCGCCCCCTGCCCTCGGCCACCAATGCGGTGATCCGCGGCACCCGCGGCGGCCAGCCCTTCTCGCGCTACGCGACGCTCGCCGAATTCGCCGCCCTGCCGCTGGGCGACCAGGACACGGTCACCTTCATCACCGACAGCCCGGCGCGGACCGTGCGGGTGACGGTGGAGGGCAGCCGCATCGGCCCCTCCGTCCTCGTCGCCGACCGCGACGCGCAGCTCTGCCAGCTGCTGGACTACATCGCGGTCGACCCGGTGCTGGCCGACACGCGCTCGGTCTTCCTCCTCCGCCCCTCGGTCGCGCAACAGCAGCGCCGCGCCATCGACGAGGCGCTGGACCGGCTGGAGCGGCAGCTCTTCCTCGCCGTCTCCGCCACCACCGGGGTCGCGGCGATCAGGGCGAGCGAGGCGCAGCTCGTCTCCTCCTACATCCAGCGCGCCCGGCGCACCCAGCCCGAGGGCCGCGTGGTGGTGCTCGACGACGGGCGCTGCCTGCCGCTCCGGCTCGAGGATGGCGACGTGATCGTCATCCCCGAGCGGGCCGAGACCGTGCTGGTCGCCGGGGAGGTGATGGCGCCGCGCGCCGTGGTCTGGCGCCAGGGCATGACGATCGAGGATTTCGTGCGCGCCGCCGGCGGCTACACGCCGCGCGGCGCCGCCTCGCAGATGATGATCCGTCGCGCCAGCGGCGAGCTGGTGCTGGAGCCCTCGGCGGCGCCGCGCCCGGGCGACGAGCTCATCGCCCTGCCGCGGCTCGACCCCAAGGCCTTCCAGATCGGCAGCGACCTGCTCGGGCTGATCTACCAGGTGGCGGTGGCGACGCGGATCTTCCTGTAGCGGCCAGACGCAAGGCGTCGCGGGCTACAGCCGCACCAGCCGCGGCAGCGCCAGCGCCTCGAGCCAGGCGAGGCGCGCCGCCAAGTCGTCCGGGCGGCAGGCCATCACCGCCGTCACGCCGACGCCGACGCTGCGGAGATCGCGCGCCGCGCCCTCGCCGCCCAGCAGCACGCCCTCGGCGCAGTCGATCTCGATCACCCCGCGCCCCTCGCCGGCCTCGGCGAGATCGAGCGTGCAGGCCACCCGCTCCCCCGCCGCGATCCCGACCACGCGATAGGGGGCGGGCGGTGCCTCAGGCAGCACGGGCCGCAGCGCCACCCGCACGGGCGCGCCGGGCGGGCCGAGCAGCGCGAGATGCAGCCGCACCGGCCCGCGCCGGCCCGGCTCCACCGGCAGGCGCAGCCGCGCCGGGCCGGGCAGGGTCCAGCAGCCCCAGGGCTCGGGCACCGACCAGTGCGGGCCCTCGCGCAGCGCCTCGGCCACCGCCATGGCGGGCTCCGGCACCGGGCCGGGCAGCAGGCGGGGGGCGTGCACGGTGCCGAGCCGGGGCGGCAGGCGCTCCAGCGGCGGCGGCAGCGGCGCTACCCCTGGCCCGGCCGCGGCCAGCAGCGCCGCCGTCAGCGATGCCCAGTCGCGCGACCGGAAGGTCTCGCGCAATTGCTGCTCCAGCGCCGCACGGGCCGGCGCGTCGAAGCTCAGCCGTTCCAGCGCCGCGACCAGCTCGGGCTCGGAGCCGGGCTGGAAGAATACCGCCCCCGCCGCGCCCGATTCCCGGTAGCCGGTATGCGCCGGCACCAGCGCCAGCTTGCCATGGGCCAGGCTCTCGGTGACCGGCAGGCCCCAGCCCTCGTAGTGGCTGGCCTGCACGGTGAAGAGGCAGGCGCGGTAGAGCGCCTCGAGCGCCGCATCCGCGACGCCGTGCAGCAGGTGCACCTTCTCCTGCAGCAGGGGGGAATTGGCGTGCAGCGCCAGCGCCGGCTCGGCCAGCCAGCCGCGCTTGCCGACGCAGACCAGGTCCGGCGTGGCCTCCGCCCCGTGGCGGCGCAGCAGGGCGAGCCATGCCTGGAACAGCATCAGGTGGTTCTTGCGGCTCTCGATCGTGCCGACGGCGAGCACGAAGGGCCGGCCGGCGCGCACCGGGCGCGGGATGTCGGCCTCGGCCAGGGCGGCGCCGGCGGGCGGGGCGACGGCGTCCAGCGGCACCACCGCCGTGCGGATGGTCGGCGCCGCCTCGGGCAGGACGAGGCGGGCGAAGCGGCGGAAATCCGCCTCCGTCGCCGCCGAGTTGCACAGCACGAGGTCGGCGTGCAGGCAGAGGCCCGCGAACCAGCGCGCGAACTCGTCCACCAGCCCGCTGGCGCAGTGCTCGGGCACGGCCAGCGGGATGCAGTCGTGCAGGAAGGGGATGTAGCGCAGGCCCGGCGCGCGATCCTTCGCCTCGCGCACGCGCCGCAGGTAGTCCGGGATCCACCAGGAGGTACCGAGGTTGACCAGCCGCCCCCGCGCCGGGAAGGCGAGCGGCGGGCCCTGCAGCAGCGCGGCGACCGTGTTGGCGACCGCGCCGGCCCAGTCCGGGGCCGCCGCGTCGGCGCCGCTGCGGGACAGGTCGGCGAGCCGGCGGAAGGTCGCCTCCGGCAGCCGCTTCCAGGCGCCGGTCGCCGCGTCGAAGACGGCGATCGCGGCCTCCGGCGCCTGGTCGAGCGCGGCGAGCAGGATGTTGAGCTGGACGCGCTGGATGCCGGTGGGCGCGCGGTTGGCGCGGAAATAGTCGACGAGGTCCGAGGCGTCGAAGACGAGGCCGCCCTCGGGGAGCGGCTCGGCCTCGGGCAGCGCCGCGGGCTCCGGTGCGGCCGGCGCGGGCGCGGGGGGGGGCGGCGCGGGCGGGCGCGGCGCG
>CAYNYQ010000253.1:0-7402 GCA_964401305.1 uncultured Acetobacteraceae bacterium | reverse complement strand
GTCGTCACCTCCGGCGCGACGGAGGCGATCACCGCCTGCCTGATGGCGGTGCTGAACCCGGGCGACGAATGCGTTCTGATCGAGCCGCTCTACGACACCTACCTGCCCGTGGTGAAGCTGCTCGGCGCGGTGCCGCGGCTGGTGCGGCTCTCGCCGCCGGACTGGGAGCTGCCGCGGGCCGAACTCGCCGCCGCCTTCGGGCCGCGCACCAAGGCGATCCTGTTCAACACGCCGATGAACCCGACGGGCAAGGTCTTCACCGGGGCCGAACTCGCCTTCATCGCCGAGCTGATCGCCCGCCACGACTGCTACGCCATCTGCGACGAGGTCTACGAGCACCTGACCTTCGACGGCTGGCGCCACATCCCGCTGATGAGCCTGCCCGGCATGCGCGAGCGCTGCATGCGCGTGGGCTCGGCGGGCAAGACCTTCAGCCTGACCGGCTGGAAGGTGGGCTACGTCACCTGCGACCGCAGCCTGGCGCCGAACGTCGCCAAGGCGCACCAGAACCTGACCTTCACCACGCCGCCCAACCTGCAGCGCGGCGTCGCCGTCGGGCTGATGAAGGACGACGCCTATTTCAGCGGCCTCTCCTCGCACCTGCAGGCGAAGCGCGACCGCCTGGCGGCCGGGCTGAAGGCGCTCGGCTTCGGCGTGCTGCCGGCCAAGGGCAGCTACTTCATCACCACCGACATCCGGCCCGTCATGGCGCCGCTGGGCTTCAACGGCGACGACGTCGCCTTCTGCCGGATGCTGACCGAGGAGGCGAAGGTCACGGCCATTCCCGTCACCGCCTTCTACGCGCCGCGCGGCGACGCCGGCGACGCGGCCGAGGATCCGCCGCGGCACTATGCGCGCTTTGCCTTCTGCAAGGGCGAGGCGGTGCTGGACGCCGCGCTGGAGCGCATGCGCGGCTGGATCGAAAGCCGCCGCAGCGCGGCGACCGGGCTGCGCGCGGCCGGCTGACCCGCGCGCCGGGCCGCTGTCGCCGCCACCCTCGCCCGGGGCCGGCGGCGGTTGACGCGCCGGCCCCCTCAGCCTTATCTCCCCGCCCTCTGCGGCGGCCTTAGCTCAGTTGGTAGAGCGCCAGGTTGTGGTCTTGGATGTCACGGGTTCGAGTCCCGTAGGTCGCCCCACCTTCCCCCATCAGCGCTGGTCGGCCGGCAGCCAGGGCACCGGCACCAGGAAGCGCGCGACCGTCTGCAGCCCCTTCTGCTCGCTCGCCATGGCGACGGCGCGCAGCGCCACCAGCAGGCGGCCGGCGACGGTGCCGGACCAGAACCAGGCATTGATCTGCCGGCTCGAGGCCGCGGGGCCCTCGGCCTGCACCGCCTCCATGCAGAAGGCCTTCAGGTCGTCGGCCAGGTAGCGCAGCGACAGCGCGGGGGAGCCGCGCGGCGCCTCGCCCTCCGGCGTCCGGCCCTCGAGGAAGGGCGCGGCATAGGCCGGCCAGGCCTCGGGCGGCAGGGCGCTGACGCCGACGCTGGTGCGGCCGAAGCGCGCCTGCGCCCGCGCCCACCAGGGGCGCAGCAGGGCGATCTCGGCGGCCAGCGCCGCTTCCCAGCCGCCGGCGGGCGGCATGGCCTGGTCGGGCAGCGCGAAGGGCGGCGCCCAGCCCGGCGTGTCGCGCTCGTTCGGCGCATCCTCCGGGAAATCCTCGAGGATCACCGGACCATCGGTGCGCTCGAGCAGGCCGAGCGCGTGCCGCAGCACGCGGGTCTGGAAGGCGGCGTCGCCCGGCTCGCCGAGCGGCCGGCCGAGCTGGAAGGGCACGAAGAGGGCGCGCGGCGGGCGCGTCGTCTCCAGATGCGGGCGCACCAGGCCGATGGTGACGGTGGGCACGCCGCGGGTCTCGATCATATGGGCCAGCGCGCTCACGGCGCGCGTGCAGAAGGGTCAGACAGGCGAGAGCAGCACGGCGTCGATCCGCTCCTGCCGCAGCTGGCCGACGATCTGGTCGGCGGTCGCCTCCATGGTGCGCGGGTCGGTCGAGCCCATCACCGCGTAATGCGTCTCGGCGACCGCGCCGATGGCGCCCTCGGCCGCCAGCGCGTGCAGCCGCTCGATCGGGTAGGCGGTGTTGATGTCGCGCTGGAAGCCGGTGCGGTCGAAGTTGATGGAGATGTGGCTCATCACCAGCGCCGCGGTGGGCAGGGAGGCGGGCAGCATCCGTACCTCGGGCGTGCCGGCGGGGAAGGGGGCCTCGTCGCGCGGATGCAGCGCGGCGGAGCTGATGATGGCGACCCGCCGCGCGCCCAGCGGCGGGCCGGCCACGAAGGGCTCGCCCGCGAAGCTCGGGCAGTCGAGGCCGAGCACGTTGGTGCGCGTCGGCTCGGGGATGTCGTCGATGCGGGCCACCGGCTGCTCCTGGATCGTGCCGATCCCGGTATGCGGGATGGCGGGGGGACGGCGCAATCGGTTCCGCGCCGGCGCGCGGCTTGCGGGGCCGCGCGTTATCCCCTGTTATCGGCGGCCCATCGGGGGAGGTTACGATGCAGATCGATCTGAACGGCCGCGGCGCGCTCATCACCGGCGGCTCGAAGGGGCTGGGCCTTGCCATCGCCAGGGCCTTCGCCGGCGCCGGCGGCCATGTCGCCATCGTGGCCCGCAACGCCGAGCAGCTCGCCGCCGCCGAGGCCGAGATCCGCGCCGCCGCGCCGGGCGCCAAGGTGGTCGCCATCCCCGCCGACATCGCCACCGCCGAGGGCTGCGAGACGGCCTTCAAGGCAGCGGAGCGGGGCCTCGGCCAGGTGGACATCCTGGTGAACAATGCCGGCACCAGCCAGCGTGGCCCTTTCCTCGAGATCTCCGACGCGCTCTGGCAGCACGACCTCGACCTCAAGCTCTTCGCCGCGATCCGGCTCGGCCGCCTGGTCTGGCCGGGCATGGCGCAGCGGAAGTGGGGGCGGATCATCAACGTGCTGAACACCGGCGCGAAGGCGCCGCCGGCCGAGGGCGCGCCCACCGCCGTCTCCCGCGCCGCGGGCATGGCGCTGACCAAGGTGCAGGCCAACGAGGGCGCCAGGCACAACATCCTGGTCAACGCGCTGCTGGTCGGGCTGATCGATTCCGACCAGCATCGCCGCCGCCACGCCGCGCTGAAGACCAATGAGAGCTACGAGGAGTGGCTGGGCAAGCTCGGCGCCTCGCTCCCTCTCGGGCGCTACGGCAAGGCCGAGGAGTTCGCCGCGACCGCGCTCTTCCTCTGCAGCGAGGGCGGCAGCTACATCGCGGGCACGGCGATCAACGTCGATGGCGGCCGCAGCCCGGTGGTCTGAGCGCGGCCGCGTCCGATCGCGGTGGCTCAGCGGTTCTGCGGATAGGCGCCGCTGACGTTGGAGCCGGTGGCGCGGTCATAGGTCCGCGTCGCCGCCGTGCCGGGCGGGTTGACGCGGGTGCCATCGGACTGCGCGGGATAGGCGCCGGAGGCATTGGTGCCGGCGGCGCGGTCGAAGGCGCGCTCCGCGGCGGTGCCGGTGGGGTTGTTGCCGGTGCCGTCCGCCGTGGTGCGCGGGCTGCCGGTCGCGCGGTCATAGGCGCGCTGCGACGCGGTGCTCGGCGGATTGCCCGCGGTGCCGTCCCGGGTGGTGTCGCAGGCCGCAAGGCCGCCGCCGATCAGCAGGGTGGCGGCCATCAAAGGCAGCAAGGGGCGTTTCTGGGTCAAGGCCTGTCTCCGGACGGGTGCTCGCCTGCGGCGGTCGTTGCGGTAAAGCGGGTGGCGCCGGAAGGTTCCCGAAGCCCATGGCCTTCCCGTCCCCTGCGGGCCTCTGCTACGCCGCGGGGCGAAGCACGGAGGGCCGGCGATGGCGGCGAAGCAGGGCAGTCTCGGCGTGGCGATCGGCGGGCTTGGCGCCATCGGCGCGCATCTCGCCCGCGCGCTCGACCGCGGCGTGGAGGGGCTGCATCTCGTCGCCGTCGCCGCGCGCGACCAGCAGAAGGCGCGCCGCACCCTCGCCGGCTTCCGCGCCATGCCGGAGATCGTGCCGCTCGCCGCGCTGGCGGAGACGGCGGAGATCGTGGTCGAGGCCGCGCCCGCCGCGGTCTTCGAGGAGATCGCCAGCGCGGCGATCGAGCGGGGCCGGATCTTCGTCCCCTCCTCGGTCGGCGCGCTGCTGCCGCGCATGCACCTGGTGGAGCGCGCGCGGGCGACGGGGGCGCGGATCGTCGTGCCGACCGGTGCGCTGCTCGGCCTCGACGCCGTGCGCGCGGCCGCAGAGGGCGCGGTGGAGAGCGTGACGATCGAGACCAGGAAGCCGCCGCGCGGGCTGGAAGGTGCGCCCTACCTCGTCGAGAACGGCATCGAGGTGCTGGGCGTGACCACGGCGAAGCTGGTCTTCAAGGGCAATGCCTTCGACGCGGCGCGCGGCTTCCCGGCCAATGTGAACGTCGCCGCGGCGCTGGCGCTGGCCGGCATCGGGCCGGAGCGCACCATGGTCGAGATCTGGGCCGATCCCGGCGTGACGCGCAACACCCACACCATCCGCGTCGAGGCCGCCGCCGCGCGCCTGACCATGACCATCGAGAACGTGCCGAGCGAGGAGAACCCGCGCACGGGCAAGATCACGCCGCTCTCGATCCTCGCCTGCCTGCGCGGCCTGACCAGTACGCTGAAGGTCGGCAGCTGAGGGCGGAGCCGCCGTGGCGGCTCCGTCTCCGGCCTAGCTGTTCGGCCCGCGCACGATCCCGATCGGCTGCCAGCGCTGCAGCGTCGTGGTCTGCAGCACGGCCGGGTTGACGCAGGACATCGGCCACTTGCCCTGCAGCACCAGCGCGAGCTCCTGGCCCACGCGGCGCTTGCGCGCCTCGTCGAAGCGGGCCGAGGCGGAGGCGGTGTGCGCCGAAAGGGTCACGTTCTCCATGCGCAGCAGCGGGTTGTTGTGCGAGGGCGGCTCGACCTCCAGCACGTCGAGCGCGGAATGCGCCATCCAGCCCTCCTGCAGGGCCTTGATCAGCGCCGCCTCGTCCACCGTCGGGCCGCGGCCGGTGTTGATGAAGATGGCGGAGGGCTTCATCCGCTTGAAGTGCTCCTCGCGCAGCATCTTCTCGCATTCGGGCCGCGCCGGCGCGTGCATGGAGACGAAGTCCGAGCGGCTCATCACCTCGTTCAGCGTGACGGGCATCACGCCGTATTCGGGCATGATCTGCTCCTCCACGAACGGGTCGTAGGCGATCATCTGCAGGCCGAAGGGCCTGGCGCGGCGCGCCACCGCGCGGGCGACGCGGCCGAAGGAGACGAAGCCGAGCGTCTGGCCCATCAGGCGCGGGATCTTCAGCAGGGCCGGGCGCCCCTCGGCCCAGCGGCCCTCGCGCACCATGCGGTCCTGCTCGATCACGCGGCGGAAGCCGGCGAGCAGCAGGGTCATGGCATGGTCCGCGACCTCCTCGATGAAGGTGTCGGGCACGTTGGTCACCGGGATGCCGCGCGCCGTCGCCGCCTTCACGTCGACGCTGTCGACGCCGACCGAACCCAGCGTGATGGAGCGGCACTTCTGCAGGCTGTCGATCACCTTCTTGGTGATGCGCATGCCCTTGGCGTAGATCGCGTCGGCATCCTGCGCGGCGGCGGCGATGAAGCCGTCCTCGGTCGCCGGCGCCTCGATGATCTCGGCATCGAGGCCCTGCAGGGCCTCCATCTCGTAGTCGTAGCCGCCGCCGGCGACGGTGAAGCTGGCGCCCGCGGGCGTGTAGATCTTGAACTTCGCCATCCGTCTCTTCCCCAGTTGGGTGCGAGGCTCCGCCTCGCGCTCCGGCAAAGGGGCGCTGCCCCTTTGCAAACCCCGCCAGGGGGCCGCGCCCCCTGGACCTGCACGACTATTTCGGCGGGCGCGCGCGGATCGCGGCCTCGTTCACCTCGACACCCCAGCCCGGTCCCTTGGGCAGAACCAGCTCGCCGTTCTCGATCACCGGGGCGGGCGTGAACTCGTCGCGCCACTTCACGCTGTCGATGTCGATCTCCATCACGCGGAAATTCGGGATGGTCGCGCTGAAATGCGCGCTGATCATGCTGCACAGGTTGCCGTAGAAATTGTGCGGCGCGCAGTTGACCTCGTAGACGTCGCACATCGCGGCGATCTTCAGCGACTCCGCCAGGCCGTTCCAGATGACGTCGACGATGCCGACATCCATGGCGTAGTGCTCGAGGAAGGGACGGAACTCGCGCCGCCCGTGCAGCGTCTCGCAGGAGGCGATGGGGCAGGGCGCGGCGCGCTTGATGGTCGCCAGCGCCGGCGCATCATGGGTGTCGATCTCGAGCCAGGTCAGGTCGAAGGGCCGCACGGCCTCGGCCACGCGCAGGAAGCCCTCGGTGCGGAAATGAAAGTTGGTGTCGAGATGCACGCCCATCTCGGGCCCCACCGCATCGCGGATAGTGCCGAGATGCTTCTGCAGCAGCGCCAGGGTGCGGTTGTCCCAGTTCAGCTCCGGCCAGCCGGCATGCCGCGCGAAGCCCGGGCTGTACTGGTAGAGCCTGCCGTCCGCCCCGGGGATCAGGATGTTGGTCTTGAGCCCCCTGAAGCCCATCGCCTTCACCTCGGCGGCGTGGCGCGCGACCTCGTCGTAGTCGTGCAGTGGCGGCGTGCCCATGTGGGCGTGGTTGCGCACGCGGTAGCTGCCGAAATGCGACCAGTAGACCGGGATCCGCTCGCGGATCGGGCCGCCGAACAGCGCATAGACCGGGATCCCCCGCGCGCGCGCGGCGATGTCGAGCAGCGCGTTCTCGATCGCCGCGATCGCCTGCTGGTTCAGCCCGCCGCGCGACTGCCGCGTCATCACGTGCAGGAAGGCCGTCACCTCCTCGAAGCGCGTCGGGTCGCGGCCGATGATCAGCGGGCTGAGCCCCTCGATCACCGAGGAGAGGCCGGTGGAGCCGAAGCTCTCGTTGTACTCCGACCATCCGACCAGGCCGTCGTCGGTGGTGACCTTGAGGAAGCTGAACAGGCGCCAGCCGGCGTCCGCGCGCAGCGTCTCCACCCGGGCGATCTTCATGCGTTTCCCCCCGCCTCCATCGGTGCGGCGGCGGGAAGCCAAGCACGACGGCCGCGCCTCCACAAGCGGGTGGGGCGGCGTTAGCCTGGGCCGGCCACGAGGAGGAACGAGGGATGGGCAAGCTGGACGGCAGGATCGCCTGGATCACCGGCGCCGGCACGGGCATCGGCGCGGCGACGGCGGAGCGCTTCGCGCGGGAAGGCGCGACGGTGATCCTCACGGGCCGCCGCTCGGCGCCGCTGGAGGCGGTGGCGGAGCGGATCCGCGCCGCGGGTGGGACGGCGCATCTGCGCCCGGCCGACCTGATGAAGGCGGACGAGGTCAGGGCCGTCGCGGAGGGCATCGCCAGGGAGTTCGGCCGGCTCGACGTGCTGGTCAGCAATGCCGGCCTCAACATCGTCGAGCGCGACTGGCAGCG
>CAYNYQ010000252.1:0-7424 GCA_964401305.1 uncultured Acetobacteraceae bacterium | reverse complement strand
GCGCCGGCGGGCAGGAGCGGCGGCGGCAAGGGCCCGCCGCCGAGGGGCAGCACGGCGCGGCGGGCTCAGCGCGCCAGCAGCCACTCCGGCAGCCCGGTGACCAGCGTGACCGGGAAGAGCGTGATCAGCACCACCGTCAGCACCAGCGCGAAGAAGAAGGGCAGCGAGGCGAGGGCGACCTCCGTCACCTCGCGCCCCGTCATGGTCTGCATCACGAAGAGGTTGAAGCCGACCGGCGGCGTGATCTGCGCGATCTCGACCAGCAGCACGATGAAGATGCCGAACCACACCAGGTCGAAGCCGGCGAGCTGGATCAGCGGCAGCACGATCGAGGTTGTCAGAACGATCATCGACACCCCGTCGAGCGCGCAGCCGAGCGCGATGTAGACCACGGTCAGGATGGCGATGAGGCCATAGGGCCCGAGCTCCAGCGCCGCGACGCCCTGGGCCAGCGAGGCCGGGATGCCGGTCAGCGCCATGGCCTTGGTCAGGAAGGCGGCGCCAGCCAGGATGAAGATGATCATGCAGGAGGTGCGCGTCGCCGCCTGCAGGCTCTCGACGAAGTTCTTCCACCCCAGCGTGCCGGTCAGGCCCGCCAGCACCAGGCTGCCGAAGACCCCGAAGGCCGCGGCCTCGGTCGCCGTCGCCCAGCCGAAGACCATGCTGCCGATGACGCTGAGGATGAGCAGCAGGCAGGGGATCAGCTGCCCGCTCTGGCGCAGCTTGGCGAGGAGGGGCTGGCGCGGCTCGCGCGGCGGCTGCTTCGAGGGGTTCAGCAGGGCCCAGACCACGATGTAGCTGCTGAACAGCGCCATCACGATGAAGCCCGGGATGAAGCCGGCGATGAAGACGCGGACGATCGAGGTCTCCGCCGCCACGGCATAGACCACCATGATGATCGAGGGCGGGATGAGCAGGCCGAGCGTGCCGGAGGTGGCGAGGCTGCCGATCGCCGTCCGCTCGTCGTAGCCGCGGCGGCGCAGCTCCGGCAGGGCGATCTTGGAGACCGTGGCGCAGGTCGCGGCGGAGGAGCCCGAGACCGAGCCGAAGATCCCGCAGGCCAGGATGTTCACGTGCATCAGCCGCCCCGGGATGCGCTGCACCCAGGGCGCGAGGCCGTTGAACAGCTCCTCCGAGAGGCGGGTGCGGAACAGGATCTCGCCCATCCAGATGAACATGGGCAGCGCCGCCAGCGTCCAGGAGCCGGTCGATTCCCAGTAGGCCGAGGCGAGGAAGAGGCCCGGCGTCGGGTGCGCCGCGCTCATCGCCACCCAGCCCACGGTGGCCAGCGCCATCGAGATCCAGAGGCCGGCGCCGAGCAGCATGCAGAGCAGCACGAGCAGCAGCAGGCCGAGGGTCATCAGGTCCATGGCGGCTCAGACCTCGGCGGCGTGGTCGCCGCTCGCCGCGCGCTGCTCCGCCGCGGCGACATAGGCGGGCGCGGCGCCGCGCAGCACGCGCACCAGCTCGTCCAGCAGCGCCACCAGCAGCAGCCCGGCGCCGATCGGCATGACGAGCTTCGGGATCCAGAGCGGGAAGGGCACCGTGCCCTGCGCCACCTCCTCGATCTCCCAGGCGAAGAGCGTGTCCTGCGCGGTCCACCAGACGATGGTGCCGACCACGACGGCGGCGGCGGCCAGCAGCAGCACCTCCATCGCCTGTTTCGTACGGCCGCCGAGGCGGTCGATCAGCAGCCCGACGCGGATCATCTCGCCGCGCTTGAAGGTGGCGGCGAGGGCGAAGAAGGTGCCGGCGACGCAGAAATAGGCCGTCAGGTCGTCCGCGCCCGGCAGCTGCCGCCCCATCTCGCGCAGCACGACCTGCGCCATCATCACGAGGAAGATCGCCAGCAGCGAGAGCGCGGCCAGGCCGGCGCTGAGCGCGTAGAGACCGTCGAGCAGCCGCCGCAGCATGCGCGCCGGCTCAGCCGGTGGCCGCGCGATAGGCCTCGAGCACGCGGCGCCCGTCCTCCCCGGCGCGGCCCGCCCATTCCTCGGCCATGGACCGGCCGATGGCAGCGAGGCCGGCGAGCAGCTCGGGCGTCGGCTGCAGGACCTGCATGCCGCGGCTGCCGAGCATCGCCTGCTGCGTCGCCGCCGCCTCGTCCGAGAGCTGCCAGCCGCGCGCCTCGGCCTTCGCCGCCGCGGCGCGCAGCGCCTGCTGCTGCGGGGCGGGCAGCGCCTCGAAGGCGCGGCGCTGGACGAAGATGGTGTTGAAGGTGCGGGTGAAGCCGATCGGCGTGAAGACCTTGGCGAAGTCCCAGGCCTGGCTGTCCACGCCGGTCTGCGCGCTGGTGACCATGGCGTTCACCACGCCGGTGGCGAAGGCCTGCGGGATCTCGGCGGCCTGCACCAGGGTCGGCGTCGCGCCGACCAGCGTGGCGAAGCGGTTGGTCATGACGTTGAAGGTGCGCATGCGGGTGCCGCGCAGCGCCTCCACGGTCGGCACCGGCGTCAGGGTGTAGAGGCCGGAGGGCGGCCAGGGCACCTCGTAGAGCAGGATCAGCCCCTGGCGGGCGAAGCGGGCCTCGACGAAGGGCCGCGCCTTCTCGCGCAGCGCCCGGGCCTGGGCCGTCGAGGTGACGAGCTGGGGGATGCTGTCCACCTCGAAGAAGGGGTCCTCGTTGCCATAGGCCGAGATCAGCACCTCGCCCATCTGCACCTGGCCGCGCTGCACGCCGGCCTTGATCTGCGGCATGGGCAGCAGCGAGGCGTTGCTGTGCATCTGGACGTTCAGCGCCCCGCCGGTGGCCTGCGCCACCTCCTCGAGCATCTGGCGCAGGTTGCGGGTGTGGAAGTTGCCGTCCGGATAGGGCGTCGCGCATTGCCAGCGCGCGGCGGCCGCCTGGCCGTTCGCGCCGCCGGCCGGCAGCACGGCGCCGAGGCCGAGAAGCGAGGCGCCCGCGAGCAGCGGGCGACGGGAAAGCGCCATGGCGGAAGCCCCTGTCGTCGTTGGCGCCACCTTGCGCCGGCCGCTTCCGGCGACGCAAGGGGCGGCGGAGGCGCCGCGTGGGCGGCGCGGCGCGCGCCTGCCCGCGCGGGCGGCAGGGGTGGCGCGGCCTGCCGAACCCGTGGTCAGGCGCGGAACTGCTCGATCAGCTTCTTGCCATCCTCGCCGGCGCGGGCGACCCATTCCTCGGCCATGGTGCGGCTGATTTGCTGGAACTGCGCCGCCACCTCGGGCGAGATGCTGCCGATCTGCAGCCCCTTCTCGGCCAGCCGCTTCTCGGCCGCGGTCTGCGCCTCCTCGGCATAGCGCCAGCCCCGCGCCTCGGCCGCCTTCGCCTTCTCCAGCAGCGCCGCGCGCTGGTCGGCCGGCAGCGCCTCGAGCGCGCGGCGGCCGACCAGCACGGCGTTCTTGGTCATGGAGAAGGTCGCCGGGGTGAAGACCTTGGCGTAGTCCCAGGCCGAGGTGTCGACGCCGGTCTGCGCGCTGGTGACCATCGCCGTGGCGACGCCGGTGGCGAAGGCCTGGGCGAGCTCGGCCACCTGCACCAGCACCGGGTTGGCGCCGACCAGCGCGGCGAAGCGGTTGGTCATGGGCGAGAAGGTGCGGAAGCGGCTGCCCTTCAGCACCTCGGTGCTGGTCAGCGGCACCTGGGTGTAGAAGCCGGCGGCGGGCCAGGGGACCATGTAGAGCAGCGAGACGCCCTGGCGCTGCAGCCGTGCCTCGACGAAGGGGCGCTGCAGCTCCGCCAGGCGCTTCGCCTGGGCGAAGTCGCGCACCAGGAAGGGGATGGCGTCGGCGTCGAAGAAGGGATCCTCGTTGGCAAAGGCGGTGAGCAGGATCTCGCCCATCTGCACCTGGCCGCGCTGCACGCCGGCCTTGATCTGCGGCATCGGCAGCAGCGAGGCGTTGGAGTGGACCTGCACCGCCAGCTTGCCGCCGGTCGCCTGCTCCACCTCGGCGACGTATTCGCGGATGTTGCGGGTGTGGAAATTGCCGTCCGGATAGGGGGTGGCCATCTGCCAGCGCGCCTGCGCCCGCGCGGGGCTTGCGCCGGCGGCGGCGGCGATGACGGCCGGCGCGGCGAGCGCCGCGCGGCGGGTGATCAGGACGGTCATGCAGAAGCCCCCTCGCTGCTTCGTTGAGCGGCGGGAAGATGCGCGGCGGGGCCCGGGCCGGCAAGGGCCGCGGCCGGAGCCCCGCCGGCCGGCGCGCCGCTACAGCGGGTAGTCGCGGGCCGGGTCGATGCCGGCCTCGGCCAGGAACTTGCGCAGGGCCCCCACCTCCTCCTTCGAGAGGCTGTGGCGGGTGTCGTGGAAGCCATGGCTGTGGCCGTTCAGCCGCACCACCAGCCGGCCATGGCCGCCATGCGAGACATCGGCACCGAGCTCGGCCAGCACCGCCTGCACGTGCTTGGGGTCGATGTTCGCGCTGACCGGATGCGCGAAGAGGGCGTGCAGCACCTTGCGGTGGTGGTGGTTCATGCCGGCGACCTTTCTCGCGGGTGGGTTATGGCGCGAGGAAAGCGCGCCCGCCCGCCCGCGTCCTTGCGGCAGGTCAACCGGGGATCGCGCGGGCCGGGCCGGTCCGCGCCTCGCGGAGCCGGGCCGGCTCAGCCCGCGGAGATGACGTAGGCGCGCAGCTCCTCGGCCTCGTAGACCGCCTCCTCGATGCGCGCCTTCACCAGGTCGCCGATCGAGACGAGGCCGACGAGGCGGGCTGCGCCGGCGCCCTCCTCCTCGACCACGGGCAGGTGGCGGACCCGGTGCTGCGTCATCATCGCCAGCGCCTCGGTCACCAGGGTGCGCGGCGTGACGGTGACGAGATCGCGCGTCATCAGCTGCGCCGCCGGCACGAGCGAGGTGCCCGGACCGTTGCCCGCCATGCCGCGGACGATGTCGCGCTCGCTGACAATGCCGAGGATGGTGCCGCCCGCATCGCGCACCAGCGCCGCGCCGATGCGGTGTGCGGTCAGCGTCCGGGCGACGGAGAGGACGCTGTCGTCAGGCGAGACGGAGACGACCTCGGAGCCCTTCGCGCCGAGGATGGCCGCGATGATCATGCTCGTTCCTCCAGGGCGGGAGGGGAAGAGCCGCGGGGCCCTGCCATCCGCATCCCGGCCCTGGCCGAGCCTGGGCCGCCCCGGGGCCGCGGCGCAAGGAAAAGCCGCGGGAGCGCCACAACCTTTGCGTGCAGCGCAGCATGCCATTGCGGGTGTCGCGCCGTTGTCTCCGGCCCGGCGCTGTCCGACCCCGCCCGCCCGCGCCGGGGCCTATTGCGCGGCGGGCGATCCGACCGCCTCCGGGGTTGCGGCATGGGCGAGCTGCGTCTGCACCAGCTCGGCGAAGCGCCCGCCCATGCTCACCAGCGCGTCGAAGTTGCCGCGCTCGACGATGCGCCCGCCCTCGAAGACCAGGATCTCGTCGGCGTCGCGCACGGTGGAAAGCCGGTGCGCGATGACGAAGGTGGTCCGCCCGGCCATCAGCGCCTTCAGCGCCTTCTGCACCCGCGCCTCGGTCGCGGCGTCGAGCGCGCTCGTCGCCTCGTCCAGGATCAGCACCGGCGGGTCCTTCAGCAGGGCGCGGGCGATGGCCAGGCGCTGGCGCTGCCCGCCCGAGAGCGAGGAGCCGCGCTCGCCCACCATGGTGTCGTAGCCGCGCGCCTGGCGGACGATGAAGTCGTGCGCCTCGGCCATGCGGCAGGCCGCCTCGATCTCCTCCTGCGTGGCGTCGGGCTTGCCGACCAGCAGGTTGTCGCGGATCGAGCGGTTGAACAGCATGCTCTCCTGGAACACCACGCCGACATTGCGCCGCAGGCTCTCGAGGGTGATGTCCCTCAGGTCATGGCCGTCGACCGTGATGCGGCCCTCGACCGGATCCCAGAGCCGCTGCAGCAGCGCCATGGCGGTGGACTTGCCGGCGCCGGTCTGGCCGACCAGCGCCACGGTGCGGCCCGGCGGCGCCTCGAAATCCATGTCGTGCAGGATGCGCGGGCCGCCGGGATAGCCGAAGGCGACGTGCTCGAAGTGAACGTGGCCGGCGGCGCGCGGCAGCGCCACCGCGTCGGGCTTCTCCGGCACGCTGGAGCGGGCGTCGGTCACCTCGAAGAACTCGGCGATGGCCGGGCCGTGGAACACCAGGCGGGAGACGAAGCCGACCGCCCCCTCCAGCCGCCCGATCAGCAGGGTGGCGAAGCCCATGAAGCTCACGATCTCGCCCACCGTCGCCTTGCCGTCGAGGTGGAGCACGGTGCCGAGCACGAAGATCGCAATCACCGTCACGGTGCTGGCCGCGCGCGTCATCACCGAGACCACGGCCCACCAGTTCAGCACCGGGAACTGGTGGTCCAGCACGTTGCGCACGATGTCGCCGAAGATGCGCGCCTCGCTGGACAGCCGGGTGAAGGACTGCACCACGACGATGTTGGAGAGCGCGTCCTGGGCATTGCCGGCGAGCTCGGTCTGGTAGCGCTCCACCTCGCTCTGGGCGCGGTCGGTCTTGCTGATGACGAAGGCGACGAGCACGGCGAAGATCGCGACGAGGGCGATCAGCAGCAGGCCGAGCCGCCAGTTCATCGTCAGCGTCAGCGGCAGCAGCACGACGACGGCGATGAAGGTGGTCAGGTGCTCGCGGAAGAAGGCGAGCCAGGTGGCGAACATGTGGTCCGACCCGGCCAGCATCACCTTCATCAGCCGGCCCGACTGGACATGCCCGTGGAAGGAGAGCGGCAGGGCGAGCACGTGCTCGAAATAGCCCGCCATGGCGGTCAGGCGGTTGCGGTGCGCCATGCGGTCGGAGAGCAGGGAGATCGCCATGTTGGCGCCGATCGCGGAGAAGCCGACCGCCGACCACAGCGCCAGCAGCGCCAGCGCCTCGGCCCAGACCGTCTCGCGCGAGGTCGAGGAGGCGTGGGTGAGCACGTCCACCACGCGGCCGAACAGCACGGGCTCGAGGAATTGCAGGCCGGCCAGCGCGACGGAGGCCGCGGCCAGCCCGATCGCCACCCACTTGTCGGGCCCGAGCATGCGCAGGACGCGCGCATAAAGCCTGACCAAGTGCATCCGTCGGCACCCCCGCCACGCATCGACCGCAGCGCGGCCGGCCGCTCGCCGCCGGCGTCCCTACCGGGCGTGACGCATCCCGGCAAGGCTCGCGGCGGGCCAGGGCAGGCCGGCCGAGGCTTGCCGCTGCCCGCGGCGCGCGGCACGACCCCTCGCGCAGCGGCGGGAGCGGCCGGAAGTTCCCGCCGCGCGATGCGCGGCCGCCCCTGCGGCCCAGGCGCGGCGGGATTGACGCGGCGGCGCGGACAGGGTCCTACCTGCCGCAAACCTGGAGGAAGATTCATGCCACGCTTCCCGCGCCGCACCGCCCTCGCCGCCGGCCTCGGCCTGCTCGGTGCCCCCGGCCTCGCCCGTGCCCAGGCCGAGTGGCCGCAGCGGACCATCCGCCTCGTCGTCCCCTTCACCCCGGCCGGCACCA
>CAYNYQ010000251.1:6336-7438 GCA_964401305.1 uncultured Acetobacteraceae bacterium | reverse complement strand
AGAGCAGCGCCACCTGGCCCGGCGCGGCGGCCAGGGCCTGGCGCAGCGGCGGCAGCAGGGTCGGCGCCGCCCCGCCCCAGGCAGTGCCCGGGGCTGGGGTGGCGGCGGACGGGCCGGCGGGCAGGAACTGGGTCACGATGCGGCGCGGTCCTCGCGCGGCGCGCGGCGGAGCGGCCGGGCCACGCCCCGGCCACCCTCCGCGCCCCGGTTTGTGTTGGCAGGGCGACGTTCCGCCCTTCGCAAGCGTTTCCGCTCGGGGGCGTTCCGCTCTAGGGTCGGCGCACCATGCTTTACGAAGACCTAGCGCCCGGCACGCTGCCGCCCGGCCTGCGTGTCTATGCCATCGGCGACGTGCATGGCTGCGCTGACCGGCTGGCCGCGCTGCACGGCGGCATCCGCGCCGATGCCGAGGCGCGGCCGGTGGCGCGCATCCAGCTGGTGCACCTCGGCGACTATGTCGACCGCGGGCCGGACAGCGCCGGCGTGCTGGAGCTGCTGCTGGGGCCGCCGCCGGTGGCCGGGGCCGGCGTCGTCACCCTGGTCGGCAACCACGAGGCGATGATGCTGGACGCCTGCGCCCCGGACGCCAGCGCCGGCGCGCTGCGCTTCTGGCTGGAGAATGGCGGGGCCGAGACGCTGGAGAGCTACGGCGCCGACCCCGCCGACCCCGGCTGGCCGGACCACATCCCGCCCGAGCATCTCGCCCTGCTGCGCCGCTGCCCGATCAGCCACGCCGCCGGCGACTATCTCTTCGTCCATGCCGGCGTGCGGCCGGAGGTGCCGCTGGACCGGCAGGATCCCTTCGACCTGCTCTGGATCCGCGAGCCCTTCCTCTCCTGGCGCGGGCGGCTCGGCGCGGTGGTGGTGCACGGGCACACGCCCACCCCCGTGCCGGCGATCCGCGACCATCGCATCGGCATCGACACCGGTGCGTGCTTCGGCGGCGACCTCACCTGCCTGGTGCTGGAGGCGGACCGGATGGCCTTCCTGATGGCCTGAGCGCCGGGCGGCGCCGCCGCCGCGCCGCTTTCCCGCGGTGCGGGGAACCCGTGTCGCGCCGCTGTCCCGCGCCGGGGGGAACCCGTATCGCGCCGCTTCCCCG
>CAYNYQ010000251.1:0-6236 GCA_964401305.1 uncultured Acetobacteraceae bacterium | reverse complement strand
CCGTGTCGCGCCGCTGTCCCGCGCCGGGGGGAACCCGTATCGCGCCGCTTCCCCGCGGCGGGGGATAACCCGTATGGCGCCGCTTCCCCGTGCCGGGGGGAAGCCCTATCGCGCCGCCATGCCGCCGCCCGCCCTGCCGCTCGACCTGCCCGTCGCCGAGGCCCTGCCGGCCCTGGCCACGGCGCTGCGCGCGGGGCCGAATGCCGTGCTGGTCGCGCCGCCGGGCGCGGGCAAGACTACGCTGGTGCCGCTGGCGCTGATGGCCGAGCCCTGGGCCGCGGCGGGCAAGATCCTGGTGCTCGAGCCGCGCCGCGTCGCCGCCCGCGCCGCCGCCCGCCGCATGGCCGACCTGCTGGGCGAGGGCGCGCCGGGTGGCACCATCGGCCTCGCCACCCGGCTCGACCGCGCGGTCTCCGACCGCACCCGGGTCGAGGTGGTGACCGAGGGGCTGCTGGTGCGCCGGCTGCAATCAGACCCCGGGCTCGAGGGCGTCGCCGCCGTGCTGTTCGACGAGGCGCATGAGCGCAACCTCGACACCGACCTGGCGCTGGCGCTCTGCCTCGATCTGCAGCGCGCGTTGCGGCCGGAGCTGCGGCTGCTGGCGATGTCGGCGACGCTGGACGGCGCCGCCTTCGCCGGGCTGATGGCCTGCGGGCCGATCCAGGGCGCCGGGCCCGAAGGCGCTCCGCCGACCGGGCCGTCTGGAGGGCCGATTCACGGCTCCGGGCCTGAAGGCCCTCCGCCGACCGGGCCGCAGGGCGATGCGCCGGTCATCGAGAGCCTCGGCCGCGCCTTCCCCGTGGCGGTGGAGCACCGGCCGCGCGAGCTGGCCGACCCGCGCGACCTGCCGGAGGCCATGGCGGGCGCCATCCGCGCGGCGTTGCGCGCACACCCGGGCGACGTACTGGCCTTCCTGCCCGGCTGGGGCGAGATCCGCCGCACCGCCGAGCGCCTCGGCGGCATCGAGGCAGAGGTGCTGCCGCTGCACGGGGAGATGCCGCCGGCCGAGCAGGACCGCGCCCTCGGCCCCTCCGATCGGCGCAAGGTGGTGCTGGCGACCTCCATCGCCGAGACCTCGCTGACCGTGCCCGGCGTGCGCATCGTGGTCGATGGCGGGTTCCGCCGAACGCCGCGGCTCGATCCGGCGACGGGTCTCGCGCGCCTCGCCACGGTGCGGATCAGCCGGGCGGCGGCGGAGCAGCGGGCGGGCCGCGCCGGCCGCACCGCGCCCGGCGTCGCCATCCGCCTCTGGACCGAGGCGCTGCATCGCGGCCTGGCGCCGCAGGACCGGCCCGAGATCCTGGAGGCGGAGCTGGCCGGCCTCGTGCTCGACTGCGCCGCCTGGGGCGCCGATCCCGGCGCGCTGGCCTGGCTCGACCCGCCGCCGGCCGGGGCGCTGGCCGCGGCGCGCGCGCTGCTCGCCGAACTCGACGCGCTGGACCGCGACGGGCGCATCACCGCGACGGGCCGGCGCATGGCGCGGCTCGGGACGCATCCGCGCCTGGCGCGCATGCTGGCCGCGGCGGAGACGGAGGGCGAGCGGGCGCTGGCCGCCGACCTCGCCGCGCTGCTGGAGGAGCGCGACCCGATCCGCGACAGGAATGCGCCCTCCGACATCAACGACCGGCTCGCCCTGCTGCACGGCGCCGACCACCCCGACGCCGATCGCGGCGCGATCCAGCGCATCCGCCGCGCCGCGGCGCTGCACCGCCGGCGCCTCGGCCTGCACGGCAACGCCCTGCCGGACGGCAATGCCGGCGCGCTGCTCGCGGCCGGCTTCCCCGATCGCATCGCGGCGCGGCGCGGCGTGATGGACGGCGCCTTCCGCCTCGCCGGGGGCCAGGGCGCACGGCTGCCGGCGACCGACCCGCTGTCCAGGCAGGCGCTGCTCGCCGTGGCCGACCTCGCGCTGCAGGGGACGGAGGCGCGCATCCGCATGGCGGCCCCCCTCGACCGCGCCGTGCTCGAGGCCCGCTTCCCCGAGCGCTTCGTGCGCGAGGAGGGGGCCGCCTTCGACGCCCGCGCCGGCGCCGTGCTGGCCCGCCGCCGCCTCCGCTTCGGCCCGCTGGTGCTGGAGGAATCGCCGCTGCCCAGCCCCGACCCGGCGCTGATCGCCGCCGGGCTGGCCGATGCGGTGGCCGAGCGCGCCTTCCGCGACCTGCCCTGGACCGAGGCCGCACGGCAGCTGCGGGCGCGGGTGGGGTGGATGCGCCAGGCCGAGGGGCCGGCCTGGCCCGACCTCTCCGATGCGGCGCTGGCCGCCGGCGTGCGCGACTGGCTGGCGCCGCACCTGCACGGCCTGGCGCGCCTGGCGGACCTCGCGCGGCTGAACCTGCACGACATCCTGGCCGGCCTGCTGGACTGGCCGCTGCGCCAGCGCCTGGACGCCGCCCTGCCCGCCCGCGTCGCGCTGCCCGCCGGGCGCAGCGCCGCCGTGGACTACGCGCGCGAGGTGCCGCGGCTGGAGGCGCGGGCACAGCACCTCTACGGCATGGCCACGCTGCCGCGGCTGGCCGAGGGGCGGGTGCCGCTGCAGGTGGCGCTGCTCTCCCCGGCCGGCCGGCCGATCGCGCTGACCGCGGACCTCGCCGGCTTCTGGGCCGGGGGATGGGCGGATGCGCGCAAGGACATGCGCGGCCGCTACCCGAAGCACCACTGGCCGGAGGACCCGGCGACGGCCGCGCCCGACCCGCCGAAGCGCTGAGCCGCGCCGGCCCTGCCCGGGGCCGCAGTTGAAGAAGCCGCCCCGCGCCGCCAACATCCCGCGCGACGGCGCCCCCCGCCCGCCCCCCGACAGGAATCCCGCCCCCGATGCCCCTTCCCCTGCCGCGCCTGCCTCGCCGCGGCCTCCTGCGCGCCGGGCTGATGCTCGCCCCGCTCGCCCTGCCGCTCGGCGGTTGCGGCATCGCCGCGGCGCAGCGGCCCTTCGGCGGCGGCGGCATGGTGGTGCCGGACTTCGCCGACCTCGCCGAGCGCGTGCTGCCTGCCGTCGTCAACATCGCCGTGACCAGCGAGCAGCGCCCGCTCGAGCTGCCGCCCGAGTTCCGCGGCACGCCCTTCGAGCGCTATTTCCGCGAGCGCCAGCGCCGCGGCCGGCAGGAGGTCGCCGGCGCCGGCTCGGGCTTCGTCATCGATCCCACCGGCTTCATCGTCACCAACAACCATGTCGTCGGCAACGCGACGCGGGTGGTGGTCTCGCTGCAGAACGGCACGGAATACCCGGCCCGCGTCGTCGGCTCCGACGACCTGACCGACCTCGCCCTGCTGAAGATCGAGCCGCGCAACGGCCTCTCCCTGCCGACCGTGACCTGGGGGTCCTCGGGCAGCTTGCGCATCGGGCAGTGGATCCTGGCCGCGGGCAACCCCTTCGGCCTCGGCGGCACCGTCACCTCCGGCATCGTCTCGGCGCGCGGGCGGGAGATCGGCGCCGGGCCCTTCGACGACTTCCTGCAGACCGACGCCGCCATCAACCCGGGCAATTCCGGCGGGCCGCTGTTCAACGTCGCCGGCGAGGTGGTGGGCATCTCGACCGCGATCTATTCCCCCTCCGGCGCCTCGGCCGGGATCGGCTTCGCCACGCCCTCCGACCTCGCCCGGCCGGTGATCGAGCAGCTGCGCCGCGACGGGCGGGTGGAGCGCGGCTGGCTCGGCGTCTCGGTGCAGGATGCCGCGGCGGGGCGGGGCGGCGAGGCGCCCCCGGTGCGCGGCGTGCTGATTGCCGGCGTCGAGCGCAACAGCCCGGCCGCGCGCGCGGGGCTGCGGCAGGGCGACGTGGTCACCGCCATCAACGGCGAGCGGATCGAGACCTCGCGCGCCCTGGTGCGCAACGTCGCGGCGGTGCCGCCCGGGCAGACCGTGACCCTCGCCGTGCTGCGCGACGGGCGGGAGCGGGAGCTGCCGGTGCAGGTCGGGCGCCGCCCGCCTGGCGGCGCGGAGCGCTGAGGGGCCGGGTCGCCCGCACCTCCGCGGCCGGGCGGGGGCATGAAAAGGGCGACAGGATGCGCCGGAATTCCGGCGTTCGCGCTAGGCTGCGCCGGTGCCCGCGAGTCGGGCGCCGGGGAGATGGGCCGCCGGACGCGGCCCGAGGACAGGTGGGATGCGCATACTGCTGGTCGAGGACGATGCCGAGGTCGCGCGCTTCGTGAAGAAGGGGCTGCAGGAGGCCGGGCACACGGTCGAGCACGCGACGAACGGCCGGGACGGGCTGTTCCTCGCGGCGTCGGAGCAGTTCGACCTGCTGGTGCTGGACCGCATGCTGCCGGGCGGCGTGGACGGGGTGCGCCTGGTCGAGACGCTGCGCAGCCAGGACAACCGCACGCCCGTGCTCTTCCTCTCGGCGCTCTCGGCGGTGGACGAGCGGGTGAAGGGGCTGAAGGCGGGCGGCGACGACTACCTGACCAAGCCCTTCGCCTTCGCCGAGCTGCTGGCGCGCGTCGAGGCGCTCGGCCGCCGCCCCTCGGTCGATGCGCCGGCGACGCGGCTGCGCGTGGCCGACCTCGAGCTCGACCTGCTCTCGCGCATCGTCACGCGCGCGGGCAGGAAGATCGACATCCAGCCGCGCGAATTCCGCCTGCTCGAGCACCTGATGCGCCATGCCGGCCAGGTGGTGACGCGCACCATGCTGCTGGAGAAGGTCTGGGACTACCACTTCGACCCGCAGACCAACGTGATCGACGTGCATGTCTCGCGCCTGCGGCAGAAGCTCGACAAGGGCTTCGACAAGCCGCTGATCCACACCGTGCGCAACGCCGGCTACATGATCCGGGCGGAGCCCTGAGCCGGCCGTGACGGCGGATCCCGGACGATGAGCCGGCCATGACGGCGGAGGCGGCGCCGCGGACGCCGCCCGCCACGACGCGGCGGGTGGGGCGGCGCCCGGCCGGCCTGCCGGTGGGCGGCGCGGCCATGCTCGGCCGGCCGCGGCTGCTGCGGAGCGCCGGCTTCCGCTTCGCCGTGCTCTTCGCCGCGCTGTTCGCCACCGCCTTCGTCGCCCTCGTCGCCGTGCTGTGGTGGGCGACCGCGGGCGCGCTGGTGCGCCAGACCGACGCCGCCATCCGCGCCGACGCCATCGCCCTGGCCGAGCGCTGGCGCGAGGCGGGCCGCACCGGGCTGATCGAGGCGATCGAGGAGCGGCTCTCGGTCGACGTGGCCAACGAATCGATCTACCTGCTGATCGAGCGCGAGAGCGGGCGGCGGCTCGCCGGCAACCTCGACCGCGTACCGGTGCCGCAGCCGTCGGACGCGGTGTGGTGGCGCACGCGCGTGCTGCACGACGGGGTGCAGGCGGAATCGCGGCTGCACGCGGTGGAGCTCGACGGCCTCCGGCTGCTGATCGGCCGCGACGAGACGGAGCGGCAGCAGCTGCAGCTGCTGCTGACCGAGGGCGTGGTCTGGGCCTCCTCGGCGGTCATCGTCTTCGCCATCTCCGGCGCCTGGCTGCTGCGCTTCGTGCTGCAGTTCCGCATGCGGCCGGTCTTCGCCACCATCGCCCGCATCGCCAGCGGCGACATGGCGTCCCGCGTCGCCGTCTCGGGCCGGGACGACGAGTTCGACCAGCTGGCCATCACCATGAACCGCATGCTGGACCGCATCGCGACCCTGATGGAGGGCGTGCGCGGCGTCTCGGACTCGATCGCGCACGACCTGCGCACGCCGATCGCCCGCGCCCGCGCCAAGCTCGAGGAGGCGCTGGCCGAGGCGCGGGAGGCGACGCCGGAGGAGGCCGAGCGGCTGCGCGGCGCGATCGAGCAGGGCATCGCCGACCTCGACAACATCAGCCGCATCTTCCGCGCCCTGCTGCGCATCGCCGAGGCCGAGGCCGGCGCCCGCCGCGCCGCCTTCGCGCCGCTCGACCTCGCCGCCGTGCTCTCGGACGCGGCCGAGATCTACGAGGCGACCGCCGAGGCGCATGGCCAGCACCTGACCACCGACCTGCCCGAGCGGCTCGAGATGGTCGGCGACCGCGACCTGCTGCTGCAGGCCGTGGCCAACCTGCTCGACAATGCAACCAAGTTCTCGGGCGAAGGCGGCACGGTCGCGCTGTCCGCCTGCGTCGCGCCCGAGGAGGAGGGCGTGGTCGAGATCGCCGTCGTCGACACGGGTCCGGGCCTCGCCCCGGAGGACCGTGCCCATGCCGGGGAACGCTTCTTCCGCGCCGACAAGGCGCGCGGCACGCCGGGCTCGGGCCTCGGGCTCTCGCTGGTGCAGGCGGTGGCGACGCTGCACGGGGGCGAGCT
>CAYNYQ010000250.1:0-7462 GCA_964401305.1 uncultured Acetobacteraceae bacterium | reverse complement strand
CCCCGGGCAGCTGCGCTGAGCTTCAGCTTTCCCTGGCCGGCCTGCGAGGCGGGATTGCTGTTCCGGGCAGCCTTGCCCGACTGGCCAGCGCGCGCGCTGCGCTCGCCGCCCGGGGCAGCTCCTGCGCCGCCCATGGGCGCGCGGCTGCCAGGCGGGACCGGCGGCAAGCGTGACTTCGACATCGGGTATCCTTCGCTGTTCGCAGCCCCGCGTCGGCGGGCTGCCCTGTGGTATCGTGGGGCCGCAGGCGCCTGCGCGCCACCGCAGCCCCGCGGCAGTGTGCCACGTCCGCGCGGCCAGGACCCCCGCCATCCGCAGCAGGCGGGCAGGCGACGCGCCTCGAGGGCACAGGGAAAGGCCCTGGCAGCGGCACCCGGCCCGACGCGACGGCCTGGAACGTGGCGCGCAGGCTGGCCGCCGTGGCGGCTGCAGCGCCCCTCGGCGTCAGCGTGCCGCGATCACGCAGCGGCATGGCCGCTTTCGGGAGGATGCCGGGGAACGGCCGTCGCAGCCGATCCGCGCCCCGGTCACGCGCCGTCGCGCTTGCCCGGCGTGCCGCGACCGCGGGCGGTGCCGGGCGGCTCGTCCTCGCTCGGAGGACAGACGGTGACCTCGCCACCGCGCGCGTGGAACTCGGCGATGAGGCGAGCCGCCTCGGCGTCACCTGGTGTGCCCCCCGCAGCGCGCGCGCGGGCCGCCTTGGCGGCGATGAGCTGAGCGCGGCGGAAGCGCTCGCGATAGGCTTCGGCGCGCGACGTGGCGGCGGGCGTTTCGTCCGAGGTATCGGATGGCATAAGGTCGAATACCCGCAGGCCGGCCATCCCGCTACCGGAGCGGGGTCACCTGCCCGTCAGGTCACGGCTTCTCGATTGCCGTCGCGGTCCCGTCCTCGCCGATCTCGTTGTGCGGCGGGCGGTGCCGTCGCGCCGGCAGGATCCGCTGGTGGGGAGCCCGCCGCGGGATCCGCCCGCGCAGGCGCCATGACGCTGAGACGCAGCGTTCCGCTGTGGGCGGTCACCAGGATGCAGCCAGCCTCGTGAGAGCGCGTGGAGCTTCCAGGCCAAGGAAGAGGGCGATTCCGTCAGCTTCCGCGGTCTCACCCTGGTCGCAGGCGCGCGGGATCCGATCGGGGAGGCCGAGGTCGCCATCCGCGACTGCCGCGACGGCGTCAAGGTTGCGCGCTGGGAGGGCGATGTCGGGTTGCAGGCCGGGACCTTCCGGTTCGGCGCAACCTTCCGCAAGGTGGACGAGATCAGGGTCTCGGCGCTCGGCGACTATGGCTCTGGGCCGACCGACGTGCCGCTCGCCTTCGACAACCTCGTCCTCGTCTCCGACTACATCGACTGGTAGCGCCGGCCGCTCAAGGAAGGGCCGGCCGAGCGGCGGGCGGCGCGGCCGCGCCGACGTAGCCGAGCCTGCGGTCACGCTCGACAGCGCCGGGGTCGCGGCGTGCGGGATCGCCGAAGCCGCCGCCGCCCGAGGTCTCCAGGCGGATGCGATCCCCCTTGGCCAGCGGCAGGTTGTCGGATTTCGGCGGCACGTCGCGCTCCTCGCCGTCGCGGCTGAGGATCAGCCGACCCAGCGCCGCGGCACCACCCCCGGCGAGGCCGAAGGGCGCGTGCACGAAGCGGTCCATGTTGGCCGTGAACAGCGCGCGCGGGCTGTCGATGCGCCACTCCCGCACCAGGCCGAGCCCGCCGCGGCGCATCCCCTCGCCGCCGCTGCCGTCGCGCAGCCGGTACTGCGTGATGGTCAGCGGCAGCTGGCTCTCGATCATCTCGATCGGGATGTTGCTGTTGTTGTGCATGCCGGAGGCGAAGGCATTGGCGCCATCCTTCGCCGGGTGCGCGCCGGCGCCGCCGATCTCGATCTCCACCAGCACGCCGCGCGGCCCCGCCTCCGGGATGGTCTGGAAGGTGCAGACATAGGAGTTGCCGTAATAGGCGGCGGGGATGCGGTCCGGCACGACCTGGTGCAGCGCGCCGTACATGGCGTTGAGCAGCCGGTGCGTGACGGCGACGCGGTGCACCACCGGCGCGGGGAAGCGCGCATTCACCACCAGCCCCTCGGGCGCGATGGTGGTCACCGGGCGGTAGCAGCCGGCATTCGCGGCGAAGGGCTCGTCGCAGGCGGTCATGATGGCGAACATCACCGCGCTGACGGAACTCGCCAGCGTCGCGTTCACCGGCCCGATGGACTGCCCGGAACACCCCGAGAGATCGACCGTGATGGCGTCGCCATGCACCTCGAGGCGGACATGCAGGCGGATCGGCTGGTCGAGCGCGATGCCGTCGTCGTCGAGGTGGTCGGTGAACTCGTAGACCCCGTCGGGCATGCGGCGGATGGCGGCGCGGATCGCGGCCTCGCTCATGTCGAGGATGCGCGCCCCCGCCTCGATCATGGCCGCCGCGCCGTAGCGCGAGGCGAGACGCCGCAGCGCCGCCGCGCCGACCTCGAGCGAGGCGATCTGGCTCGAGAGGTCGCCCAGCAGCAGCTCCGGCTTGCGGACGTTCTGGCGGATCATCGCCCAGACGCCCTCGTTGCGGACGCCCTTCTCGATCAGCTTCACCGGCGGGATGCGCAGGCCTTCCTGGAAGATCTCGATGGCCTTGGCCGCGTAGCTGCCGGCGGCGAGGCCGCCGACATCGATGTGGTGGCAGAGCGTGCCCACGAAGGCGATGCGCCGGCCCTCGTGCACCACCGGCTTGAAGGCGACGATGTCCGGCAGGTGCTGGCCGCCGCAATAGGGATCGTTGGTGATGACGACGTCGTCGGGTCCCCAGCCGGCCGGATCGACCCATGTCTCCAGCAGCTCCCGCAGCAGGTGGGACATGCTGTTCAGGTGGCCCGGGATGCGCGCCGACTGCGCGAGGTTGTTGCCCTCGGCGTCGAAGATGGCGGTCGAGTAGTCCAGCAGCTCGCGCACGATGGTGCTGCGGCTGGTGCGCCAGACCGTGACGTCCATCTCGGCGGCGGCGGCGGTCAGCGCGTTGCGGATGACCTCGATCTCGATGGGGCCCAGAGCCATCACTGCGTCCTCGTAGCGATGAGGGCACCGGCGCCGCCGAGCGCGGCGGTCCAGCCGCGGCCGATCCAGTGCGTGGCGAAGGCTTCCTCGACGATGGCCGGCCCGACGATCCGGTCCTCGGCCGGCAGGGCGTCGCGGTCCCAGACCGGCACGTCGCGCCAGGCGCCCTCCTCGAAGACGCGGCGGCTGCCCTTGAGCGCGGGCCGCGCCGCCGGCGCGCGCTCCGCATCCTCGGGCTTCGGCAGCCGGCCGGTCGCGGTGACGCGCAGCGTGACGATCTCCACCGCCTCGGTCTCGTCGGAATAGCTGAAGCGCTGGCGGTGCATGGCGTGGAAGCGGGCGATCAGCGCCGCCAGGTCCAGCGCCTCCGGCCAGGGCACCAGCAGCTCGAAGGCCTGGCCGCGATAGCGCATGTCGGCGCCGAGCTCGAGCCGCTGCGCCGCCGGCGCCACGCCATCGGCCGCGAGCCGCGCGGCGGCTTCGGCGCGCAACTCCCCGGCGAGCGCGGCGATCTCGGGCAGGCTCGCCGCCTCGGCCGGCAGCACGCGCGAGCGCGCCAGGTCCTGCACCAGGTCCGACCACAGGATGCCATAGGCCGAGAGCGTGCCGGGCTCGCGCGGGAAGATCACCTCCTCCATGCCCATCTCGGTGGCGACGTCCGTCGCATGCAGCCCGCCGGCGCCGCCGAAGGAGAGCAGCGCGAAGTCGCGCGGATCGAGCCCCTTCTCGAACAGCGACAGCCGGACGGCGGCGCCGAGGCTGGCATTGGTCACGGTCAGGATGCCGCTCGCCGCCTGCTCGGCCGAAAGGCCGAGCGGCGCGCCGATCCGCGCCTCCATCGCCGCCCGCGCGGCCGGCATGTCGAGCGCCATCTGGCCGCCGAGGAAGAACCCGGCATCGATTCGCCCGAGCAGGAGATTGGCGTCGGTCACCGTCGGCTCCGTGCCGCCGCGCGCATAGGCGACCGGGCCCGGCCGCGCGCCGGCGCTGCGCGGCCCGACCGAGAGCCTGCCGCCGGCATCGACGCTGGCGATGGAGCCGCCGCCGGCGCCGATGGTGCGCATCTCGACCATCGGCAGCCGCACCGGCAGGCCATCCACCTCGCCCTGCGTCACCACGCCGATGCGCCCGCCCTGCACGACGGAGACGTCGAAGCTGGTGCCGCCCATGTCGACGGCGACGAGGTTCGGCCGGCCGAGCAGCGCGGCGATGCGCCCCGCCGCCAGCGCGCCGCCCGAGGGGCCGGAGAGCAGCAGCCGCGCCGGCTGCGCCGCGGCGGTGGCTAGGCTGCACACGCCGCCATTCGACTGCACCAGGAAGACCAGGGGGTGGAAGCCCCCCTCGCCAAGGCGCCGCTCCAGCCGTTCGAGATAGGCCTTCACCACGGGCACCAGCAGCGCGTTCAGCACGGTGGTGCTGCAGCGCTCGTATTCGCGGATCTCGGGGCTGATCTCGCTTGACAGGGTGACCGGCAGGCGGGGCCGCGCGGCCTCGATCGCCGCCTTCAGCTGGCGCTCATGCGCCGGGTTGACGTAGCTGTGCAGGAGGCAGATCGCGACGCTCTCGGCCTCGAGCGCATCGAGTTGCGCGAGCAGCGCCGGGATCGCCGTCGCGTCCAGCGCCGTCTCCACGCTGCCGTCCGCGCGCATGCGTTCCGGCACGCCGAGGCGCCGGTCGCGCGGCACCAGGCAGGGGAAGGGATCGGGATCGAGGACGTAGAGCTCCTTGCGGACGTGGCGCGTGATCTCCAGCACGTCCTCGAAGCCGGCGGTGGTCAGCAGCACGCCGCGGGCTAGGGTGCGCTGCAGCACCGCGTTCGTCGCGATGGTGGTGCCGTGCAGCAGCAGCCCGACCTCCTCCAGCGCGAAGCCGAAGCGCCGCGCGGCCTCGGTGACGCCGTCCATGAGCCCGATGGAGGGATCCTGCGGCGTCGTCGGCGTCTTCCAGGCATGCACGGCGCCGCTGCGGGCATCGAGCACCTGCAGGTCGGTGAAGGTGCCGCCGATGTCGACGGCGATGCGGATGGGCTTGGTCATCGTCCCCAGTTCATGTCATCAGCCGCGGCAGAAAGAGCGCGATGTCGGGCCAGATCATCAGCAGCGCGACCGCCAGCAGGTAGGCAGCGAGGAAGGGCACGACGCCGGCGAAGACGTCCGTGATGGGGCCGGGCCGGGGCCGCATGCCCTGCAGCACGTACATCACCGTCCCGTCCGGCGGGCTGATCTGCGCGATCTCCACCATCATGGTGACGACCACGCCGAACCAGATGGGGTCATAGCCCAGCGCCGTGACGATCGGGAAGACGACCGGCACGGTGGTGATGATCATGGAGAAGCCCTCCATGAAGGTGCCGAGGGCGAGGTAGAGCGCCAGGATGCAGGCCATGATCGCCCAGGGCGGCAGCGGCAGGCCGCCGATGAAGCCCGCCATGGCCTGCGGCACGTTGATGGCGGTGAGCAGGTAGTTCAGCAGGTAGGCGCCGAAGATGATCAGCCCGAGCAGCGCGGTGTTGCGCGCCGTCGCCTCGGCACTGGCATGCAGCATGCGCAACGTGAGCCTGCCCTCGGCGGCCGCGAAGACCGCCGCGCCGACCACGCCGAGCGCCGCGGCCTCGGTCGGCGTCGCCACGCCGGCATAGATCGAGCCCAGCACCAGCAGCATCAGCAGCAGCGTCGGCACGAGCTGCAGCGTGGCGCGCAGCTTCACGGCCAGCGGCAGCGGCGCCGGCCGCTCCATCCGGTGCGTCAGCCCATGCGCGAGGATCACCAGGATGAAGAGGCCGGTGACCAGGATGCTCGGCAGCAGGGCGGCGATGTAGAGGGCGCCGACCGAGGTCTCGGTGATCAGCCCGTAGATGATGAAGGTGATGCCGGGCGGGATCAGGTTGCCGAGCGCGCCACCGGCCGCCAGCGAGCCCAGCACCATGCGCTGGCTGTAGCGCGTGCCCTCGAAATAAGGCAGCGCGACAGAGCCCATGGTGGCGGCGGTGGCGACGGAACTGCCCGAGATGGCCGAGAAGACGGCGCAGGAGACGATGTTGGTGTGCAGCAGGCCGCCCGGCAGCCGGTTCAGCCAAATGTTGAGCGCGCGGTAGAGCCGGTCCGACAGGCCCGCCCGCAGCAGGATCTCGCCCATCAGGAGAAACAGCGGCACCGCGACGAGGACGAAGTTCGAGGACGGACCCCACAGCGTCTGCCCCGCGAAGGCCCACCAGGGCCGGTCGGAGAAGGTGAGGCCGACCAGAATGCCGAGCAGCCCCAGCACCGCGGCGACGTAGACGCCGGCGCCGAAGAACACCAGGAAGACGCCGGTCAGCGCCAGGATCTCGACGATGGGCACGGCGACGCCACCCGTGGCGGCGGTCACCACGGCCAGCAGGAGCATCCCCAGCAGGAGGACGACCGCGATCACCGGCCCGCCTGCCCGCGTGCCATCGCCACGGCCTCCAGCGCCTCCTCCGTCTCGTCGGCGAGGGTGCGGGCGCCGAGCAGGCCATCCACCTCCTCCGGCCGGCCGAGCAGCAGGCCGAGGAAGGCCTCGAGGGCGAGCACGAGGATCATCACGCAGAAGCCGGCGATGCCGGCCATCCACAGCCCCTGCGGGATCGCCAGCGGCACGCGGAGCGCGCTGTTGTCCACCGCCTCGAACAGCAGGCTCTCGTCCACCAGCGACCAGGCGGCCCAGGCGCAGAAGCCCGCGAAGGCGCCGAGCGCCAGCAAGGCAAGCAGATGCAGCACCGCCCTGAGCTTCAGGGGCAGCCGGTTCACCCAGACATCGACGCGGATATGCGCCCGCTTCGCCAGCGCATGCGCCAGGCCCCAGGCGATGCCGACGGCCAGCATGTAGCCCGTGATCTCCACCGTCGCCGCGGAGGAGACGCCGAGCAGGTTGCGCCCCAGCACGTCGGCGGTGATGAAGAGCGCGCAGAGCACGTAGTTCCAGCCCGCCGCCCAGGCCATCACCGCCGCCAGCGCGGCGACGCCGACGCGCAAGCCCCGTGCCGCACGCAGCGGCAGGGGCATGGCCGCGCTCACGCCGCGCCGTGCCCCGGCGCCGTCCTGCTCACGGCGCGTAGCGCACGCCGCTGATCGGCGCGATGGCCTGGTTGTAGACCTCGCCGCAGCGCGCGCCGCAGCGCTTCACCCAGCCCGGCAGCACCACCGTCTCGAAGATCCGCCGCAGGCGGACCGCCTCCTCCGGCGAGCTCGGAACCTCGGTCATCGGCCGCGCGGCGAGCTGGTTCAGCTTGCACTTCTCGCGGAGGCCAATGTTGCAGTCGATGCCGTCGCGCGTGCCGACCTCGCCGAGTTCCCAGAGCTTCTCGGTCATCTCGCGGAAGGTCGCCTCGAGGTAGCCGCGCACCGCGGGGTCGAGGCGGTTCCACCAGGCGAGGTTCACCATGTAGCCGGCCACCGCCCAGGAGAGCGGCAGGTT
>CAYNYQ010000249.1:0-7473 GCA_964401305.1 uncultured Acetobacteraceae bacterium | reverse complement strand
GAGCGCCGAGCCGCGAAGCTGGCCGCGGCCGAATAGCGCCTCGCCCATGCTTCCCCCGCGTGCGATGCGGCCGGAGGACCGGCTGCGCTTCGCGCCGCAATACCTGCGGCGCGCCCTACACATCATTGCGGCACGGCTCGCCGATCAGCCCGCCGCCCCTGGCGAGCCTCCTCTCCTCACGGTCGCGCGGCAGCTCGCCGCCGAGCATCCGGAGGACGCGGGCGATTTGCGGCAGCGGCGCGTGCTCGAGCGGGCCTTCGCCAAGCTCCTCTTCGCCGCCCTGGCGCGAGCGGATGGGGCCGCCTTCCGCCCCCTCCTCGCCGCTCCCGACACCAGCGCAACCCCGGCGCTCTCCGCAGCCCCGGTGAACGTCATCCCCTTCCCGGTCGCAAAGGCCCCGCCGTCATGACGGCGGCGCGCGAGCTTGCGGCCCTCCTCGGCGATGCAGTGCCCGCCCCGCACGCCAAGCCGGCCCCCTCCTCCTCGGCGGATGATGACCGCCGCGCTGCCGCCCTGCGGCTGGCCGAGCTCGCGCTCCCCGCGCAGGGCACGCCCGCTGTCTCCTGCCTCACCGGCCGCTGCCTGCCCTGGGGCGCCGCGCTCCCGCTGCGCTTCCTGGCGCAGGCGAAGCATCCATGCGGGCGCCGGCCGCCCGTCATGCTGGCGCTGCTGACCGACGCGGCCGGCAGGACATGCGCCGTGCGCCGCGCCTTCCTCGCGCCAGGCGGCGCCGAGACTGCGAGCGCAGCAGAGGCGCGGGATCGCGCTGGGCGCCTCTCTTCAGGATCAACGTTGGCTAGCGGAGTGAACCAATGAGCGGATCGCAGAGCGGCGGCGTGGTCTCCACCACGCTGACGGTGGACGATGGCGAGTTCCGCCGCAGCCTCGAGGCCGCCGCGCGGCTGATCAACGGCCATGTGCGCGCGGTGGAGCAGGCGAGCCGGGTTACCACCGGCTTCGGCGAACAGGCTGAGCGCGCCGCGGGTGGAACGCGCAATTTCAGCAACGTGCTCGGCCAGGCGGGCTTCCAGATCCAGGACTTCGCGGGGCAGGTCGGCGCGGGAACCTCGGCGCTCACCGCGCTTAGCCAGCAGGGCAGTCAGTTCCTCGGCGTCTTCGGGCCGGCCGGCGCCGCCGCCGGCGCGCTGCTGACCGTCGGAATCCTGTCATCTCAGTTCCTCGGCCTGGAGGACGCCACGTCCAAGGCGGCCAAGGCGCAGGAAGACCTTCGCAAGAAGATCGAGGAAGCGTCGGAGGTGACTGAGACGGCAGCCGAGCGCACCACGCGCTTGGCGAATGCCAGGCTGGAGGATGCGCGTGCCGCCGCGCAGCAGGCGTCCGGCGAGATCATCAACCAGATCAACCAGGCCAACCGCTACGCGAACCAGATCCAGCAGGAAATCGAGCTTCTCCGCCGCACCGGTAACCCGATCGACGCGGGCATCATCCTGCAGAACGAACAGGCGCTGAGCCAGGCGAATGGGCGCTTCGCTGCGCTGCAGCGTCGCTTGGACGAAGTCGAGGGGCGGCTGGCCGGCATTCCACCGAACCTCACTCCGACGGTGGAGGTGACGGGGTCTCGCGGCGGTCGCGGCGGTGGCGGCGGCCGCAACACCGTCGATACCGTGCTGCGCGACGCCGAGGCGCTGCAGAGTGCGTTCGATCGTGTCTTCGATGGCGCCGAGACGCGGGCGGAGGAGCGCATCAGCCGCTTCGCCGACGAGACCAGCCGCGCCAGCCGCAACGTGGATGAGCTGGCCAGCCTTGGCCGCGACTTCGCTACTGTGTTCACCAGCGCCTTCGACGGGCTCACCACCCAGGGCGGCAAGCTCTCTGACGTGCTGGATCGCCTCGGCCTCGGCCTCGCCCGCATCCTCGAGCGCCAGTTCATCACCAAGCCGCTGGAATCCGCGCTGACCTCTTCCCTCGGCCAGGGCGGCTTCCTGCGCGGCATCTTCGACAGCGCCGGCAGCGCCCTCTCCGGCCTGCTCGGCTTCCGCGCCGATGGCGGCCCGGTCGCGGCCGGCTCGCCCTACATCGTCGGCGAGCGCGGGCCGGAGCTCTTCGTCCCCAACTTCAGCGGCACCATCGTCCCGAACCACGCCATGGGCGGCGGCGCCGTCTTCAACATCGACGCGCGTGGCGCCGAGCCGGGGGTTGAGGCGCGCATCCGCGCCGTGCTGGCGCAGGAGGCGCCGAAGCTCTCCGCCTACGTCCGGGGCGACCTCGCCGCCCGCGTCAATCGCGGCGGCAACGAGGCCCTCACCTTCGGGCGGCGCCGGACGTGACCAGCGCCGCGAAGCCAACGCGCAACGAGGGGCGCGCCGCGCAGGGCCGCGCGCCTTCTCGCGGGCGCTTCCCCGCCTTTCCCCAAGGATAGGCGCGGAAGCCATGACGACCGTGCGAGAGCTTGCTGCCCGCCATGGGCTGCGTAAGGCGGCCGGCGGGTGGATCGGGCAATGCCCGTCCTGCGGCTACAAGACTGGGCTGCGCGTCGCGGAGAAGGCAGGGAAGGCGCTCTGGTGGTGCGCGTCATGCCAGGACCAGGCCGTGGTGACGGCGGCCCTCCTCGGCGATGCAGCGCCCGCCTCGCACGCCACGCCGGCCCCCTCCTCCTCGGCGGATGATGACCGCCGCGCCGCCGCCCTGCGGCTGGCCAATCTCGCGCTCCCCGCGCAGGGCACGCCGGTTGTCCCCTATCTCGCCGGCCGCTGCCTGCCCTGGGACGACGCGCTCCCGCTGCGCTTCCTGCCGCAGGCGAAGCATCCATGCGGGCGCCGGCTGCCGGCCATGCTGGCGCTGCTGACCGACGCGGCCGGCAGGACATGCGCGGTGCACCGCACCTTCCTTGCGCCAGGCGGCGCCGGCAAGGCGGATGTGGAGCCGGTGCGCATGACCCTCGGGCCCGTGCGTGGCGCCGCCGTGCGGCTGCATCAGCCCGGCGCGCGGCTGGTGGTGGCCGAGGGGATAGAGACGGCCCTCGCCGCCTCCGTGCTGCTGCGCGCTCCGGCCTGGGCGGCGGTCTCTGCCGGCAACATGGCCGATGCGCTCGCGCTGCCCGAGATGGTGCGGGAGGTGATCGTCGCCGCCGACAACGACGCGCCGGGCCTTGCCGCGGCGCGCCGCGCCGTCGCGCGATTCCGAGCCGAGGGCCGCACGGTGCGGCTGGCCGTGCCAGACCGGCCCGGCGCCGACTTCAACGACCTCTTGCGGGAGCGCGCGTCCCGTGGCGGCTGATGGCTTCACGTTCCGCGACGCGGAGGAGGAGGAACCCTCCGAGGGTTCGCCGAGGCGCAAGCGGCGCAACGAGCGCGCCCTGCTGCTGAGCGATGTCGATTTCTGGCGCAGCCCGGACGGCATCGCGCATGTGAGCGTCCCGCATCCCCGCGGGCACCGCGAGCACATGCGCGTCGCCAGCCAGGCGTTCCGCGTCTTCCTGCTGACCACCATGCACCAGAGGCATGGCGAAGGGCTGCCGGGACAGGCCCTGGCCGAGCTCACCGCGCTTGCCGAGGCGCGCGCGCTGGATAGCGGCGAGGTGCGGCGCCCCTGGCGCCGAGTGGCGCTCGAGGATGGCCGCCTCTTCCTCGATCTCGGCGGCGGCGATCCGCAGGGCGAGCGGCGCGCAGTGGAGATCGCTGCGGCCGGCTGGCGCGTGTTGCCAGCCCGCGAGGTGCCGGTCGCCTTCCTCCGCGCTGGCGACGCCCTCCCGCTGCCAGAGCCGCAGATTGACGCGTCGAAGCCCGCCGACCTCTGCGCCTTCGTCAACGTGGATGGCGACGACGACCTCGCCCTGCTCTGGGCCTGGCTGGCCTGTGCGCTCCGCGGCTTCGCCGATGGCGGCGCCTTCCCGATCCTGCTGCTCCATGGCGAGCAAGGCAGCGGCAAGACGGGCGCCGCGCGCGCGCTGCAGGCCCTGGTCGACCCGTCCACCCTCACCGGCCGCGCTCTGCCGCGGGAGGAGCGCGACCTCTTCGTCACCGCGAGCAACCGGCATCTGGTGGCCTTCGACAACCTGAGCGGCATCGGGGACAGCTTCGCCGATTGCCTGTGCCGTATCGCCACGGGCGGCGGCTTCTCCGCCCGCGCGCTGCATACGGACGGGGATGAATCCATCTTCGTCGCGGTGAAGCCGCTGCTCCTCAACGGCATACCCGCCACGATCCTCGCGCGGCCCGACCTTGCCGACCGCGCCATCAACCTCGAGCTTCGCCCGCTGACCGAACGGCGCGAGGAGGCCGAGCTCGCCGCCAACTTCGCGCGGATGCGGCCGGGCCTCCTCGGCCTCCTCTGTGACGGCCTCTCGGCTGCGCTGCGGAACCTGCCGACAACCAAGATCCCCGACCCGCCGCGCATGATCGACGCTTGCGCATGGGCAGAGGCTGCGGCGCCGGGTCTCGGCATCGAGCCCGGCCGCATCGCCGCCGCCTGGCGCGCGAACCGCGGCGCCGCGGACCGCGCCGCGCTTGAGGTGGATGATGTGGCGCAAGCCGTGGTGCGGCTGCTGGAGGAGGAGGCCGAGAGAACCGGCGCAACGGAATGGAAGGGCTCCCCGGCCGACCTCTACCGCCGCCTCTGCGAGGTGGTGCCGGAGCGTGTCTCTCGCGGGCAGCTCTGGCCGAAGAACGCCGCCGGCCTCGGGACGAAGCTGCGCCGCATCGCGCCAGGGCTGCGCACCGTGCATCGCATCGAAGCAACGCACGGAAAGGGCGGCGCCGACGGCTCCCGCTGGTGGAGCGCGCGACGGGTGTAGCGGATCGGCGCCAGGGCGCTCCGCCGCCGCCCTGGGATGCCGGAACCTGCGGCGAGCACAGGAGATGCGCATGCCTGAGACGACGACCGAACGCATGCGCGCTGCCGCGGATGAGACGGGGCTGTACGCTGCGCCATGCGCGGTGCAGCGCCGCATGCGGCCAAGGCTGCGCACCGCGCGCCGCATCGAAGCAACCCATGGCAGGGACGATGCCGGCAGCTCACGCTGGTGGAGCGCAAGGCGGCTGTGACGGACCGGCGTCAGAACCCCACATCCGCCGCTCTGGTGGACAAGCCGCGGATCCAGAGACAGGCCGGCGCCCCGACGATCGACGCCCGCGAGGGCGCGCCAGTCGGTCATGCCGGCGGCCCGGGCGCCGTCGCGTCCTTGGCCGACCTCCGCGACATGGTGGAAGCGTTGGCGCTGGCCATCCGTGCCATGCCGCCGGCCGAGTATGTGCGCCCGGTACTCACGCCGGCGACGCTGCGGGCCTGGGTGGTCCTGCGGCATGGCGCATGGCCGCCAGGCGTGCCGCCGCCGAATGAGGATTGGTGGCAGGCGCAAGCCAATCTGACGTTCGGCACGCGCGTGCCCCGGTCGATGTTGCGCGACGCGCGGCGGAATAAGCTGCCGGCTGAGTGGCTGAAGCGAGGCCCGCGCGGGCCTCGAGCACGATGAGCGGTGCGCTCTGGCGGATTTACGGCGGATTTATCGATCTGCCATCGCCGCACCTATCCTGGCCGCGAACTCTCCACATGGGATCTGCCCTCCGATGAAGATCTTCCGCACCAGCCGGCCTCCGGCACCCGAGGCATCGTCGGCCGAGCTGAAGGCGGCCCTGGCCGATGCCGAGGCCCATCTGGCCACGAATGAGGCGACCACGCAGGCGCTGGAAGTCGAACGCGGAGACGTGCTCCTTGGCGGCGATGTCGCTGCCGTCGAGAAGCATGAGGCCGCCCTGCGCAGCGCCCGCGAGGAGAAGGAGCGCATCGTCGCGGTGATCGCTGCGTTGGGCCCGCGCATCGCTGCAGCCGAGGCCCGTGAGCATGTGCTCGCGCTGCGCGCGGAGGTGGAGGAGGCGGAGCGGCTGTCCGGCGCGGTGGTCGAGGATGTGCACGCCTATGTCGTCGCCGCCCGCGATCTGCTGATCCTGGTGCAGCGAATCAACGAGGCGACGGCGCGGGTGGAGGGCTTGAACGGGCGCCTCCATCGCGCGGGCCGCCCTGATCTTCAGGTGATCCCACCGATCCGCCGGGTGTGGCCGCGGAACGGCAATGCCCCGCTCTGCGGGATTGCCGTCCCCGCGCCGCGTCGTCGTCACGCGACGACGCTGCAGGACTTCGATGCGCTCATAAAGCGGCACCAGGCGGGGTGGAGCTGATGGCCGTGCACGAGGGCCGGTTCGCCGCGATGCAGGCTTCGTCACCCGAGGGCGCTGACGTGGTGCTGTTGATGGCGCGCTGTCTGCTGGAGGGCGGGAAGCTCATCCCCTGGACGATTGAGCCGCCGGCACCGGGCAGCGCGGCGGCTGAGCTCGAGGCCATGATCGTGGAGGCGACCCGGGAAATTCCGAGTATCGCCTGCCTGGCAGGCGATCCGAAGGCAGAGGCCGCCATGTGCGAGCTGGTGTGCGTCCTGCTGTCCTGCCTCTCCCTGCGGGTGCGGCTCCACGAAAGCGCCGTTGAGGTTGAGCGATGAACGATATCTCGAAGCCCGCCCGCCCTGATGCTGGGCCTGCCGAATCGCTGCGCCTCGCCTTGGCTCAGGTGATCGCCACGCAACGGGCCCTCTGGCGCAGCGAACGCGCGGCGATGGAGGCCGAGATGCGAGAGGCGGTCGCAGCATTCCGCGATCGGCTCGGACGCTTGCCGAAGGTGGCGGCTTGGTCGAATCGCATCTACCGCGAATGCGACCTGGTGGAGCACGCCGGATCGACTTGGCAGGCCGCGCGCGACACGGCGCAAGCGCCACCGCACGATGACTGGGTCTGCATCGCCCGCGCTGGCCGCGACGGCGCCAATGGGCGGGCGATGAATGTCCGCGGCACGTGGGACAACGCCGCCCGCTATGGCCACCTCGACGTGGTGGTCCTCAACGGCGCCAGCTTTGTGGCGCTGCATGACAACCCCGGCGCCTGCCCCGGCCCCGGGTGGCAGCTGCTTGCGGCCCAGGGCAAGCGTGGCCGCAATGCCCCCGGCGTTGTCAGGATGACCATCACAGACGATGGCGTGCTGACGCTGCTCAACGCCGACGGTACTGCGGTGACGCTGGACCTCTACCCGCTTCTCAGCAAGGTCGCGCAGGCGAGAGCCGCCCGGTGAAGGCGCCTGCGGTTTAGCGGGCATCTTCGTGTCACCGCGCAGGAGATGCCGGTCCGCGTCCTGCGTCTTCAGCCTTCCCGGCCTCTCCGCGCCTCTCCCTTAGGATCGCACGTTCGCCCGCAGGCGCCTTCCCGGAGACGTCGGCTGAGCATGAGGCCGGATGCGGCCGGGGGGGGGGCTGGGTAAATCTCTGCGGTCGCATGCTGGGGGACCGCTGCCCACTCACGCAGGGGTTTTTTTCGGCCCCCTCGGCATTTCCGGTGGGGCTTCCTGATAGGCAGGTGGTCCTAGGTTGATGCGGGCGGGCGGGGTCCGGGAGGGTCCGCGCACTCCTGCGAAGGCGTTTGCAATCCAAATTTCTGGCGGGCGGCGCCGGGCGGCGGCTGGCGGCGCTTGTGC
>CAYNYQ010000248.1:0-7502 GCA_964401305.1 uncultured Acetobacteraceae bacterium | reverse complement strand
CGGCGCGCACCCCGGCCTCCATGCGCTCCGGCGCGCGGTCCTGCACGCTGAACCACTGCCGGCCATAGGGCGCCATGTCGCAGGGGAAGGGCGCGTGCGGGGCCACGAAAGCGGCGCCGGGCAGCGCCTCGGCCCAGGCCGGGGCCAGCCCGGCGAGGTCCGTGCCGTCGGCGCCGAGGCCGTGCAGCAGCACGACGAGCTGGCGCGGCGGGCCGCCATCCGCCGGGGCAAGGCGGGGTCCGTCCAGGCGGTGCATGGGTCTGTCCTTCCGATCGGGCATGGCCGCACATTCGGCCGGGGGCGCCGCGGCGCAACCCCTCGGCGCATCGCGGGAGGGGGCGGTCCCTGCCCAGGCTTCCGGCCGCAAGGGTGCCGGGCTACAGCGGCGTGCCGGGCCCGTCGTCCGCCGCAGCACGCCCCGACCCGGGCGGGGCTCTCCGTCCGCGCGGCGCGACCGGTCCGTGCACGGCAAGCCCGGCGCGGCCGCCGGCCACCGGGACAGAGGAGCGGCGGGATGACGCAGCACGGCACGGCCGGCCCGGAGGGCGCGGGCCTCGTCACGCGCTTCGCCCCGAGCCCGACCGGCCCGCTGCATCTCGGCCACGCCCATGCCGCGCTCTTTGCCTGGCAGCGCGCCCGGGCGGCGCCTGGCGGGCGCTTCCTGCTGCGGCTCGAGGATATCGACGCCACGCGCTGCCGCCCCGAGCATGCCGCCGCGATCCTCGAGGATCTCGCCTGGCTCGGGCTCGACTGGGACGGGCCGGTGCGGGTGCAGTCCCGCCACATGGCCGAGTACCGGGCCGCGTTGGATCGGCTGGCGGCGCGCGGCCTGCTCTACCCCTGCTTCTGCACCCGCGCCGCCATTGCGCGTGAGATCGCCGCCGCCGGCCACGCCCCGCACGGACCGGACGGGCCCCTCTACCCCGGCACCTGCCGGCGGCTGGACCCCGGCGAGCGGGCCGAGCGCCTGGCGCGGGGGGAGGGCCATGCGCTGCGGCTCGACATGCAGGCGGCGCTGCGCCAGGTGCCGGCGGCGCTCTGCTACCGCGAATGTGGCGAGGGGATGGTGCGCTGCGATCCCGCCCAGTTCGGGGATGCCGTGCTGGCGCGGAAGGATGTGCCGGCCAGCTACCACCTCTGCGTGTGCCACGATGATGCGATACAAGGCGTCACCCTGGTGACGCGCGGGGAGGATCTTCGGGCCGCGACCCACCTGCATCGGCTGCTGCAGGCGCTGCTGGGCTGGGATGCGCCGGCCTACCACCACCACGGGTTGCTGCGCGGCGCGGACGGGCAAAGGCTGGCGAAGCGGTCCGGCGCGCCTGCGCTGCGGGCGCTGCGGGAGGCAGGGGCGTCGCCCGCCGGCGTGCGGGCGATGGCGGGCTTCGGCACGGGGCCACCGTCGCCCTGAGCCGGATGGCCCACCCGTCCGGACCCCGCCTCATCGCGCGGGCCGGCGCCGCGTACCCCCGGGGCGGCCCTGGATAAGCCGGCCCCACATGAATGGCCTGCGCCACCGGGTCGACCCGCGGGCTGAACAGGATGACCGCCGGATCACGCGGCGGGATGTCAGGCGGCGAGTGCCTCGGGGTGCCGCAGGAACCACAGCGTGTTGTAGCTGCCGACGAGCCCCTCCATCACCCTCTTGGCCTCCGGCGCTCCCTCGGGCGTGAGGAGGAGGGAGACCTCCACCAACCGCAGCGTGGCGGCGGCCAGTTCGAGGTCGCCCTGGGCACAGGCCTCGCGGAAGGCGACGAAGAGCCGCTCGGCGGGGTGGCGTTGCCTGCGCTCGGGCTGTGCCGCGGATCCGAACCGTTTAGCCGGCATGTTCGACATCCTGGAACTTCCTGCAGCAGGGTGGCAGCGCGCCCCCTTTTGTTGAGAGGCCGCGCGATCATTGCCTTGATTTCTGCGACTCAGTCAAGTCGAAGTTGTACGGGATGCAACGGATACAACTTCGACATGAAAACGCTTCCATGAATGCAATCAATAGGTGGCCGTATCGATTATTGGTGCATTTCTTGAATTTTTGCTCTTTATTTTTGCGTCTCTTGCGTGCAGGCAAAACGGTAGGCACGAGCGGGGGTGTTGCGTAGGGACGACATTTCCGGTCCGCGTGTCGCCGCCCGGCACGACCTTTCCGCCTGGGCGCGGTGCTCAGTCGCGGCCGCGGCCCCGGGTTTGCCGCACGCCTGAGCGCCGGTACCTCCGCCGAAGCAACAGCCACGGACCCGGCGCGCATCGTGCGACCCCGGTCCGCCACCGCGGCCGCAGCAGCCGGGGCCCCTGCCGCCCTCCCCCGGGCCCGCCGGGGCGCTGCACCCGTGCGCCCGCCCGTGCGTTGCGCCCATGGCTGCAGGCTGCCACTACCCGCAACCCTCCTGCCCAGGCCCCATGTCCGATCCCGCCCCGACCCGCCCGCTGATCCGCCTCCTGCCCGGCCGCGACCGTCGCGCGAAGGGCGGCCACCCCTGGGCCTTCTCCAACGAGATCGCCATGACCCCGGCGGCGAAGGCGCTACCGCCGGGCACGCCGGTGCGGCTCGAGGGCGATGACGGCTGGCGGCACGGCACCTGGCTGTTCAACCCGCACAGCCTGATCGCCGCCCGGCGCCTCGACCGCGACCCCGAGGCCGCGGTGGAGGACCCGGCCTGGATCCGCCGGCGCCTCGCCGATGCGCTGGCCCTGCGGGACCGCCTCTACCCCGGTGCGCCCTTCTATCGCCTCGTCCATGCCGAGGCCGATGGCCTGCCCGGCCTCGTCATCGACCGCTACGGCGATGCGCTGGCGCTGCAGGCCAATACCGCGGGCATGGAGCGGCTGACGCCGGCGATCCTCGCGGCGCTGCAAGGGCTGCTCGCGCCGCGGCTCGTGGTCGCCCGCAATGACGCCGCCGCGCGCGTCCTCGAGGGCCTGGCGGAGGAGGTGCGGCCGCTGCTGGGCGAGGGCGGCGCGGCACGGGCGGAGGAGGGCGGCCTCGGCTTCCAGGTGGACCTGCTGGGCGGCCAGAAGACCGGCTGGTTCTTCGACCAGCGGGAGAACCGCGCGCGGGTCGCCGCGCTGGCCGGCGGCGCTACCGTGCTCGACGCCTTCTGCCATACCGGCGGCTTCGGCCTGCGCTGCGCCGCGGCGGGGGCGGCGCGCGTGGTGCTGCTCGACCGCAGCGAGCACGCCCTGGCCCTGGCACGCGAGAGCGCGGCGGAGCACGGCCTCGAGGCGCGGGTCGAGACCCGGCGCGCCGAGGCGCTGGAGGCGCTGGAGCGCATGCAGGCCACGGGCGAGCGCTTCGACATCGTCGTCGCCGATCCGCCGGCATTCGCCAAGGCGCGCAAGGACCAGCCGGCGGCGCTGCGCGGCTATGCCAAGCTGGCGCGGCTGGCGGCGGGGCTGGTGGCGCCCGGCGGCTTCCTCTTCATCGCCTCCTGCAGCCACCACGTGGCACCCGGCGAGTTCGCGGATGCGGTGATCCATGGCATCGCGCGGGCGTCCCGCGGCGAGCGCACAGGGCAGGGCCGCGAGGCCAGGATCCTGTTCCAGGGCGGCGCCGGGCCCGACCACCCGGTGCATCCGCTGCTGCCGGAGAGCGCCTACCTCAAGGCCATGCTCTTCCACCTGGCATGAGCGGCCTGCCCGCCGCCCTGCGGCGCGGCTATGCCCGCACCGCCTATGGCGCCGAGGGCACGACGGCGCGGATCGGCCGGCGCGATGCCGGTATCGACGCGCTGCTGGCGCGCATGGGCGTCCGGCAGGGCGCCTTCCTCACCGCCTGGAACCCCTGGAGCCGGCGGATGCCACGCGGCTGGAACGAGCGCATGCTGGCGCGGCTGCAGCAGGCCGCGCGGCGCTGGCCGGCGGCGGAGGGCTGGGGCCGGGGCGAAGGCAGGGGCCTGCCCTGGGCCGAGCGCCACCTTCTCGTCGGCGCCGACCCGCGGCCGCTGGCGCGGCTGGCGCGGCGCTTCCGCCAGCATGCGATCGTCGTGGTGCGCGCCGGGGCACCGGCGCGCCTCTGCGTGCTGTCCGGGCGCAGGGGCGCGTAGCGGCCCGCCGCGCGCCCCCTACAGGAAGCGCTGGATGTCGAGCGTGCTCTCGCGCCCGATGGCGGCCAGGTGGTCCGCCAGGAAGCGCTCCGCCGCCTCCCGCCCGAATTGCCGCAGCTTCAGCAGGAATTCCCAGTCGCCGTTCAGCTTGGTGGAGAGCTTGAACTCCCGCATCCGGTCCTCGTCCTCGATCAGGTGCAGGAAGATGCGGCGGTAGCGCGGCTGCTCGAGCCGGCCGGAATCCAGCAGGCGCTGCACGAAGTCGATCGCCCGCATCTCCGCCATCAGCGAGGCGTTGAAGCTGATCTCGTTCAGCCGGTTCATGATGTCGGACGGCGTCGTCGGCAGCTCGGGGCGGAGCAGCGCGTTGATCTGCACCAGCACGATGTCGGGCGCGCCGCGCTCGTAGTAGAGCGGCCAGAGCGCCGGATTGCCGAGATAGCCGCCATCCCAGTAGTGCTCGCCCTCGATCTCGACGGCGCGGAAGATGTTGGGCAGGCAGGCCGAGGCAAGCAGCGTGTCGACCGTCACCTCGGGCCGGGTGAAGACGCGCGGCTTGCCCGTGCGCACGTTGGTGGCCGAGACGAAGAGCCTGAGCGCCTTCGGATCGAGATGCAGGCGCGCGACGTCGAGGTTCTCCTCGAGCACCTGGCGCAGCGGGTTGAACTCGAAGGCGAAGGGGTTGATCTGGTAGGGCGAGATCACGCGCGTCAGCGTGTCGAAGGCCTGGTAGGCGAAGGACCAGGTCAGGTCGTAGCCCCAGATCGCCTTCTCGATCGGCGTGTTGCGCAGCGGGCTGAAGGCGAGGCGCGTGGCGACGTCGCGCCAGAACTTCTCGAGCGCCCGTCGCGCCCCCTCGCGCCCGCCGGCCGCCAGCCCCTGCACCAGGATCGCGCCGTTGATGGCGCCGGCCGAGGTGCCGGAGACGCCGTCGAGCTCGAGCCGCTCCTCCTCCAGCAGGCGCTCCAGCACGCCCCAGGTGAAGGCGCCGTGCGTGCCGCCGCCCTGCAGCCCGAGGTTGATGCGCCTGGCCGCCACCGGCCGCGCGACGGCGGGCGAGGGCTGGGCCTGGTCCCGGCGGGCGGCGTCCTTCGCGGCCTGCGGGGCCGGGACCTCGGGCGGGGGGATGTCCATCAGGGGCGGCCGTGCGGCAGGGGCGCGCGGGTCGGCGCGGCCGGGCTCACGCCGCGAGCCAGCCGCCGTCGATGGACAGCGCGGCACCGTTCACCGCACCGCTGCCCGGGCCGCAGAGGTAGAGCGCCATCTGCGCCACGTCCTCGACCTCGATCCAGCGCTTCGAGGGCTGCTTCTCCAGCAGGTAGTCGGCGAGCGCCACCTCCTCGCTCACGCCGTGCCGCGCCGCGAGCGGCCCGACCTGCGCCTCGGCCAGCGGCGTGCGCACGAAGCCCGGGCAGATGGCGTTGCAGGTGATGGGGCTGCGCGCGATCTCGAGCGCGACGGTCTTCGTCAGCCCGACCACCGCGTGCTTGGCCGAGACATAGGCGCTCTTGTAGGGGGAGGCGACCAGGCCGTGCGCCGAGGCGACGTTGACGATCCGCCCCCAGCCGCGCGCCTTCATCCCCGGCAGCGCCGCCTTGATGGCGTGGAAGTTGGACGTGAAGTTGATGGCGATGATCGCGTCGAAGCGGTCCTCGGGGAACTCGTCGACCGGCGCGACATGCTGGATGCCGGCATTGTTCACCAGGATGTCGACGGCGCCGAGCGCGGCGGCGGCGGCGGCCACCATCTGCCGCACCTGGTCCGGCTTCGAGAGGTCGGCGGCAGAATAGGGTGCCTCCGCCACGCCCATCAGGGCGCCGATCTCGGCGCGGGCGGCGGCGATCTCCTCCGGCCGGCCGAAGCCGTTCAGCATCACCCGGGCGCCGGCCTGGGCGTAGAGCCGGGCAATGCCGAGGCCGATGCCGCTGGTCGAGCCGGTGACGAGGGCGGCGCGGCCCTCGAGGACGCGTTCCATAGACAGGCTCCTTCGCGTGGCGCGATCGGGATGCTCAGGGCAGGTGCTTGAGCCATCCGATAAGGCGCTTCGTGAAGGGTGACAACAATTTGGGGGTGTAGAAGTCGCCCGCCGCGCGCTTGCCCGCCTCCGCCAGCGTGGGATAGGGCAGCACCATGCCGGCCAGCGCCGAGAGCGGCAGCTTGCGGCCGATCATCAGGCCGAAGGTGCCGGCCATCTCGCCGGCATGCGGCGCGACGACGCCGGCACCGAGCATCCGCCCCTTGGCGGTGACCACGAGCTTGAGCAGCCCCTCCGGCCGGCCCTCGGCGATGGCGCGGTCGTTCTCCGAGAGCGGCCAGCGGTGGATGCGGATATCCGTGTGGCCGGCCGCACGCGCCTCCTCCTCGGTCAGGCCGACCTGGGCGAGCTCGGGGTCGGTATAGGTGACGCGGGGCAGGGCGGCGTAGTCCACCTTCGTCCCCGGCAGGCGGAACAGCATGGCGCGCACCAGCACGCCGGCATGCTGGCTCGCCACATGGGTGAAGGCGCGGGGGCCGATGCCCTCCGGGTCGGCGATGTCGCCGACCGCCCAGACCCGGGGGTTGGAGACGGAGCGCAGGTCGGGCCGGACCGAGATGCCGCGCGGCGTCGCCTGCACCCGCCCGGCCTCGAGGTCGAGCCCGACGAGCCGCGGCGCCCGGCCGACCGCCAGCAGCAGGTGGGTGCCGCCGATGCGCGTGCCGTCGGCCAGGATGGCGGTCACGCCCCGCCCGCCGACCGGCCCGCCGCGTGGGGCCATGGGGTCGATCGGCTCGACGGCGACGACCTTGGCGCCCTCGCGGAAGGCGACGCCGTCGCGGGCGAGCGCGGCGCGCATGCCCTCCACCAGTTCCGCATCCTCGCGGATGGCGATGCGGGGCGCGGCTTCGAGCACGGTGACGAGGCAGCCGAGGCGGGCATGGGCCTGCGCCATCTCCAGCCCGATCGGGCCGCCGCCGAGCACCAGCAGGTGGCCCGGCGGCTCCTCGAGGTCGAAGAGGGTCTCGTTGGTCAGGTAGGGGACGGTGTCGAGCCCCGGGATGTTCGGGATGATGGCGCTGCTGCCGGCGGCGATGACGGCGCGGCGGAAGGTCAGCCGGCGGCCGCCGGCCTCGATCGCGTCGGGGGCGGTGAAATGGGCCGAGGCCTCGATCACCTCGACGCCCATGCCGCGGAACCGTGCGGCGCTGTCGTTCGGCGCGATATGGGCGATGGTGCCCTGCACATGGGCGCGCACCGCGGCCCAGTCGATCTCGGGCGGCGGCAGGCGGATGCCGAAGCGGTGCGCCTCTCGCGCCGCGGCGGCGGCGTGGCCGGCGGCGAGCAGCGCCTTCGATGGGACGCAGCCGTAGTTCAGGCAGTCGCCGCCCATGCGCCCGCGCTCGATCAGCGCCGCCTTCAGGCCGAGCCCGGCCGAGATCGCGGCGACCGAGAGCCCGGCGGCGCCCGCGCCGATCACCACCACGTCG
>CAYNYQ010000247.1:0-7512 GCA_964401305.1 uncultured Acetobacteraceae bacterium | reverse complement strand
CAGGGCAAGGGCAGCCTGGCCGACGCGATCGCCGACTACGAGCGCGGCACGGCGCTGCGCCAGCACTGCGAGGCACGGCTGGGGGAAGCCGAGGCGCGGATCCAGGCGATCGTCGAGGGACCCTCCGGTCCCTCCGGCCTGCGCGACATCGGCCATTGAGGCGGCGCCGGCCATGACCCTCACCGCCGCCGACGCCACCGGCCTCGCCCTGCCGCGCGCCATGGGCGGCGCCGCGGCCGAGCTCGACGCCGCGCTCGATACCCTGCTGCCGCCCGCCGAGGGACCCGAGGCGCGGCTCTTCGAGGCGATGCGCTACGCCGCGATCGGCGGCGGCAAGCGGCTGCGCGGCTTCCTGGTGCTGGAGGGGGCGCGGCAGTTCGGCGTCGGCCGCAGCGCCGCGCTGCGCGTCGCCGGCGCGGTCGAGATGGTGCACGCCTATTCGCTGGTGCACGACGACCTGCCGGCGATGGACGACGACGACCTGCGCCGCGGCAAGCCCACCGCGCACCGCGCCTTCGACGAGGCGACCGCCATCCTCGCCGGCGACGCGCTGCAATGCCACGCCTTCACCGTGCTCGCCGAGGAGGACACGCACAGCGACCCCGGCGTGCGCGCCGAGCTGGTGCGCTGCCTCTCGAAGGCGGCCGGGCCGCGCGGCATGTGCGGCGGGCAGATGCTCGACATGCTGGCCGAGGAGAGCGCCGAGCCGCTGGACGAGATCGCCATCGGCCGGCTGCAGACCATGAAGACCGGCCGGCTGATCGAATTTTCGGCCGAGGCCGGCGCCATCCTCGGCAAGGCGCCGGCGGCGCAGCGCCACGCCCTCGTGCTCTACGGGCGCGATCTCGGCGCCGCCTTCCAGATCGCCGACGACCTGCTGGACGCCACCGCCTCCGCCGAGGAGACGGGCAAGCGCACCGGCAAGGATGCCGGCGCCGGCAAGGCCACCCTCGTCGGGCTGCTCGGCCTCGAGCGCGCCCGCATCCAGGCCGAACGCCTGGTCGACCAGGCCAAGGGCCACCTCGACAGCTTCGGGGAGCGCGCGGACCTTCTGCGCGCGCTCGCCGATTTCGTGATTGCGCGGAGAAGTTGATGTCTGCATCCGGTATGGCGCCCCCCGCCACCCCACTGCTCGATCGCGTGAAGGTCCCGGCGGATCTCCGCAATGTCTCCGCCGAGCAGCTCAAGCAACTGGCCGAGGAGTTGCGCGCCGAGACCATCCACGCCGTCTCCGTCACCGGCGGCCATCTCGGCGCCTCGCTCGGCGTGGTGGAACTCACGGTCGCGGTGCATGCGGTGTTCGACACGCCGCGCGACCGGCTGATCTGGGACGTCGGCCACCAGGCCTATCCGCACAAGATCCTGACCGGCCGGCGCGACCGCATCCGCACGCTCAGGCAGGGCGGCGGCCTCTCCGGCTTCACCCGGCGCAGCGAGAGCGAGTACGACCCCTTCGGCGCGGCGCATTCCTCCACCTCCATCTCCGCCGGCCTCGGCATGGCGGTGGCGCGCGACCTCAAGGGCAATGACGACCGCCACGTCATCGCGGTGATCGGCGACGGCGCGATGAGCGCCGGCATGGCCTACGAGGCGATGAACAACGCCGGCGCCTCCAAGGCGAAGCTCATCGTCATCCTCAACGACAACGACATGTCGATCGCGCCGCCGGTCGGCGCGATGAGCGCCTATCTCTCGAAGCTCATCTCCTCCCGCCCCTTCCTCTCGATCCGCGAGATGATGGGCAAGCTCGCCAAGCTCTTCCCCGGGCCGATCGAGCGCGCGGCCAAGCGGGCGGACGAGTACGCCCGCGGCCTGCTCACCGGCGGCACGCTGTTCGAGGAACTCGGCTTCTACTACGTCGGCCCGATCGACGGGCACGACCTCGACCACCTGCTGCCCGTGCTGCGCAACCTGCGCGACACGGAGCTGACCGGCCCGATCCTGCTGCACGTCGTCACGCAGAAGGGCAAGGGCTACGCCCCGGCCGAAGCCTCGGCCGACAAGTACCATGGCGTGGTCAAGTTCAACGTCGTCACCGGCGAGCAGGTGAAGGCGCCGCCCGGCCCGCCGACCTACACCAAGGTCTTCGCCAATGCCCTAATGGCCGAGGCCGAGGCCGACGAGCGCATCGTCGCGGTGAACGCCGCCATGCCCTCCGGCACCGGCATGGACACCTTCGGCAAGCGCTTCCCCCGCCGCACCTTCGATGTCGGCATCGCCGAGCAGCACGCCGTCACCTTCGCCGCCGGCATGGCGACCGAGGGCATGAAGCCCTTCTGCGCCATCTACTCAACCTTCCTGCAGCGCGCCTACGACCAGGTGGTGCACGACGTGGTGCTGCAGAACCTGCCCGTGCGCTTCGCCATGGACCGCGCCGGCCTGGTCGGCGCCGATGGCGCCACGCATGCCGGCAGCTTCGATATCGCCTATCTCGGCTGCCTGCCCGGCATCGTGCTGATGGCCGCGGCCGACGAGCTCGAGCTGATGCACATGGTCGCCACCGCCGCCGCGCTGGACGACCGGCCCTCGGCCTTCCGCTACCCACGCGGCGAGGGCCTCGGGCTCGAGCTGCCCAAGCGCGGCACGCCGCTCGAGCTGGGCAAGGGGCGCGTGATCCGCGAGGGCACGACGGTCGCCATCCTCTCCTACGGCGCGCGGCTGCCGGAATGCCTGAAGGCGGCGGACGAGCTGGCGACCTTCGGCCTCTCCACCACCGTCGCCGATGCGCGCTTCGCCAAGCCGCTCGACACCGCCCTGGTCGAGCGCCTGGCGCGCGAGCACGCGGTGCTGATCACCGTCGAGGAAGGCTCGGTCGGCGGCTTCGGCAGCTTCGTGCTGCAGCATCTCGCCTGGAAGGGGCTGCTGGAGAACGGGCTGAAGGTGCGGCCGATGTGCCTGCCCGACCGCTTCATCGACCACGAGAACCCGAAGAAGCAGTACGACGAGGCGGGGCTGAACGCGCCGCAGATCGTCGCCGCCGCGCTGGCCGCGCTCGGGCGCGAGGCGCTGGCGCAGCCGGCCCGGGCCTGACGCCCGCGCCGCGCGCAGGGGAGCGCCTGCGGGTCAGCGGGGCGGCGGCTTGAGGCCGCGGCCCTGCACCACCGCCGCCTCGCCGAACCGCGCGCGCAGCGCCTCCACCGCCTGCCAGCGCGCGGCGCGGCGCGGCGCCTCGGGGTCGGCGAGGTCGCCGCGGTCGGCCTGGTCGGCCGGCGCCAGGGGTTGCGCGCCGATGCCCACGAGGCGGAAGGCGGTCCGCCCGTCGGCCTCCCGCGCCAGCAGCGGCCGCGCCGCGGCGAAGAGCGTCTCCGGCAGGGCGGTGGGCGCGGGCAGGCGGGCGTTGCGCGTGCGCAGCGCGAAGCCGGCGGTCTTCAGCTTCAGCACGATGCCGGCGGCCGCCAGCTCCTTCTCCCGCAGGCGGCGGGAGAGCTTCTCGCACATCCGCCAGAGCGGCCGCTCCAGCTCCTCCCGGGCCGTGATGTCGGTCTCGAAGGTGGTCTCGGCGCTGATGCTCTTCGCCTCGCGCCCGGGGTCGACGGGCCGCGCATCCTCGCCGCGGGCGCGCGCCGCAAGGCCCGGCCCCTCCTCGCCGAGGCGCCGCGCCGCCTCCCGCGCGTCCAGGGCGCCGAGCTGGCGGAGCCGGGTGATCCCCGCCGCCTCCAGCCGGCGGGCCAGCGCCGGCCCGACGCCGGGCAGCAGCGTGACCGGCTGCGGCGCCAGCCAGTCGCGCGCCTCCGCGGCGCCCAGCACGGCGAAGCCGCGCGGCTTGTCGCGCTCGGCCGTCAGCTTCGCCAGCAGCCGGTTCGGCGCGAGGCCGATGGAGACGGTGACGCCGACCTCGCGCTCGACGTCGCGCGCGAAGCGGGCCAGCACCACCGCCGGCGGCGCCCGGTGCAGCGCCTCCGTGCCGCGCAGATCCAGCACCGCCTCGTCGATCGAGAGCGGCTGCATCAGCGGGGTCAGCCCCTCCATCAGCGCGCGGATGCGCCGCGCGGCGGCGGCATATTTCGCCATGTCGGGCTTGATGACGACGGCATCGGGGCAGGCGCGCAGCGCCTTGAACATCGGCATGGCGCTGCGCACGCCGGCGGTGCGCGCGACGTAGCAGGCCGCCGAGACCACGCCGCGCCGCCCGCCGCCGACGATCACGGGCTTCGAGAGCAGCTCCGGCCGGTCGCGCTTCTCGACGCTGGCGAAGAAGGCATCGCAATCGACATGCGCGACGGTGAGGGTGAACAGCTCCGCGTGCCGCAGCAGCCGTCGGCCGTGGCAGGCCGGGCAGGCGGCGGCCGCCTCCGGCACCGCGACGCAGCAGTCGCGGCAGAGCGCGGGCATGTCAGCCGGCGTCCCACAGCCGTGCCGCGCCCAGCACGCCCGAGCTGTCGCCATGCCGCGCCTGCAGCAGCGGCGTGGTGACCGCGTCGCTGAACACCCAGCGCCCCCAGAGCCGCGGCACGGCCTCGTAGAGGTGCGCCATGTTGGAGAGGCCGCCGCCGAGCACGATGGCATCCGGATCGAGGATATTGATCACATGCGCGAGCGCGCGGGCGAGCCGGTCCACATGCCGCTCCAGCGCCGCGGCGGCCACCGCATCGCCCGCGGCGGCGCGGGTGGGCAGGCCGGCGGCGTCCGTCGCGCCTGGCCCATCGGCCTCGGCGGCCAAAGCGGGGCCGCGCAGGAAGGTCTCGATGCAGCCCTGGCGGCCGCACCAGCAGGCGGGGCCCGGGTGCTCCGCCGCGGTCATCCAGGGCAGCGGGTTGTGGCCCCATTCACCGGCGATGCGGTTGCGCCCCTCGAGGATACGCCCGCCGGTGACGATGCCGGCGCCGACGCCGGTGCCGAGGATGACGGCGAAGATGGTGGCCCCCGGGCCGAACCCGGCCGCGGCGCCGTCCGCCGCCTCGCTCATCGCCAGGCAATTGGCATCGTTGGAGAGCCGGACCGGCCGCCCGAGCCGCCGCGCCAGGTCCGCGTCCAGCCGCCCGCCGTTCAGCCAGGTGGAATTGGCGCCGCGCACCAGGCCGGTGCCGGGCGAGAGGCTGCCGGGGATGCCCAGGCCGATCGTGCCGCGGGCGCCGAGATCGTCCTCCACCCCCATCACCAGGTCGGCCAGCAGCCCGAGCACGCCCTCGTAGCTCGGCGGGGTCGGGGCGCGGCGGCGCAGCAGCACGGCGCCATCGGGCGCCAGCGCCGCGATCTCCGTCTTGGTGCCGCCGAGGTCGATGCCGATGCGAAGCATGGCGGCAAGGTGGGGCGGCGGCGGTGGCTTCGGCAAGCGCGGCGCGTGGCGGCCGCCGCTGGCGGGCTTGCGGCGCCCGCCCGCGGGTGCTGGATTCCGCCGATGAGCGAGACCGTGCTGGACGTGCAGGGGCTGAGCTGCCCGCTGCCCGTGCTGAAGGCCAACAAGGCGCTGCGCGGCCTGGCGCCGGGGGCGCGGCTGACCGTGCTCGCCACCGACCCGGCCAGCGTGAAGGACTTCTCGGCCTTCTGCCAGGAGACGGGGCACGCGCTGCTCTCCTTCGGCGAGGATGCCGGGGTCTACCGCTTCGTTCTGCGCAAGCGCGCCGCGCCCGCCGGCGCCGCCTCCTGAGATGCCGGGGAGCACCGCATGAGCGTGCTGCTGCTGACCCATCGGGCCTGCCTCGGCCACGACATGGGCGAGTTCCACCCGGAATGCCCGGACCGGCTGCGCGCCGTGCTGAAGGCGCTGGACAGCGAGGACTTCGCCGAGCTGATCCGCGAGACGGCGGCGCCGCAGGCGACGGTGGAGCAGCTCTGCCGCGTGCACCCGCGCAACTACGTGGACGCCATCCTCTCGATCCGCCCCGATGTGGGCGAGACGGTGCAGCTCGACGCCGACACGGCGATGAGCCATGGCAGCGCCGAGGCCGCGCTGCGCGCCGCCGGCGCCGCGGTGGCGGCGGTGGATGCGGTGATGCGGGGCGAGGTGCGCCGCGCCTTCTGCGCCACCCGCCCGCCCGGCCACCATGCCGAGCCGGCGCGGCCGATGGGCTTCTGCTTCTTCTCCAACGCCGTCGTCGCCGCCCGCCACGCCCAGGCCGAGCACGGCGTCGAACGCGTGGCGATCATCGACTTCGACGTCCACCACGGCAATGGCAGCCAGGCCTGCGTGGAGCAGGACGGCACCATCCTCTACGCCTCGACCCACCAGATGCCGCTCTACCCCGGCACCGGCGACCCGATGGAGCGGGGCGTGGGCAATGTCTTCAACATCGGGCTGCGGGCGGGCTCGGACGGCACGGCCTTCCGCGAGGCCTGGGAGGTTGCGCTGCTGCCGGCGATCGAGCGCTTCGCGCCCGGCCTGGTGGTCATCTCCGCAGGCTTCGACGCGCATGCCCGCGACCCGCTGGCGCAGCTGCGCGTGCGGGAGGCCGACTTCGCCTGGCTGACCGCCGCGCTCTGCGGCGTGGCGGAGGCGCATTGCGGCGGCAAGGTGGTGAGCCTGCTGGAAGGCGGGTATGACCTCGACGCGCTGGCCTCCTCCACCGCGGCGCATGTGCGGGCGCTGATGCGGGCATGACGCCGGCCGAGGCCCGGGCCGCCTGCCTCGCCCTGCCGGAGGCGACGGAGGGGATGCATTGCGGCCGGGCCGATCTGCGGGTGCGCGGGCGGATCTTCGCCAGCCTCGACCCGGCGGGCGCGTTCCTCGTGCTGAAGTTCCGGCCTGAGCAGCAGGCGCTGCGCTGCGAGCGCTGGCCCGGGGCCTTCCTGCCGGTGCCCGGGGGCTGGGGGCGGCAGGGCTGGACGCGGCTCGTCCTCGCCGCCGCGGAGGACGGGCTGGTGCGCGACGCCGCCGCGGCCGCCTGGCGCAACGTGGCGCCGAAGCGGCTCGGCGCGCTGCTCGATCAGGCCGAGGGCGGGGTGCGCCGGGACGCCACCTGATAGGGCAGCTCGGCGAACTGGCGCAGCCGGCGTTCCACCGCGGCGAAGGTGTTGCGGTCCGCCGCGCTGAGCGGGGACTCGGCGCCGCCGCCGAGATGCGCCAAGTAGCGCGCCACGCTGTGCGCCCCCGCCCGATGCGCCGCGGCGACCAGCCCGGCATCGGTCAGCGGCACGGCCGCGCCATCCATCCCGGCGATGCTGGCCCCGGCGCGGGAGAGGCTGCCGTTGCGCTCGAGCTGCAGCTCGGCGCGGCGGAGATAGGCGGACATCGCGGCCTCCTGCGCCGCGGGGGTGGCGAGGAACTCGGCCTCGGACCGGACGCCGTGGCGGGCGGCGGCCTCGGTCCACTGGCCGGCGGCGTCCTGCCAGCCGATGTCGCGCAGTGCGACGGGCAGCATCTGGTAGCGGCCGAGCGCGCCGGAGTTGGTGTTGCGCGCGCCGTAGCCATGGTCGGGCCGGCCGGGCCCGGTCTCCAGCCGGGCGATGAGCTGGCGGAAGGCCCCGGGGCGCTCGGCGGGCTCGGCCCGCAGCGCGGCCGGGGCGCGGGCCTGCTGCACCGGCGCCGGCGGCAGGGGGACGCGGGCCTGGGGCAGCGGCACCGGCGGCGCAGCG
>CAYNYQ010000246.1:0-7522 GCA_964401305.1 uncultured Acetobacteraceae bacterium | reverse complement strand
GCTGCCCGACATGGGCGCTGAGCCCCTTGTCGATCTGCTGCTGGGCGCAGCCGGCCAGGAGCACCGCCGCGGCCACAACCGATACGCGCATAGACCGTTCCTTGGGCGAACGTGATGTCTGGAATAATAGCACGAGAATCGGTTTTTTGAAGCTAAATGGTGGTGTGACCAAGGGTCTTCGCACCCCAGGCGCGCAGGAGGGCGGATCTTTATGGGCAAGGGGTTGTGATTGCGCGGCGTCGTGCAGCGGCCCGACCTTGGCGCAGGCCCGGCCCTCACCCGCCGCGGGGCGCCACGCGCACGGCAACCTCGTTGCGGCGGGCCGGCGGCAGTGTCCAGGGGGGGTCGTAGAACCAGTCCTGCACCGTGCCCTCGGCGCGCCAAGCGCTCTCCGCCAGGGCGCCCAGCAGGGCCTCGCGCTGCCGCGCCACCGCCGCCGGCGAGGGCACGCCGCTGAACCGCAGCACCGCCACGGTCTCTGGCGGCAGGGTGACGATGGCGATCGCTGGATCCTCGGGCGCCGGCAGGGTCTCCGCCGTCCAGCGCGCCGGCATGAAGAAGCGGATGCGCCACGCGGCCACCGCCGCCGTGCCGGCATCCGTCCCCGGCGCCGCCGCGATGCGCTGCTGCTCCACGGGTGCCGTCATGGCGATGCGCTGCTGCTCCACGGGTGCCGTCAGGGCGATGCGCTGCTGCTCCACGGGCGCTGTCATGGCGATCTTCGCCGCCGGCCGGTTCGCGCCGAAGATATACGCCGCGAGCCTGCGGAACCCGGCGCTTCGCGCCGCCTCCTCGGGCCCGGCAACCTCCGTCTCGGCCGCCAGGCGCGCGTCGTAGCGGCGGATCTCGACCGGTCCTGCGCGGTCCACCACGGCAAACGCGGGCTGTTCCGTGCCGGAACGCGCGCCGATCACCGAGCAGGCACCCAGCGCCAGCGCCGACGCCAGGCCGGCAACCCCGGCAAGCATGCGTCCGATCCGTGTCCCCATGGGCGGGAGATGGGCCCGCAAGCCACGGGCGCGAGGGGGGATGCCGCCGCCCGCCGGGTCAGAGCGCGTCCGGCTCGGTCCCCTCGGCCAGGCTGGACAGGGCGCCGAGGTTGATGAGCTCGACACGCTGGTGCGCCGGCTCGCGAATCCAGCCGCGGCGGCGGAAGGCGGTCAGCGTGCGGCTGACGGTCTCGAGCGTCAGCCCCAGGAAGTCGGCGATGTCGGCCCGGGTCATGGGCATGTCGAGCATGCGACCGACCGCGCCGCGCCGGCGCCGCGCCTCGACCAGCGACAGCAGGAAGGCGGCCACGCGCGCCTCCGCCGTGCGGCGGCCCACCGTGACCAGCTGCTCCTGCGTCGTGCCGAGTTCCTGCACGCAGAGGTCGAGCAGCCGGCGCTCCAGCATCGGGTAGCGCTTCAGCAGGTCGTCGAGGCGCGACCGATCGAGCCGGCAGAGCCGCGCATCGGTCAGCAGCTCGGCATCGAAGGTGTAGCTCTGCTTCGTGGTGTAGCCGATCATGTCGCCGGCGAAGCGGAACCCGACCACCTGCTGCTTGCCGTCCGGCAGGAGCCGCGTGAGCTTCGCCGTCCCCTCGATCAGCGTGAAGACCTTGCCCGCGGGGTCGCCCTCGCGGAACACGGTCGCCCGCGCCGGCAGGCTGAGACGCTCGGATTCCTCCGAGACCTCGTCGAGCGCCGCCGCGTCCAGCGGGCGACACAACCCTGCCACCCTGCTGCCGCAGGTTTCGCAGACCGGTGCCTCCAGCTCGAGGACGCGCCGACGGGTTCCGTCCAACGGGCTCACGATGCCGACCACTCCCTGCGCTCCAGCGTATCCGCGGCCACGCCGCGGATACAAGTAATCCCTAACGCAAGGTCGGCACGGGACGCAATCCGAACCGCGCGCCGGAGGCGACGAGGCCGCGCGGAAATGCTCTCAGCCGGGGGAGAGCCTCAGTTCGGCGTCACCGTCAGGCTGCCGCCGTTCACCGTCACCGTGCCCGCGGCCGTCACGTTCGCCGCCTGGGCCAGCGGCCCCCAGGTCAGCGCATTGCCGCCGGTCGCCGCATCGAACAGCCCGACATGGGTCAGGGTGCCGGCCGCCGCGGTGAAGGTGAAGCGGAGGGCCTCCAGGTTGGTCTGCGGGCCGGTGCCGCTGAAGGTCACGCGCTGGCGCGCATAGCCGTTGGCGACGGGCTCCCCCACCAGGCCCGTGGCATCGCTGCCGCCGGTGCCGAGGGCGAGGAAGACCTGCGTCGGCAGGGCAGGCTGGCGCGCGCAGAGGGCGCGGCCGAGCAGGTTCTTGGCGTAGTCGGTCAGGTCGGACATGGGGGCTCTCCTCGGCCGGGCGCCGGGCCCGGGATGGGGGTTGGAGGTCGGTGGGGGCCGGGGCCGCTCAGCAGTCGGCGGCGGCGGCGAAGTGCATGGCGCCGTCGGCCGCGGGCTGCTGCCGCGCCGCGGCGTAGAGCGCGGCCGTCGTCACCGCGTGCAGGTCGGCCAGGCCGAGCGCCTTCGCATCGACGCGGAAGGCGAGGCTCGGCAGCGGCGGCTTGCCGGCGGCGCGGGCGGCGGCGTCGGCATAGCCGTGCAGGTGGAACTCCACCGTGCCGGCCGCGTGGTCGATGCGCACATGCGTCAGGCGCCAGTAGCGCGCGACGAGACCGGTATTGCCGATCTCGATCGGCTGCAGGAAGGCCATGCTGCGGATGCTCCTCTGGGATTGGGGACGGGATCAGCCGACGGTCTCGACGGAGAGCAGGCGGGCGACCCAGTTGATGCTCTTGTTCGCCTCGCCGGTGCCGCTGACGGCAAGGCCGCCCTGCGCCGTGTCGGCGGCGAGCGTCAGCCGCCAGGCGGCGGCGGCGGCGTCGGTGATGCCGGGCGCGAAGGCCGTGCCAGCGGTCACCGCGGCCAGCGCGGGCGTCGCGCTCATCTGGTTGCCGCCGACGAGCACCGTCGCCGCGGCAGTGGCGCCGCGCCGGATCAGCAGGTTCGCCTCCCAGGCCGCGCTGTCGCCGACGGTACCGGCGCTGCCGCCGGTCTGCCGGGCGATGACCAGCAGCTTGATCCGGTAGGTCGCGTTGTTCGGCAGGTTCGCCGTGTTGGCGCTGCCGGCCGCGCTGCCGTCGGAGGTCAGTCGCGTGGCCGTGGCGTTCGTGGTCTGCGCGCGCAGCACGTGCTCGCCGGCCTGGGCGTCGCCGGTCGTGCCGAAATGGCCCGAGGCCCAGGCGCCGCGCCCATGCACGTTGCGGCAATCGGCGCGCAGCCCGCCCGGCACCCAGGCGAAGCCGCCATTGGCCAGGTTGGTGCTGCCGCCGGCGACGACCGTGCTGGTCTGCGTCGCCTGGTTGCTGATGCCGCCGCCGATGACGGCGTTCGCGCCGCTCGCCGTGTTGTTGGCGCCGCCGGCGACGACGCTGTTCGGTTGCGACGCGATCTGCCCGGGCTGGTTGCGCGCCTGCTGCCAGTCCACCGCGTTGCTGCCGCGGGCATTGCCGCCCGCCGCGGTGCCATCGGGCAGGTGCGCCGAGAGCGCGCCGGTTCCCCTGGCGACGAGGGCAAGGCCGATGTTGGCATCCGCGCCCTGCGCCTGCACCGCCACCGCGGCGCCGGTACCGCCGCCGCTGAGCAGCACGCGGTTGACGATGCCGGGCGCCCCCGCGACTTCCGCCGCATGGCTTCCCGGCGGGCCGCCGAGCGTGATGGTGCCGCCGGTGCTGGCGCGCAGCACCTCCGCCCCGCCGACGCTGGCGGCCAGCGCCCCCGCGGCGGGCAGGAAGAGACCGCTGTCAGGCTCGCCGACCGCGAGGCCCGGCCGCACCGCCCGCCCCGCCGGCGTCTGCTGCGCCAGCACGGCATTGGTATCGGCATTGACCAGCGGCCCGCCATTGCCGTTCTCGAGCAGCGCGGGCGCGCCGAGGTAGAGCGCATTGGGGGCTGCGGTGCCGGTGTCGGCGAGGTGGATCGCCGCCGCGCCATTGCCGCGGGTGTTGAAGAAGACGACCCGCAGCGAGGCGAGGTCGATGCGGTTGCCGCGGCCGGTGACGCGGATCGCGCTGTCCTCGACGTCGTCGGCGCGGAAATTGCCGATCTGCAGGCGGGTGTTGTTCCCATCCACCTGGATGCCCGTGGCGCCCGCGACCGGCGTGCCGCCGCCGTTGAACACCTCGCCCTGGGTGGTCAGGCCGGCCACCTGGCCGTCCACGCCGTTCGCCTCGATCCAGAGGCCGTAGCGGACGAAGTCGGCATAGGCCTGGCCGATGTAGAACTTCGTGGTCACGCCGGCGCGTGCCGTCGGCGCCCCGGGGGCGGAGGGCCGGAAGCGGACCATGCTGCGGTAGCCGAGCGCGAAGGCCTGGTCGATGAAGACGCCGTCGCAGCGGCGCAGGATCAGCGCGTCGCCGTTGGCCTGCTGCCAGCGCACGACGTTGTCGTCGGCCGACCAGAAGGTCCAGAAGTGCAGGTTGTGCAGCCGCGGGACGTCGAGGCACTCGTCGATCTCGACGCCGGCGGTGAAGACCTGGCCGCGCAGGCGGCGGATGTCGAGCCGGCCGGAGTTGCGCGCGTAGATGCCGCGGTTCACCCGCGCCAGCAGCACGTTGTCGAAGTCGATGCCGCCGAGGCAATCCTCGATGCGGAAGACATAGGGGTAGGCGGTCGGCGTCCAGGCGGCGGTGAAGCTGGTCGAATGCGCCTGCTGCACGGCGAGGTCGCGCACCGCCGAGCCGCGCACGGCGCTGCCGGTGAAGGTGAAGGGGGTGAAAGCGGGGCTGTCGATCGAGAGCCAGGTGCCCTGCCCCGCGCCGGCGCCTTCCGTGAACCCGGCGCCCTGCAGCGTGACGATGGTGTTCGTGACCGTCACGGCGCTGGCGAGGCGATAGGTGCGCGGGCCGAAGAGCAGCGTGCCGCCGCCGGCCGCCTGCAGGTCGTTGATCGCCGCCTGGATCGCCGGTGCGTCGTTGGTGGTGCCGTCGCCGCGCGCGCCGTAGTCGCGCACGTGCAGGCCGCGCTCGGCGAGGAGCGTGCCGCGGAGCTGGCCGATCGTGGCGCGCCGGGTCTCGAGCACCGTGCCGCCGGCGCTCTGGACGATCGGATGCAGGTCGGCGTCGGCAAGGATGCCGGCGGCGGGGAGTTCGCTGATTCTCAGGTCGGGCATGGGCGGTCCCTGGAAAGGCGGCGCCGCGCCTGGGGTGCGGACGGCCGGGATTGACGGAGGGGGAAGGGCGCGGCGCGGGCCGGCCCCGGCGGCGGCCCCGGCGGCGGCCCGGGCGAAGGCGCGTCGGGCGGGCGCGCCAGTGCGGGGCACCGCGGGGTACGGCTCGGGCTGGGGAGGTCGGTCGGCGGAGGCGCGGGGGGGACCGGATGCTGCCCCGCGGCGTGCTCGCCGCAGGACGGGATGCCCGGCGGCCCCTGGCGCGCGAGGGGGCCATGGGTCGGCCCCTGGCCCGCGCGGCCGTCAGGCTGGAGCGGCGTCCCCGTGAGGGGGGAGGATCCGCGCCCGGTCGGGCGCTGCGCTACCGCCGCAGCGCGCCGCTGCCCTGCTCGAGCAGCAGGAAGGTGCCATCCTCCTGGGCCAGCAGGTTCAGGGCCTGGCCCACGGAGAAGCTGCGGCTGGTCATGCCGATGCTGGGATCGGCGGCATCCTCCACGCGGATGCGATAGCCGGCGCCGACCGGCGGCGCGGGGAAGCTGGTGCTGGCCGCGCCGTTGCTGACCGCGGCGGTGCGCAGCGGCGGGATGACGACGTCGTCGCGGTCGCGCAGGCTGAAGACGACTTGCGCGATGGGGCCGGAGACGCTGGCCGAGGCCGGGATGGTCGAGCCGGCGAGCACGGCCGCGGCCAGGGGGGCCAGGACGATCGTCCTGACCACCGCGGAGGCCGCCTGGCCGATGGTGATGCCATGCGCCACGCTGCGGAACAGCGAGAGCGGGCCGACCACGCCATGCAGCGTGACCCCGGTGCCGAAGGCCGGGCCGCTGCGGATCGGCAGCAGCGCGAGCGAGTCGGCGGCCTGCAGGATCATCAGGTCGCCCGGCTGCAGGCTGTCGGCGATGGCGCTGAAATAGCCTGCGGCCGTCACCACCGCGCGGGCATCGGTGGTGCGATAGTGCCAGAGGGTGAAACCGTTGCCCTGGACCAGGGCACCGAAGCTCGAGGCGGTGAAGGGCAAGGGGGCCTCCGTCGCGCGGGCCGGCGCGCGCCCGCGGCCCGCCGCACTGCGCGGCGTGCGCAGGCGGGGACAGCGCCGGCGGAGCGGCGGCCTCGGTCGGCATGGGGGTGGGGAAGGCCGCGGGCGAATTTCGCCCCGTGGCGTTCTTCCCCTACGCGGGACGACCGCCCGGTGTCAAGGAAAATAGTCACATGGACGCAGGCCCGCCGCTGCGCGCTGCCCGCCCGGCCCGCGCATGCTAGTGGTGCGGTCGCTGCCGTCGGCGCCTGGCCGCCGCGGCGGCCACACCCCTGACGCCGGCACGCCGCCGCCCAGCCCGGACCCGACCATGCGCCGCCGACTGCTGCCGACCGCCATCGTCGCCCTTCTCGCCCTGGCCGCCCCGCTCGGTGCCCAGACCGCGCCCGGCGGCGTGCTGAACGTCTACAACTGGACCGACTACATCGACCCCCAGGTGGTGCAGCGCTTCGAGCAGGAGAGCGGCATCCGCGTCCGCTACGACGTCTTCGACAGCCTGGAGACGCTGGAGGGCAAGCTCTCGGCCGGGCGGTCGGGCTACGACCTGATCGTGCCGACCTCGGAGCCGACCTTCGCGCGCCTGGTCCGCGCCGGGGCGCTGCGGCCGCTGGACCGCGCGAGGATCCCGAACTGGGCCAATCTCGACCCGGCGCTGATGGCGCGCGTCGCCGAGGTCGACCCCGGCAACCGGCATGGCGCGATCTATCTCTGGGGCACGGTCGGGCTCGGCATCCAGCCGGACCGGGTGCGCGCGGCGCTCGGGCCCGACGTGCCGCTCGACGGGCTCGACCTGCTGCTGAAGCCCGAAAATGCGCGCCGGCTGCAGGCCTGCGGCATCGTCGTGATGGACAGCCCGACCGACGTGCTGCCCTCCGTGCTGCGCTGGCTCGGGCGCGACCCGAACAGCACCGAGGCGGCCGACCTGCAGGCGGCGGCGCAGGCCCTGGCGGCGATCCGCCCATACCTGCGCGCCATCCCCGGCAGCGGGCAGATCGTCGACATGCTGGCGACCGGCGAGGCCTGCCTGGCGCTGACCTATTCCGGCGACGTCATCCAGGCCGCGGCCCGCGCACGAGACGCCGGGCGCGGCGTGCAGGTGGCCTATGTCGCGCCACGGCAGGGCGCGCAGCTCTGGTTCGACATGCTGGCGATCCCCGCCGACGCGCCGAACCCGGCGGCCGCGCACGCCTTCATCGATTTCCTGCTGCGCCCGGAGTCGATCGCCGCCGTCACCGCCCAGGTGCGCTACCCCAACGCGGTGCCCGCCTCGCGCCCGCTGGTGCCGGAGCAGGTGCGCGAGGACCCGAACGTCTACCCGCCGGCGGAGGCGCTGGCGCAGGCCTT
>CAYNYQ010000245.1:0-7536 GCA_964401305.1 uncultured Acetobacteraceae bacterium | reverse complement strand
GCGCGCGCGGCGATCCGTCCCTGTATCTTTCCCTGTTAGCAGGGACCGGACACCGGAGACGGGTTCGCACCTGACTGCGCCCCCAACCAGCGCCGCCTCCCACGCGCACGTGACGGCCCGCCCCCGGGCTGCGCGGGACTGTGAGCCCCCGCGCCGTCCCGCGCTGTCTAGAAACGGGCGGTGCCGCACGCGACGAACCCTCCGGGGGCCCCGACCTCCGACTCCGCCCGCCTCGGCTGGATCGACACCGCCCGCGGCCTGACCATGATCTTCGTCGTGCTGCTGCACGCCGACGTGGTCGCGCAGGCGATGGGCCGGTCGTCGCTGCTGGTCACGCTGTTCAACTATGCGCTCTACCCGATGCGCATGCCGATGTTCTTCCTCGTCGCCGGGTTGCTCTCCTCGGCGCTGCTGACGCGCAGCACGGGCGAGGTGATGCGCAAGCGGGTGCTGCACTACGCCTGGCTCTACGCGCTGTGGTCGACGATCTACGCCGTGGTGCACGCATGGGTGCTGCGCGACCTCGGGCCGCCGGGGATGCAGGCCTACTACAACAACGTCGAGGGGCCGCTCGACGCGCTGATCATCACCTGGAACAACACCTGGTTCCTCTACGCGCTCGGCCTGTTCTACGCGGCTGCGCTGGCGATGCGGCGCCTGCCGGTGCCGCTGCAGGTGGCGCTCACCCTCGCCGCCGCGCTGCCAGGGCTGTTCCGCCTCGGCCTCGAGCTCGGCGTGCCGGCGCTCGACCGCTTCTACCACTTTCCCTACTTCATGCTGGGCATCCTCGGCGGCGCCTGGCTGCGCAACGCCATCCCCCGGCGCCTCGGGCGCTGGCAGGTGCTCGTGGCGCTGGCGACGATCTGCCTCGTGCTCGCGGCGCTGGCGCACCAGCAGCGCATCCTGCGCGAGCCGGCGGTGATCGCAGCACTCTCGGTGCTCGCCATGCCGGCCGAGCTCGCCACCGCGCTGCTACTCACGCGGCACCTGCCGCGTCTCGCGCGGCCGCTGCAGGTGATCGGGCGCAACACCCTCGCGGTCTATGTCCTGCACACCATCACCCTGCGCGTACTGCTGGCGCTGACGCCGCCGCTGCTGCCGCCGCTGGTGCTGATCCCGGTGCTGACCCTCGCCGCCATCGCGCTGGCGATCCTCATCGGCCAGCCGCTGCAACGCCACGCGCCCTTCCTCTTCGCCCTGCCCGGCGGGTCGCGCCGCGCCCGGGTGCAGCAGGCCGCCGCGGAATAGCCGGCGGAAGGAATGATCTCTCGCGGGATTGACCGGCGCCGCCCGCCCGCCCCCGGACGTTGCACGACCATGACGCAGCCGACCGCCCTTCTGTTCCAGACGCACTTCTTCGACCGCGGCGCCGCGCGGCAATTCGCGCGCCTCGGCGCCGCCCTGCCGGCGCATGTCGAGCCCTTCGTGCTGATCCACCTGGCGCCGGGCGCGTCGCTGCCGCCACGACTGGCCGGCGTGCCGCACCATGTCGTGCGCACGCCGGAGCTGCGCTTCGCCGGATACCCCTCGAAATGCGGCGGCGAGGGCTGGGATCTCTGGTCCGGCGGCCATACCGACCTCGTCGCGCTGCACTTCTTCCGCGAACGGCCGCGCTACGCGCGCTACTGGCTGGTGGAGTACGACGTCCGCTTCAGCGGCCCCTGGTCGCGCTTCTTCACCGCCTTCGAGGAGGAGCCGGCCGATTTCCTCTGCCCGCTGATCCGAAGGCGGGAGGACCAGCCGGACTGGATGTGGTGGCCCGGCGTGCGGGTGCCGCCGGACGTGCCCGCGCTCTGCGCCTTCATGCCGATCTGGCGCGCCAGCGAGGCGGCGATGGTCGCGGTGGACGCCGCCTGGCGCGCCGGCTGGGCCGGCCATTCCGAGGCGATCTGGCCCACCGCCGTCGCGCGCGCCGGCCTCTCCCTGCTCGATCCGGGCGGCGACGGGCCCTTCACCCCACCGCACCTGCGCGGGCGCTTCTACAGCAGCACCATGCGGGCCGTGCACCTCTCGCCCGGCACGCTGATGTGGAAGCCGCCGCTGCTGCGCGCCGGGACGCGGCCCGACATGCTCTGGCACCCGGTCAAGCCGTTCTGGCCGCGCATCGAGCTGCGCAACGCGGTGCGCGAGCTGCGCGTCGACCTCGGCGCCGCGCGGCGCATGCTGCTGCGCCGGCTGGGCGGCGGCGGCACCCGGCTGGAAACGCCGCGTGCCTGACCCGCGGGCCGCGACCGAGCACGCAAGCTCGCCCGCCTGGGCGATGGAGCGGGCGAAGCGACGGCTGGACGTGGTGCCGGCCCTGCTCGGGCCCGGTCGCGTGGTCGGCCTCTGCGGCCTGCCGGCGCGCGGCGACGTCGGGGGCGCGCTGCGGGTCGAGGGCGTGCTGGCCCTCCTCGCCGCCGCCGGCCGTGAGGCGCGCGCCGCCGAGGCGCTGCCGCGGTCCCTGCCGCGGATCTGGCTCGGCGGTGCGACGCCGGCGCTCGCCGCGGCCGAGGCCCCGGTGCTGCTCTGGCCGCCGCCCGAGGCGCCGGCGCCCCTGCCTGTCGGGGTGGCGACGCTGGCGCGACCGGACTGGATCCATGCGCACGCCCATCCCCCCGCGCCGGCGGAGGGGCCGCGCCGCCTGCTGCTGCCCGATCCGGCGCATGCGCTCTGGGGCCTGCTGGACCAGCAGCCGCGCGCGCCGGCGGGCACCCGGCTCGAGCTGCTCGGCGATGCCCCGCCGGCCTTCGCCGCCCCGGACGCCGAGCCGGGGTGGAAACGCCGGGCGCGCGCCACCATCGGCCACCTTCCCGCAGCGGGCGCGGCGCGGCTCGGCCGGCGCTGGCTGGTCGGGCGGGCCCGGCGCGCGGTGCTGGCGGCGGAGGCGGTCGCGACCGACCGCATCGGCCACGCCATCCTGGCGGCGCTGCTCGGCCGGCGCGTCGCGCCGCGCGCCGCCCCGGTGCACGACTACTGGGCGGCCTGGGCGCCGGCCGTGCTGGACCCCGCGGGATGAGACGCCCGCAATGAGCGCGCGCGCCGCCGCCCCGCGGTGGCGATGCGCCCCTTCCCCCCATGGCGGGCGCGCTGCGGGCGGGCCGTGCTCCTCGCGGGATCATCGAGCATGCGTCTGAGGCTTCCAGCATCGCAGTCGCCCGGCTGGGTGCTGATCGAGAGCGTCGCGGCACCGGTCTTCTCGCTGGTCTCGATGCTGGCGATCGGCCGCGTCATCGGGCCGGAGGCGACGGGCACGGGTACCGTCGCCATCGCGGCTTTCCTGATGCTCGAGGTGCTCGGCGCCGTCATCTTCACCGACGCGCTGGTGCAGCTGCCGGGCCTCGCGCGCCGCCATGCCGACAGCGCGGTGACCGCCGCCGTGCTGCTGGGCGGGGCGATGGGGCTCGCGCTGGCCGGGGCGGCGCCGCTGCTCGCGGCGGGTGCCGGGGCGCCGGAGGTGCTCTGGCTGGTGCTGGCGCTGGCGCCGCTGCTGCCGCTCTCGGCCTTCTCCGGCGCGGCCTCGGGGCTGGTGCTGCGCGGGCAGCGCTTCCGCCTGCTGGCGATGCGGCTGCTGCTCGGCCAGCCGCTGGCGCTGGCGGTGGGGCTCGGGCTTGGCCTGGCGGGGCACGGGCCCTGGGCGATGGTGGCGGCGCAGGCCGCTTCGACGCTCGCCACCTTCCTGCTGCTGCTGCGCTTCGGGCGGCTGCGGCTGCGCCCGGCGCTCGACCGCGGGGCGCTCCGGGCGCTCTGGCCGGTGGCCGGGCCGCAGCTGCTCGGCGTGACGCTGAACGTGGGGCGGTACCGCATCTTCCTGCTCGCGCTCGGCCTGGTGCTGCCGAGCGCGGCGCTGGCGCTGTCGCACTTCGCCTTCCGCCTGCTGGACGCCGCGCTCGGCGTGGTGTGGCAGGCGGCGGGGCGACTGGCACTGCCGCGGCTCTGCGCGCAGCAGCACGACCGCGCGGCGCTGGCCGAGACCTATGGGGACATCGCGCAGCTGCAGGCCCTGCTCGGCCTGCCGCTCTCGGCCGGCATCGCGCTGACGGCGCCGGAGGTGGTGCAGGTGCTGCTCGGCCCCGCCTGGGCGGGCACGGCGCAGGCGACGCAGATCGTCGGCGTGGCGGCCATGGCCATGCTGCTGCACGGCGACCAGAGCAGCCTCTTCGTCGCGCTTGGCAAGGCGCAGCGGAACGCGCAGGTGGCGGTGGCGACGCTGGCGGTGCCGCTGCTGGCGCTGCTGGCGTTGCGGCCGGAGACCCCGGCCGGCGCCTCGCTCGCCTGGTCGGCGCAATGCGTGGTGCTGCCGCCCGTGCTGGCGGCGCTGGTGCTGCGCGAGCTGCGGCGCCCGCCGCTCTGGCTGGCGCGCAAGGTGGCGCCCGCGGTCGCGGCGACCCTGGCGATGGCGCTGGTGGTGCTGGCGCTGCGCGATGGGCTGGACCTGCCGCCGGGGCTGCGCCTGCTGGCGATGGTGCCCGCGGGCGCGGCGACCTATGCGGGTGTTGCCTGGTTGCTGCTGGGCCGGCGCCTGCCGCGCGCGCTGCTGGCCGCGCCCCGCACGCCGGCCGTTCCGGCATGAGCGCCGCGGCGGGCGAGGCCCTGGCCACCGCGGCGCCGGGCGCGCCGCCGCTCGCCGGCCTCGCCTGCCTCGTCCTCGCCCATGACAACGCCGAGCAGCTCGGCCTGCTGCTCGGCTGGCTCGGCCGGCACGGGGCGCGCTGCCACCTGCACGTCGATGCCCGGGCCGCGGCGACGCGGGACGCGCTGGAGGCGGCGCCGCCGCCGGGCTGCCGGCTGCTGCCGCGGCAGCACAGCCTGCGCATCGCCTGGGGCGGCTTCGCCATGGTGGAGGCGACGCTGCGCCTGATGCGCGCCGCCGCTGCCGAGGAGGGGATCCGCGCCATGATCCTGCTGAGCGGCACCCACCTGCCGATCCGCCCGCCCGCGGCCATCGCGCGCCACCTGCTGGACGGGCGCGAGCATATCGACCTCGGCTTCGCCGCCGCCGCGCCGATGGAGCACAAGAGCCTGCGCCGCTTCTGGTTCCGCGCGCTGCCGGGCCGCGAGGAACGCCGGCCGCTGCTGCGCTGGGCGAACCGCAACAGCTGGCGCCTCGGCCGGCGCGACCTGGCGCGCGACCTGCGCGGGCTGACGCCGATGACCGGCGCACAATGGTGGTGCCTGAGCGCGGGCTGCGCGCGCCACATGCTGCGCTTCGTCGACGAGAACCCCTGGTACCCACGCTTCTTCCGCCTCAGCAGCATCCCCGACGAGGGGTTCTTCCACACGCTGCTCGGCGCTTCCGCCTTTGCCGAGAACCGCGGGCCGGCACCGCTCTTCCAGTGCATGGAGGGCTACAGCCCGCGCCTGCTGACGACGGCCGATCTCGGCGCCGCGGCAGCGAGCGGCATGCCCTTCGCGCGGAAATTCGATGCGCGCGCGGATGCGGCCGCGGTGCGCGCGGCGATGGCGCTGGCGGAGGGCGGCTAAGGTGCGATGGAGGATGGTTCGATGGACGGCGACGCGCGGCGGAGTGGGGAGGCAGGCGGGCGGGAGGCGCTGCTCGTCGCCGCGCCCTGGCCCTACCATCCGGCCTGCGGCATCGGCGGCGGCGTGCTGTGCTTCCGCCTGCTCGAGCGGCTGGCCGCGCATTTCACGCTGCACTTCGCAGCCTTCGACCATGTGCCGAACGATCCCGCTGCGGGGCGGGCGGCGCTGGAGCGGCTCTGTGCGAGCGTGACGATCATCCCGGCGCCGGCCCCGGTGCGCGGGTGGCGCGACCGGCTGCTGCAGGCGACGCAGGTGGCGACGGCGCGGCCGCGGGAGGTACGCGACGCGGCGAGCGGGGCGATGGCGGCGGCGATCGCGCGCCTGGTCGCCGAGACACGGCCGGCGGCCGCGCTGCTGCAATTCCCGCAAATGGCGCAGTACATCCCCGCCGCCGCCGGCGCGCCGGTGGTGATGGACGTGCAGGATGCCTGCATGGTCTCGCGCTTCCGCGAATGGCGCAGCACGCAGCCGGCCGCCAGGCGCGCGGCACGGCTGGCGGCCTGGATCGCCTGGGCGCGCTACGAGCTGCGCTTCTACGCCCGGGCGGATGCGCTGCTGGCGCTGAGCGCGAACGACCTCGGCGTGCTGCGCTCCTTCGTGCCGGAGGTGCCCTGCTTCCTCAGCCCCGTCGCGACCGAGCCGCAGCCGCGGCGGGCGGCGGCGGGCACGCATGTCGCCTTCCTCGGCAATTTCGACCATGCGCCGAACCGCGACGCACTGGCCTGGCTGCTGCGCGAGATCTGGCCCCGCGTGCGCGCGGCGGCACCTGCGGCGCGGCTGCAGGTCGGCGGCCCCGGCATCCCGGACTGGGCGCAGGGGCACGCGGCGGCGGGGGTGGTGCTGCGCGGCTTCGTCGAGGATCTCGACGGCTTCTACGACGCGGCGCTGATGGCGCTGGTGCCCTATCGCTTCGGCGGCGGCACCAAGATCAAGGCGCTGGAGGCAATGGCGCGCGGCTGCCCCGTGGTCGCCACCACCATCGGCGCCGAGGGCCTCGGCATCACGCCGGGGCGGGAGGCGCTGCTGGCCGAGGATGCGGCGGGCTTCGCCGCGGCGGTCGTCGCGCTGCTCGACGCGCCGGAGCGGCGGCGCGCGTTGGCCGAGGCCGCGCGCCGCCATGTGGAGCAGCACTTCTCCTGGGATGCCAAGGTGGCGGGGCTGGTGGCGATCCTGCGCGGGGTGGGGCGGCCGGCGGTGGCGGCGTAGAGCGCGATCGCCGAAGGGCGTAGCGCCCGAAGGCGTCAATCACGCGAACGGACACCGGGCTGGACCACGATCCGCGATACCGTCCTCGCGGATCGTGGTCCAGCGGCGCCGGCTCAGCCCAGGTAGTCGTAGACCCGGACGTAGTCGACGCTGATGTCGACGGCACCGACGCCGGAGCCATTCGGGCTGCCGCCGTACCACCCATCGGCGGCCGCGCCGACATGGCCCTGCAGGCCGATGCTCATCGCCTCCGTCGGGATGTTGGTGGTCAGCGTCTTCACGACCTTGCCGTCGACCGTCATGGTCAGCCGGTCGGGCGTCCATTCCAGCCCGTAGACGTGCCACTGGCTGTAGTCGAGGTCGAAGGTCGTGGCCTCGTAGCGGTCGTCGTTGTTGCCGCCGGGGCCCTGCCAGTGGTTGGTGAACATGCCCTGGCCCTTCGGCGTCTCGAGGATGTCGACCTCGGGCGGCCAGTGGTCGTTGGTCGCGGGCCAGAGCAGGAAGCAGGGGCCGGCGCCGACGACCTCCTCGCTCGCCTTGGCGCGGATCTCGACCTTGCCGTGGAGCATGCTGAGGCCCGGCGCCCAGGAGGAGGGCGTGGTGGAGAGCCCGCCGACATCCCAGATGCCGTCGGACTGCTTCTCGAGCCCGATGGTGAGGTTGCCGTTGCCGACCGAGACCTCGGAGCGGTCCCAGCGGAAGGCGCCGTTCCAGTAGAGGCTGCCGCCGTAGAGGATGGGCCATTTCGACCCGTCGAGCGCGGTGCCGTTGAACTCGTCGCCCCAGGTGACGGTGCTGCTGAACTCG
>CAYNYQ010000244.1:0-7543 GCA_964401305.1 uncultured Acetobacteraceae bacterium | reverse complement strand
TCAGGTCGGCATCGGCGAACTTCACCCCGGCGCGGTCCTCGCGGTCGTCGTAGACCGCATCCGGCGAGAGCGTGGCGTAGAGCCGCTCGGCCAGCGCGTCCGTCGCCGCGTCGCCGACCTTGAGGTTGAGCACCGCCGCGGCGAAGGGTGCGACCGCGTCGGGCCACCGGATCCCGGCCTCGTCGTGGTTCGCCTCGATCAGCGCGCCGACGAGGCGGGAGACGCCGATGCCGTAGCTTCCCATCTCCGGCGTCACCATCTTCCCGTCCGGGCCCGAGACCTGCAGCCCCATCGCCGCGCTGTACTTCGTGCCGAAGTAGAAGATGTGCCCGACCTCGATGCCGCGCGCCGAGACCTGCTTCTCCGCCGGCACCTTCGCCCATTCGGCCGCGTCGTGCTTCTCGTCGGTCGCGGCGTAGCGGCTGGTCCAGAAGTCGACGATGGGCGAGAGGTCGCCCTGGTAGTCCACCGGCTTCGACAGCACGTCGAACTCCAGCAGGTCCTTGTGCAGGAAGACCTGGCTCTCCCCGGTCTCGGCCAGGATGATGAACTCGTGGCTGAGGTCGCCGCCGATCGGGCCGGTATCGGCCTGCATGGGGATGGCCTTCAGCCCCATGCGGGCGAAGGTGCGGAGGTAGCTGACGAACATCTGCCGGTAGGACCGCGTCGCGCCGGCGTAGTCGAGGTCGAAGCTGTAGGCGTCCTTCATCAGGAACTCGCGCCCGCGCATCACGCCGAAGCGCGGCCTGACCTCGTCGCGGAACTTCCACTGGATGTGGTAGAGGTTGCGCGGCAGGTCGCGGTAGGATTTCGCGTAGCCCTTGAAGATGTCGGTGACCACCTCCTCGTTGGTCGGGCCGAACAGCATCTCGCGCTCGTGCCGGTCCTTCAGGCGCAGCATCTCGGGGCCGTAGGCGTCGTAGCGGCCGGACTGGCGCCAGAGATCCGCCGTCTGGATGGTCGGCATCAGGATCTCCTGCGCGCCGGCGGCGTCCTGCTCCTCGCGCACGATCTGCGCGACCTTCTGCAGGGCGCGCCAGCCGAGCGGCAGCCAGGCATAGATGCCGGCCGAGGTCTGGCGGACCATGCCGGCGCGCAGCATCAGCCGGTGCGAGACGATCTGCGCCTCGGCGGGCGTTTCCTTGAGCGTCGGCAGGAAGGCGCGGGAGAGGCGCAAGGCGGCGGCTCCTCGAGGGCGGCGGTCGGCCCCCGCCTGCGGCGTCGCGGCGGGGGCGAAGGGCGCGGACCTTACGGGCGCCGCGCCCGATCCGCCAGAGCGCCGCAGGCCCTGGCGCACCGGCAGGGCGGGTCAAAAAAAAGGGCCGCGCCCGAGGGCACGGCCCGAGTTTAGGGAGGAAACGCCAGTCACACGGCAGGAAGAGGACCAACCCTCTTCCTGCAGTCATCATGGCGCAGGGGCTTCGCGGCCGACAACGCGAAACGCCGCGTCCGCCGCCTGAAAATTCAGCGCACGTCGCCGTATTGGCGCCGATCGCGGCCTGTTCTGCCCATACGGTCGATTTTCTGCCTAATCTTCCGGCATCGCCAGCCAGCCGCTGCGGAAGCTGAGCCAGTCGCTCTCCACCAGCGCATAGATCCCCACCCAGATCACCGCCGAAACGAGGGTGGTGGCGACGAGCTTGCGCAGCAGCAGCGGCCGCTGCGGGGTGCCGCGCCAGCCGCCCGTCGCCGGGTCGCCCTCCGGGTCGGGGCGGGTGCCGAAGGGCAGCACCGCGAAGAGCGCCGTCCACCAGACGAGAAGATAGACGATGATGCCGCTGAACCAGGTCATGCCGCCCTCTGCCCCGGAGGCGCCGGCACGGCAAGCCTCGGCGGCGCCGCACGCAGGCGCACGTCCGGGCATGCACAGGCCAGCGGCCGGCCTCGGGCTTCAAGCGCCGTTAACCCGGTCCGGACAACCAATTGCCGCGCTGACCGGACCCCCATGCCGCGTGAGCCGTGGAGAAGACGATGCGCGTGAAGCTTTCCACCCTGCTGTTCGGCCTTCTGGCCGCAATCGGCCTGCTGAGTACGCTGACCGTCGGCCAGTCGCTCCTGGCCCTGCAGCACTCCTCCGCGCAGATCGCGGGGATGCGCAGCGCCACGCTGCTGCCGATGCAGGATCTGAAGGCGCTGTCCGATGCCTATGCGGTCAGCGTCGTCGACGCCTCGCACAAGGTGCGCAACGGCGGCTTCACCTGGGAGCAGGGCGTCGCCGCCGTCGCCGACGCGCGGCGGATCATCGACGGCGCCTGGGGGCGTACACGGACGACCGCCCTCGCACCGGCGGCCGATGCCCTCCGCCCGCAGGCGGTGGAGCGCATGGCGGCGGCGGACGGCCTGGTGGCGGAGCTGACCGCGACGCTCGCCGCCCGCGACGCGGCGCGGCTCGATTCCCTTGTCCGCGAGAGGCTCTACCCGGCCATCGACCCGCTTACCGAGGCGATCGGCGCCATGCTCGACGCCCAGGTGGCGGCCTCGGTCACCGAGGTCGAGGCCGCGCTGGCGGCCCAGGCGGCGACGCGCGCCTGGGTGCTGGTGCTCGCCCTCTGCGGCCTCGTGCTGCTGGCAGGCGCGGCGGCCACCATCCTGCTGCGCGTGATCCGTCCCGTCGGCGCGCTGACCGCGGCGATGGGCGGCATGGCCGAGGGGCGGCTCGACACCCCGATCCCGCATGCCGACCGGAGCGACGAGATCGGCGCCATGGCCCGCACCACCCTGGTCTTCCAGAAGGGGCTGGTGGCGGCGGAGGCCGATCGGCGCGTCGCGGCCGAGGCCCGCGACGCGGCCGAGCGCGAGCGGGCCGCGGCGCTCGGCCGGATGGCGGAGCTGATCGAGACGGAGTCGCGCCAGGCCGTCGACATGGTGGCCGCGAGGATGGGCATCGTCACCGCGGATGCGACCGCGATGGCCAGCGCGGCCGATGCCGTCTCCGGCGACAGCAACCATGTCGGCGCCGCGGCCGAGGAGGCACGGCGCAACGTGCAGGCGGTCGCCGCCGCCACCGAGCAGCTCGGCGCCTCGATCCGGGAGATCGCGCAGCAGGTCGCCAGCGCCTCCGCGGCCACGCGCCGCGCCGCCGAGCACGGCACCCAGGGCCGCGAGCGGATCGCCGCCCTGTCGCAGGAGGTGGCGCGGATCGGCGGCGTCGCGCAGGTGATTGCCGGCATTGCCGGGCAGACCAACCTGCTGGCGCTGAATGCCACCATCGAGGCCGCCCGCGCCGGCGAGGCCGGCAAGGGCTTCGCGGTGGTGGCGGGCGAGGTGAAGCAGCTTGCCGCCCAGACCGCCCGGGCCACGGAGGAGATCGCCCGCCAGGTGCAGGAGGTGACAGCGGCGACCGATGGTGCCGTCGGCGTCGTGCGCGACATGGCCGATGCCGTCAACGGCGTCGACCAGGCCGCGACCGCCATCGCCGCGGCCATGGAGGAGCAGGCCGCCGCCACGCAGGAGATAGCGCGCGCCGTGGCCGAGACCGCGGCCGCCGCCGACCGGGTGACCGAGCGCATGGCCCTGGTCGCGGAAGCCAGCGGCGAGACGCGGGCGCGGGCCGAGAGCGTGCGCGGCAGCGCGGACGCGGCCAGCGAGGCGGTGACGGCCCTGCGCGGCGCGATCGTGCGGGCGGTGCGGGTCTCGGCCCCGGAGGTGGATCGGCGCCGACTGCCGCGCATGGCGACCGGCCTTGCCGCGCGCATCGGCGCCGAAGGCGCGGCCGGCGAGCCGATGCCCTGCACCCTCATCGATCTCTCGACCGGCGGTGCCGCCATCGCGGGCCCGGTCCCACGGGCTGTCGTGGGGGTCCGCATGGTGCTGGCGCTCGGGGGGCTCCGGCTTGCCGGGCGGGTGGCGGAGGCGAGCGAGAGCCGGGTGCGGCTGGTCTTCGACCCGGTCGCGCCGGCGGCCGAAGCGCGGATCCGGGATCTCATCGCCGCCAATGAGGGGCAGGCCCGCGCCGCCTGAACGGCGCCGCGGCCCGGGGGATCGACCGCGGGCGCGGCGTGCCGGGCCGCGGATCAGACCCGCAGCAGGTGCACCTCGACCGTGGGTCGCTTGCGCAGCCGCCGCCCGACCGCCTTGCGCAGCACCGCCCGCGCCGCCTCGCGCAGCGCGTCATCCTCCTGCCTGAGGCCGCCGGGCAGCTCGCCCACCGCGCGCGCCAGCTCGGCCGCAAGCTGGCGCGGCGCCTCCTGCTCCTCCATGGCGTCGAAGAGGCCGGGGGCGGAGACCTTGGGCTCGCCCAGCACGCGCCCGGCGCGGTCGACGGCGAGCGAGGCCATCACCACGCCGTTGAAGAGCATCCGCTTCCGCGCCGCCAGCACCCCGCCCGAGAGCGGCAGCAGCCGCCCCTCGTCCAGCGCCAGCCGGCCGGTCGGCACCCCGGCCACCACCTCGGCCGGCGCCGGCGCCAGGCGCAGCACGTCGCCGTCCTCCACCAGCAGCGGCGTCGCGCCGCAGGACCGGGCGAGCGCCGCATGCTCCGAGAGGTGGCGCCACTCGCCATGCACGGGCACGGCGAAGCGCGGCTTCACCAGGCTGTAGAGCCGCTTCAGCTCGTCCCGCGCCGGGTGGCCGGAGACGTGCACCATGTGGTCGTCCGCCGTCATCACCCGGCAGCCGCCACGGGAGAGCTCGTCCTGGATCCGCAGGATCGCCCGCTCGTTCCCGGGGATCATGCGCGAGGAGAAGATGACCGTATCCCCCTCCCCCAGCGCGATCTGCGGGTGGGTGTCGGCGGCGATCTTGGCCAGCGCGGAGCGCGGCTCGCCCTGGCTGCCGGTGCAGATCAGCAGCAGCGAATCATCGGGCAGGTAGCCGGCCTCCTCCTCCGGCAGGAAGGGCGGGATGCGCTTGAGGTAGCCGCATTCCCTGGCCGCCGCCTCGGCATTGCGCAGGCTGCGGCCGAACAGCGCCACCTGCCGCCCCGCCGCCTGCGCCGCGAGCGCGATGCTCTCGATGCGCGCGATGTTGGTGGAGAAGCAGGAGACCGCGACCCTGCCCTTCAGCCCGCGGATGATGGCGGCCAGGTTGCGCCGCACCTCGGCCTCGGAGCCGGAATGCCCCTCGACCAGCGCATTGGTGCTGTCGCAGACCATGGCCAGGACGCCCTCCTCGCCGAGCCGGGCGAAGCCATCCTCGTCCGTGGGCGGGCCGAGCAGCGGGTCGGGGTCGAGCTTCCAGTCGCCGGTGTGGAGCACGAGGCCGTGGCGGGTGCGGATCGCCATCGCCTGCGCCTCGGGGATGGAATGGGCGACGCGCAGGAATTCGAGGTCGAAGGGCGGCAGCGAGAGCCGTCCGCCCACCGGCACGGTGACCAGCTTCACCTGCGACAGCAGCCCCGCCTCGCCGAGCTTGCGCCGCAGCACCGCCGAGACGAAGGGTCCCGCATAGACCGGGCATTTCAGCTGCGGCCAGAGATGCGCGACGGCGCCGACATGATCCTCATGCGCATGGGTCACCACGAGGCCCACCAGGCGGTCGCGCCGCTCGGCCAGCCAGGCCGGGTCGGGGACCATCACGTCAACCTCCGGCGCATCCGGGCCGCCGAAGCCGATGCCGCAATCGACCGCCAGCAGCGCCCCGTCGCAGCGGTAGACGTTCAGGTTCATCCCGATCTCGCCGGTGCCGCCGAGCGGGATGAAGGCCAGGTCGTCCTCGTCGTCCGCCCCGAAGCGGGACGGGGTGGGGTCGTGGTCGTCGCTATCCATGATGTCGTTGGCCTTCCGGGCTGCACCCCGGCCGGCCCCGGTCCGGGTGCCGATCGCGGTGCAGGCTAGTGTTTCGTTGCGCGATCCGCGCCCCCGGCCGCCCCGCGGGCGGCGCACCCCGCCCCCCGCGGGCGCAACGCAGGGCCTGGCTCAGGGATCGCGCGATCCGCTCTTCTGCAAGGTGGGCCTTGGGTTGCGCTCCGCCAACAGGCGGAGGCCCTCGAGCGTGATGTCGCTGTCGATCCGTTCGATCACCGGCGTGCCCTCGGCGAAGAGCGGGGCGAGGCCGCCGGTGGCGATCACCTTCAGCGGCGCCTCGTGCTCGGTGCGGATGCGCGTCACGATGCCCTCGATCAGCCCGACATAGCCCCAGTAGATGCCGGACTGCATGGCGGCGACGGTGTCGCGCCCGATCACTGCCTGCGGCCGGCCGATGCCGATTCGCGGCAGCCGCGCCGCCGCCCGGTGCAGCGCCTCGATCGAGAGGTTGATCCCCGGCGCGATCACGCCGCCGATATAGCTGCCATCCCGGTCCACCACGTCGAAGGTGGTGGCGGTGCCGAAATCGATCACCACCAGCGGGCCGCGGTAGTGGTGGTGCGAGGCGAGCGCGTTCAGCAGCCGGTCGGCGCCGACCTCCCCCGCGCGGTCCACGCGGATCTCGAAGCCCCAGTCGACGCCGGCGCGGGCGATCAGCGGCTCGGTCGCGAACCATTCGCGCGCGAGGCGGCGCAGGTTGTAGAGCGCGGCGGGCACGACGGTGCCGATCACGCAGTGGTCGATGTCGGCGGGCCTGAGGCCGGTGTGCTGCAGCAGCGCCAGCAGCCAGACCGCGTATTCGTCCGAGGTGCGGTCGGGCCGGGTGGCGATGCGCCAGCGGCCGCGCCACTCCGTGCCGTCGTGCACGGCGAAGACGACATTGGTGTTGCCCGCATCGACCGCCAGGAGCATGGCGCCCTAGTCCTCCCGCATGGCGCCGGCCGCGAGGGCCGGGGCGAGAACCTCGCCCGCCAGGATGTGTCGCCTGCCGGCCGGGGTGTCCAGCAGCAGCCCGCCATCCGCCGCGAGGCCCGCGCACCGCCCCTCCAGCATGCCGCCCGCGAGGCGGACCGTCAGCGGGGTGCCCGGGGCCGGGCCGTGGCGCGACCAGGCGGCGCGGATGGGCGCGAAGCCCTCCCGCGCCTGCCGCCCGGCCCACTCCGCCAGGTGCGCGAGCAGGCGGGCGGCGAATTCCTCGGGCGACCCGGCGCCGGCGAGGGTGGCGGTGGGGCGGTCCGGCAGCGGCGGCGCATGGGCGAGGTTGGCGCCGATGCCGAGGATCACCCAGCCCAGGCGCGGCGGCGGATCGGGCGCGGCGGCGGCCTCGGTGAGGATGCCGGCGACCTTGGCGCCCTGGCGCAGCAGGTCGTTGGGCCATTTCAGCGCCAGGGCCGCGGGATCCGGCTCGGTCTCGAGCGCCGCCTCGGCCAGCGCGACGCCGGCCAGCAGCGACCATTGCGCCACCTCGGCAAGCGGCCCCTGCGGCCGGAGCAGCAGGGAGAGATGAAGGTTGCCGGGCGGCGAGACCCAGGCCCGCCCGCCGCGGCCGCGGCCCGCGGTCTGCTGCCGCGCCAGGATGGCGAGGCCGGCCGGCTCGCCGGCCTCGGCCCGGGCGCGCAGGGCCGCGGAGGTGCTGGGCAGCGACTCGCAGGCCTCGATCCGCCAGCCGGCCGGCAGGCCTGCCGGCGCGCCGCCGGCGGCGGCCGCCCTCAGCCCGGCAGAGCCACCGCCCGCCGCCCCGTTCACCCCAGCAGCGCCGCCGCCGCCACCCCGGCGGCAACGAGCAGCGGCGCGGGATA
>CAYNYQ010000243.1:0-7548 GCA_964401305.1 uncultured Acetobacteraceae bacterium | reverse complement strand
GCGGATCTGGTGGCCCCAGCCGATATCGGTCTTGCCGGCCTCGGTGGCGTCGTTGATCGCCTCGCGCTTCCGCAGCTCCAGCTCGTAGAGCCGCGCCTTCAGCATCTCCATGGCGATGGCGCGGTTGCGGTGCTGGCTGCGGTCCTGGGTGGAGGCGGCGATGATCCCGGTCGGGATATGCGTGAATCGCACCCCGGATTCCGTCTTGTTCACGTGCTGGCCGCCGGCGCCGGAGGCGCGGAAGGTGTCGGTCTTGATGTCGGCCGGGTTGATCTCGATCTCGATGCGGTCGTCGATCACCGGGTAGACGTAGACGCTGGCGAAGCTGGTCTGCCGCCGCGCCGCCGCGTCGAAGGGGGAGATGCGCACCAGCCGGTGCACGCCGCTCTCGGTCTTCAGCCAGCCATAGGCGTTGGGGCCGGTCACCTGGATGGTCGCCGACTTCACGCCGGCCTGCTCGCCCTCGGACTGCTCGGTGAGCGTGACCTTGTAGCCATGCGCCTCGGCCCAGCGCGTGTACATGCGCAGCAGCATCTCGGCCCAGTCCTGCGCCTCGGTGCCGCCGGCGCCGGCATTCACCTCGACATAGCAGTCATTGGCGTCGGCCTCGCCGCTGAGCAGGCTCTCGATCTCGCGTCGCTTGGCCTCGGCGGCGAGGGACTGGAGGTCGGCGACGGCCGCGGTGGCGGTCGCCTCGTCGCCCTCGGCCTCGGCCAGCTCGACCAGTTCCAGCGCATCGGCGACCGACTGTTCGAGCCGCTTGACGCCCTCGACCTGGTCGGAGAGGCGGCCGCGCTCGCGCATGAGGCGCCCGGCCTTCTCCCCGTCGCTCCAGAGCGAGGGATCCTCGGCCTGGGCATTCAGCTCCTCGAGGCGGCGGACGGCGGCATCCCAGTCAAAGATGCCTCCTCAGCAGGGCCACCGAATCGGTGATCTGCTCGTGCAGGGCTTGGGCATCGGCGCGCATGATGGCGGGGAGGTAGGGCGCGCGGCGCGGGGGCGCAAGCACGGCGCCGCCCGCGCCAGGCCGCTTGCCTCGGCACATCCGCCGGCGCGACACTCGCGCCCCGGCGGGGGAGAGGCGCGGATGGGCGGCGAGGCGGCGACGGTCTTCATCATCAGCCTGCCGGCCGAGGGCGCCGAGCAGGCGGCCCCCCTGCTGCCGGAGGGCTTCGCGCCCGCCGGTGCCGCGGCGGCCGCGCCCGAATTCCGCTTCGGCGTCTCCGAGCTGCGCGAGTTCATCGGCCTCGCCAAGGACCTGGCCGAGCTCGCCACCGCGCTGGCCGGCGTCCTCGCCGCGCTGCGCGCCGCCGGCATCATCGGCAAGGTCGGGGTGCGCGCGGCGACCGCGGCCGAGCCGGTCGAGCTCGACACCGGCATGGACGCGGCCCAGGTGCGCGCGAAGCTCGGCGCCGCCAGCGGCGGCGGATGAGCTTCGAGGAGCTCGACCTCGGCGAGTTCAGCCTCTACGCGGGGGGCATCTGCCTCGACCTCGCCCCCGGCAAGCCCGCCCCGCGCGTGGCGCTGGTGGCCGAGGCGCTCGGCGCGCAGACCGGGCGCGTGGCCGACAAGCGCGCCTTCGTCGAGCGCCTGGTCGGCCGCGGCGAGGACCGCTTCACCGCCGTCGCGCTGGCCTCCGTCATGGTGCACGAGACGCGGCACTTCCACGACCTGCTGCTGACCCATGTCGGCCAATGGGCGGTGGCCGAGGGGCTGAACCTCGCCGCCTTCCTGCCCGGCATCCTCCAGGCCCTGCGGCGCGCCCCGGCCGCGGTGCTGCCGCTGCCGCGCTGGCGCGACCTGCCCGCGCCCGTGCATGCCGCGCTGTCCCGCGCGGCGGGCGGCGCGCTGGCGGCAGGGCCGGAGGCGGCGCTGCTCGCCCGCCTCGACGCGCTGGCGCCGCTGCAGGAGACCACCGACTACTTCTTCCGCCCGCCCGCCGACGCCCATCCCGCGGCGCCGCCCAGCACGCTGCTCTTCGAGGGCCTCGCCACCGCCTGCCAGCTCGCCGAAGCCAACCTGATCGACGCCGGCGACCGCGCCAGCGTCCAGGCCTTCGTCCGCCGGCTCGAGGCGCGGCGGGCGCGCAGCTACATCGACTTCTTCGACTACATCGAGACCGCGGCGACGCGCCTCGGCGCCGGGCTGCACGCCGAGCACTGGGTCGCCTTCAACCTGCTGGCGCTGCGCGCCCTCTGCCCGCTGACGCGCGAGACCACCGAGGCGGGCGAGCCGGTGGCGCTGCCGCCGGCGCTGGTCTTCATGGCCGGCATCGCCGACCTCTACGAACGCGACGGCATCCCGGCGCCGGAGGCGGCGATCGGCTGGATCGACGGCCTGGCCGAGCGCATGGGCTGGCTCTCCCTCGATGCCACCTTCGCCGCGCTGGAGGCGATGGCGCCGCAGCGCCTGGCCGCCGCGCGGCCGCTCTTCCTGCCCGGCGCGCCGGCCGAGGCGGCGGCCTTCGAGGGCTATGCCGCCTGGATCGCCGCGCACCGGCACATGCTGGCGGCGGTGCGCGCCGATCCGCTCGGCTATTGCGACCCGTTCCGCTACCTCGCCAATACCGCGCGCTGGGTCGCCTGCCCGCTGCTGCTGCCGGTCCTCGAGGACAACCTGCCGCAGGTGGAGGGCTTCCTCCGCGGCCTCGACGGCGCCGACCCGGCGGCGCGGGAGAGCCTGCTGCGGCGGGGGTTGCGCCCCGGCTTCCTGCCGATCGGCGCGAGCCACGGGGTGGACCTGCTGCCGAGGCGCGGGCAGGCGGCGCTCTTCGGCGGCATCCGCCTCGGCAATGCGATCTGGCGCGGCTTCCGCCCGGGCCAGGTGGCGGCGCCGATCGCCCGGGCGGAGCTGGTGCAGGCGCTCGGGCCCGGCACGCGGCCCTTCTTCCTCTGACGCCGGTCCATGCCGGGCAGCCGACGGCCCGGCCCGCCGCCGGCCGAGCGAACGGGGCCGGCAAAGCGGCGCCGGGGGTCACGCCGGGGCGTGCGCTCCGCACGGCGGGCGGCGCCCGGGCATGGCGTGCGCCGGCGCGTCATGCGGCAGGTGTCAGTAGAGCCCGCCGAGGTTCCGATCGAGGCCGGCGGCGGTGTCGGCGGCGCGCTCGCCGGGCGGGCGGGCGCTGTTCTCCGTGCCGGGCCGGAAGGCCTCCAGCATGGCGCCGCCCGTATCGAGCGGCACCCGGACCAGCGCCACGCCCGGCGGCGCGCGGAAGGGCACGGGCGGGCTGTCCTTCAGCGCCGCCGCGACCACCTCGCGGAAGATCGGCGCGGCATTGCCGCCGCCGGTCTCGCCGTTGCCCAGCGACCGCGGCTCGTCGAAGCCGAGCCAGACGGCGACCACGATGTCGGGGGTGAAGCCGACGAACCAGTTGTCCATGTAGTCGTTCGTCGTGCCGGTCTTGCCGGCGACCGGGCGGCCGAGCTGGCGGCCGATGCTGCGCGCGGCCGTGCCGCGCTCCACCACGCCGGTCAGGATGTTCACCATCTGGTAGGCGGCGATCGGGTCGGTGACCTGGCGCCGCTCGCCCGACAGGGTCGGCGGGCCGCCGGCCGCCGAGGCGGCGTCGCAGCCCTGGCAGCGGCGCACGTCGCTGCGCCAGATCAGCCGGCCGCGATGGTCCTGCACGGTGTCGATAAGGGTCGGCGCCACCTCGCGCCCGCCATTGACGAAGGCGGCGTAGGCGGCGGCCATGCGCAGCACCGTGGTCTCGCCCGAGCCCAGCGCCATCGCCAGGTAGCGCGGCATGTTGGGGATCACGCCGAAGCGCGCGGCGGCGCCCGAGACCTGGTCCATGCCGAGCTCCTGCGCCACGCGGATGGTGACGAGGTTCAGCGACTTCTCGAGCGCCGTGCGCATCGTGACGTAGCCGTTGTAGCTGCCGGCATTGTAGTTCTGCGGCCGCCAGATGCCCTGCGGCGTCTGCACCTCGATCGGCCCGTCGAGGAAGCGCTGGTTCGGCGGGATCCCCTGCTCGAGCGCCGGGATGTATACGAAGGGCTTGAAGGAGGAACCGGGCTGGCGCATTGCCTGGGTGGCGCGGTTGAACTGGCTCTTCTCGAAGGACCAGCCGCCGGCCATGGCCAGCACGCGCCCCGTCGCCGGGTCGAGCGCGACCACCGCGCCCTCCACCGCCGGGATCTGGCGCAGCGCCAGCCGCTCCGGCCGGCCGGTGGCGCCGCCGCCCACCGTCTCCACCAGCACCACGTCGCCCGGCGCGACCACGTCGCCGAGGCGCCGGGGCGTGGGCCCGAGCCGGCCGCCCTCCAGCGCGCGGCGCGCCCAGGCGAGATCCTCGAAGGGCAGGGTGCCGGTGCGCGGCTGCGCCGGGCCGCGCGGGTCGGGCCGCTCGGCCCAGCCGAGCCGCGCCTCGTTGCCGCGGACCTCGAGCACCACGGCAAGGCGCCACTCGGGCAGCGCGCCGCCCGGGCGCTCCACCTCGGCCAGGGCCGGCATCCAGGCGGTGGAGGCGGCGGAGATGCGCGCCACCGGCCCGCGCCAGCCACCGCGCCGGCGGTCGTAGCTGGTCAGGCCGTTGCGCAGGATCTGCTCGGTCGAGGCCTGCAGCACGGGGTCGAGGCTGGTGCGCACCACGAGGCCGCCGCCGGCGGTCTGCTCCGGCCCGAAGCGGCTGATCAGCTCGCGCCGGACCTCCTCGGTGAAGTGCTGGCCGACGGCGAGCACCTCGGGCCGGCGGGTCGGGCGGGGGATCAGCGGCTCGGCCTTGGCGGCGGCGACCTCCTGCGGCGTCGCGGCGCCGTCCTCGGCCATGCGGTCGAGCACCCAGTCGCGCCGGGCCTTGGCGGCCTCGGGGAAGCGGAGCGGGTTGTAGTTGTTGGGCGCCTTGGGCAGGGCGCCCAGGAAGGCCGCCTCGGCCAGGGTCAGCTCGTCCAGCGCCTTGTTGAAATAGGCCTGGGCGGCGGCGGCCACGCCATAGGCCTGGGCGCCGAGGAAGATCTCGTTCAGGTAGAGCTCGAGGATGCGCTCCTTCGGCAGCGCCTGCTCGATGCGCACGGCGAGGATCGCCTCCCGCACCTTGCGCGTCAGGGTGCGGTCGGCGCCGACCAGCATGTTCTTGGCGACCTGCTGGGTGATGGTCGAGGCGCCCGACATGCGCCGCCCCGTGCCGTACTGCTCGAGCGCGGTGATGACGGCGCGGCCGATGCCGATCGGGTCGACGCCCTGGTGTTCCCAGAAGCGCTGGTCCTCGGCGCTGACGAAGGCCTGCTGCAGGCGCTGCGGGATCGCCTCGATCGGCACGAAGACCCGGCGCTCGTTGGCGAGCTCGGCCATCAGCCGGCTGTCGGCGGCGTAGATGCGCGACATCTGCGCCGGCTCGTAGTCGGCGAGCCAGCGGTAGTCGGGCAGGTCGTCGGCGACGCTGCGCAGCACGGCGAAGCCGGCGACGCCGCCGCCCACCAGGCCGACGCCGAGCAGCAGCAGCAGCAGGCGGAAGATGCCGAAGCCGCCGCGGCGGCGCCGCTTGCGGCGGGCGGGCGGGGAGGGCGGGGGCGGGCCGCCCGGCGGGGGCTCGGCCTGGGGCTCGGCCGGGGGGGCGGGGCGGGCGGCTGGGCCGCGCAGCGCCATCGGGGCCTCGGCGCGCAGCTCGTCGGGGGTCATGCGCGCCGATTACACCGCGCGGGGCAGCGTTTCAAAGCACGGCGGCGATGGCGGCGCAGGCGCGATGCGGACCGATCCGGCAGCCGCGGGAGGCTGCGCCGTGGCAACTGGCGGCCTGCGGCCCGGCACCGCCACGGGCGCGCGATGGCGTCCGGAAAACAACCGATGCGCGTGGATTCGGCCCAGGACCTTCTTGTATTGCGCGAGAAAGGCGCGGTAGTGGGACGTCGTTGCGTTCGGGGCTTGCGCAGGATGCCTTGGGGAACGGATCACTCTGTCCCGGGCCGGGAAGGCGCCGGCCTGCCGCCGGACGCGGCCGGCGCCGCCGGCATGCTCGCCCTGGCGCGGACCGCCACCGATGCCGCCGCCTGGCCCGCCCTGCACGCCGGGGCCGAGGCCTGGGTCGCCGGCCTCGTCCGCCATCCCGCCTTCCGCGCCACCACCGCCGAGGAACGGGGCGAGACCCTGCGGGCGCTGCTGGCGGCGACCGGCGACGGCATGCTCGCCGCCCTGCTGCTCGAGGCGCTGCGGGGGTTGCCGCCGGGCACCGAGGCCGGCCCCCTCGCCGCGCCGCTGACCGCATCGCTTGCCGCCATGCTCGCCGCCGATGCGGCGCCGCGCCCGGCCCCGGCCCTGGCCGCGCTGCTTGCGCTGGAGGAGGCCTCGGCCGGGCTCGAGGCCGCCGGGCCGGAGGCGCTCGATGCGCGCTTCCTGCTCGCCCTCGCCCGCTACGGCCTGGCGCTGCGCCTCGGCACCGCGCCGGCCTACCGGGCGCGGCTGCTGCGGGACCTCGCCGCGCTGGTCGCCGCCGGCGCCGCCGCCTTCCGCGGTGCCGCCGAGGCGGCGACGGCCGAGGAGGAGGGCATCCGCGCCGCGCTGAACGATCCGGCCCGCGCCATGCGCCTCCATTACCTGGTGCCGCGCCGCAGCATGGCGGCGGGGGGCGAGGATTCGCTGCGCAAGCAGTTCGCGCGCGAGGACGCGCTGGCGGCCGAGGCCCAGGCGCGGCTGCGGCGTGCCTTCGCCGTCGCCGCCGCCCTCCGGGCGGATGTCGCCACGCTCGAGGGGCTCTGGCAGCGCCTCGGCGACGCTGCCGCCGCCGTCCTGGCCGAGGGCATCGACCCGGTCTGACGCCGCCCGCCCGTGCGGCCGTCCGGCTGCGCGGCCCGCTCAGCCCGGCGTCGTCTCGCCCGCCTCGGCCTGGCGCGTCGCCAGGAAGCCGTGCACCGCCTGGGCCAGCGCCTTGGCCAGCCTGGCGCGATGCGCCGGCTGACGCAGCGCCGCCTCGTCGGCCGGATGCGAGAGGAAGCCCATCTCCACCAGCGCCGCCGGCACGTCCGGCGCCTTCAGCACCACGAAGCCGGCGCGCCGGTGCGTGTTCGGCAGCAGCGCGACCTCTTCCTTCAGCGCGGCAACGGTCAGCTTGGCCAGCCGCTCGGAGCCCGAGCGGGTCTCGCGGCGGATCAGGCTGATCAGGATCCGCTGCACCTCGGGCGGCACGCTGGGCAGGGCGAGGCCGCCGGCCGCATCCGCCCCGTTCTCGCGCCGCGCCAGCCCCGCCGCCAGCGCGTCCGATGCGGTCTCGGCGAGGGTGTAGACGCTGGCGCCGCGTGCCCCCGGCGCCGAATCGGCATGCAGCGAGAGGAACAGCACCGCCTGGCGCTTGCGGGCGAGGTCGATGCGCGCGCCGAGCGGCACGAAGACGTCGCGCGCGCGGGTCATCGCCACGCGGCAGCGCCCGCCGCGCTCGAGCTGGCGCTTCAGCTCCAGCGCCGCCGCCAGGACGATGCGCTTCTCCTGCGTGCCGGCCTTGCCGATCGCGCCCGGGTCGCGGCCGCCATGGCCGGGGTCGAGCATGACGAGCGGCCGGCTGGGCGCGGCGCGGCGGGTGCGCTCGGTGGCGCGGGCCGGGCTGGCCGGCGGGGGGGC
>CAYNYQ010000242.1:0-7566 GCA_964401305.1 uncultured Acetobacteraceae bacterium | reverse complement strand
CGCTCGCGCGCGGCCCCTTCACGGCGGAGACGGTGCCCGTCTCGGTCGAGGAGGACTATGTCGTGGTCGAAATCTAGCGCCCGACCCAGCGCGGCGGCCGCTTCTCCACGAAGGCGCGCGGGCCTTCCTTGAAATCCTCCGTCGCGCGGACGCGCTCGCTGGCGGCGCGGCTGACCTCCCAGAGCTCCGCCTCGGCCAGGTCCGGCGCCTGCCGCGCCACGCCGAGGCTCTCCCGCACCGCGACCGGCGCGTTCACCACCACGCGCCGCGCCAGCGCCAGCGCCGCCTCGCGCAGCCGGTCGGCCGGCACGACGGCGTTGAGCAGCCCGAACTGCGCCATGCGCGCGGCGGGCATCGCGTCGCCGGTAGCGATCATCTCCAGCGCGATCGCCTTCGGCAGGGCGCGCGGCAGGCGGAACACGCCCCCTGCCCCGGCAACCAGGCTGCGCTTGACCTCCGGCAGGCCGAAGGTCGCGGTCTCCGCCGCCACGGCGAGGTCGCAGGCGAGCAGCAACTCCAACCCACCGGCCAGCGCATGCCCCTGCGCCGCGGCGATCCAGAGCTTCGTGCGCTGGGCCCGGACGAAGCCGCCGAAGCCGCCGCGCGTGGTCGCCAGCGTCGCGCCGCGCCCGGCCGAGACCTCCTTCAGGTCGGCGCCGGCGCAGAAGGCGGCGCCCTGGCCGGTGAGCACGGCGACGCGAATCCCGTCGTCCTGCTCGACGCGGTCCACCGCAGCTTCCAGCGCCTGGGCCAGCGCGCCGTTCACGGCGTTGCGCGCCTCCGGCCGGTTCAGCGTGACCAGGGCGATGTGCGGCTCGACGATCTCGAACAGCACCGGCGCCGTCATGCCATCCATGTCTGCAGCCCTCCCTCCTCCGCGGCCGGCAGCAGCCGGCCCGTCCGCCCGACGGCGCTCCGCTCCGCCGCCATGAGCACGCCGAGCGTCGCCGCATCCTCGCGCGGCACGCGGGCCATGGTCCGCGCACCGTCCGCGAGGCGCAGCACCACGGCGCCGTAGTCCGGCGTGCCGTCGGTGCGGAAGACCACGGTATGGGTCTCGACCGTCGCCTCGCCGGTGCGGCCCTCGACCAGCGGCGGCGGCGGGGCACGGCGCGCATCGGCCTCGGCCTGCAGGTCGCGCGTGACGAGCGGCGCCGCACCGGCCTCGCCGCCCAGCACGAGGGTGCGGTGGTTGGTCACGAAGCCGCCCTGGCCGTAGAGCAGCCCGAGCGTGCCCGGCGCCATGCCGCGCAGCGCGCGCACCATCGCGCAGGCGGCGTGCAGCATGTAGTTGTTCAGCGGCGCGCCGTGGAAGGTGAGCCCGCCCGCGACGGTGGGCGGCGTGCCCTCCGCCAGGCCCAGCGTGCGCCGCGCCATCTTCGGCACGCAGGGGAAGCAGGAGTAGAACTCGCGCAGGGCGAAGCGGCCCGCATCCCCGCCGGCGATCTCCACCGCCGCTTCCAGCACCACGTCCTGCGCCGGCGCCATGTCGAAGCGCGGGCGGGCCATGGTGTCCTTCGGCTCGTTGGCCGCGGCACCGCCGAGGATGGGAATGCAGCGATCGGCCGCAACGCCTGCGGCGCGCGCCACGGCAAGGCTCGTTACCAGCACTGCCGCGCCCTGGTTCACCAGGGGATTCGCCGTCATCAGCTTCGGGTAGGGCCAGGCGATCATGCGGTTGGCGGGGCCCGGCGTGGCGATCTCCTCGGCCGGCACGGCGCGCGGCAGCCAGGCATCCTCGGTGCGCGCCGCGGCGTCCGCATACTGCGACCAGAGCGCCGCCGATTCCGCCTGGCCCTGCTGCGGCGTCTGCCCCCAGGCGGCCTGGCAGGCATTCTCGTAGAGCGGATAGACGCGGATCGGCATGTCGAGGCCGATGCGGCGCTGCAGCAGCGCCAGGTAGTCGCGGTTGCGCGGCGGCGCGGCCTCGTCGCGCGGATGCCATGGCAGCGCGACGCCCTGCTTCTGCGCCTGTGCCACGGCGTGCTGCGCCTCGGCGCCCACCACGGCCGCGATCTGCGAGGTGCCGTCGGCGATGCGGCCCGCGGCCTCGTGCAGGAAGCGCACCGGCGTCTCGCCGCCGACGGGCCCGTAGAACCGATGCCGCGGTGCGATGCCGGCGGTCTCGCAGAGCAGCGACAGGATGTCGGGGTAGGGCCAGGAGACCTCGTGCACCACGTCCAGCGCATCGAGGCGGCCGAGCAGCGTCGCCCCGGCATCGGCCTCGGCACGGCGCAGCGCCTCGGCCATCAGCGCCACGGGCTCGAGCGCAAGGGAGGGGTCGGCGGGACGGTCCTTCACCGTCCCGACGCCGACGATCACGGGCACGCGCGACGGGTCCATTGGCTCTCCTCCCTTCCTGCCGCCGATACTGCCGCGTCAGGCGGCCAGGCGATAGGCGCGCCGCGCCGTGCCGGCGAAGAGCGCGCGCTTCTCGTCCTCCGAGCAGCCGGCGGCGAGGCGCTTGAAGGCGTTCCAGAGCGCGACCCAGCCGATGCCCATCTTCTCGACCGGGAAATTGCTCTCGAAGAGGCAGCGGTCGGGCCCGAAGAGCGCGATGCAGGTCTCGATCCAGGGTCGCCACATGTCTGCAAGCTCCAGCGAGGAGGGCGGCACGGCGCGCAGGCCGTAGTCGTAGGCGGCGAGGCGCATCATCATGCCCCCGAGCTTCACCACGACGTTCGGGCAGGCGGCGAGCTCCGCCATGCGCGGCTTCCAGGCGGCGAAGACCTCCTGCGTCTTCCCGGCATAGGGCCCGTAGCCGAGCGGCCCGCCGCAATGGCCGAGGACGAAGGGCGTGTCGGGGAAGGCGCGCACCAGTTCCACCGCCTCGTGCAGCTGCGGGTGGAAGCACCAGAGGTCGAAGCTGTGCCCGCGCCGGGCCAGCACGCCGAGGCCGCGGCGGAAGTCCTCGCGCTGGAAGAGATGCGGATGGGGGCAGCCATTGCCGATGATGGGGTCGGCGTCCCAGGCGCCGGAATGGCGCACGCCGCGGAAGCGGCCGCCGCCGGCGCGCTCCAGCGCCTCGAGCACCGGCTCGACGCGATCGCCGAGCGTCAGGTCGGCGAAGCCCACGATGCCGGCGGCGATGCGCGCGGGGCCGTAGCCGCCGCTTTCGCTCATCGCGGCGATGCCGGCGACGAACTCGACCTCACCGACGGGCTTCATCGCTTCGGGGCCGGTCGCGCGGTACATGGCGTGGCACTGGACGAAGACCGTCGCCTCGACCGCATGGCCGGGCGCCTGCACGTCCGCGAGGAATTCGTGCAGCAGGTAGCGCTGGTCCGCGGCGCGCTGCCAGAGGTGATGATGCGCGTCGATGATGGGGATCGCGGGGTCGAGCACGGGCTCGGCCGGCGCCCGTGCGAGCCATTCCGCATCCGGCGCGGTGATGCGGCCGAAGCGCGCGGGCTGGCGTGGCATGGCGGCGTCCTCCTCGTTGGCGCCCATCTCCGCACGAAGCGCGGCCGCCGCCAAGCCGGGGTGCGGGACTTCCGGCCCGCTCGCGCCCATGCGAGGCTTGCGCACCGGACCAGCGGGGGAAGCGCGATGACCGAGACCGTCGACCTCTTCGAGACGATGCGCACCATGCGGGCGATGCGGCGCCTGAAGCCCGACCCGGTGCCGGACGCGCTGATCCACAAGGTCCTCCAGGCCGGCGCCTGCGCGCCCTCGGGCGGCAACTACCAGCGCTGGCGGTTCCTCGTGCTGAAGGACCAGGCACGGAAGAAGGCGGTCCAGGCCTGGTACAAGAAGGCCTATGACGAGGTGATCGGCCCGCGCTACGCCGCCAGCGCGCCGCCGCCCGGCACCGATGCCGCGAAGTACGCGCGCCAGCACGCCGCCGTCGAGTACCTGACCGAGCATTTCCACGAGGCGCCGGTCTGGATCGTCGCCTGCCTGCAGGAGGAGGGCGCGGGCAACCGCATGTCCGGCGCCTCGATCTATCCCGCGGTGCAGAACATGCTGCTGGCCTGCCGCGCGCTCGGCCTCGGCAGCACGCTGACGACGCGGCACATGATCTTCGCGAAGGAGGTCGATGCGGCGCTCGGCCTGCCGCCCGGCGTGCAGTCCTACGCCATCCTGCCGATCGGCTGGCCGATGGGGAAGTTCGGGCCGCTCGGCCGCGGGCGCCTGTCCGACGTCGTCTTCCTCGACGAGTATGGCACGCACTGGCGCGAGGCGGATGCGGCGCAGCAGGCCTGACTCTCGATGGAGACCGACTACCTGGTGATCGGCGCCGGCTCGGCCGGCTGCGTCGTCGCGGCGCGCCTCTCCGAGACCGGCGCGCGCGTCACGCTGCTCGAGGCGGGACCGCCGGACCGCTACCCCTGGATCCATGTCCCGGCCGGGATGCTGAAGCTGATCCGCAACCCGGCGGTGAACTGGATGTACGCCTCCGAGCCCGAGCCGGGCACGGCGGGCCGCGCCATCCACTGGCCGCGCGGCCGCGTGCTCGGCGGCTCCTCCTCGATCAACGGCATGCTCTATGTCCGCGGCAATCCCGCGGATTTCGACAACTGGGCGCAGATGGGCTGCCGCGGCTGGTCCTTCGACGAGGTGCTGCCCTTCTTCCGCCAGTCCGAGCACTACGTGCAGGGCGGCGATCCCGCCTTCCGCGGCCGGGGTGGCGTGCTGAAGGTGGAGGACTACCGCACCATCCTGCCGCTGACCCACCGCTTCGTGGAGGCCGCGCAGCTGGCGGGCCACGAGTTCCGCAAGGACCTCAACGGCGAGAAGCAGGAAGGCGTCGGCTACTCGCAGATGACGCGCAACGGCCGCTTCCGCGGCTCGACGGCGCGCACCTTCCTCGCGGCGGCGCGCGGCCGGCCGAACCTCAGGGTCGAGACCGACGCGCCGGCGACGCGGCTGCTCTTCGAGGGCCGCCGCTGCATCGGCGCCCGCTTCCGCCGCGGCGCGGAGGAGGTGGAGGTGCGCGCGGCGCGGGAGGTGATCCTCGCGGGCGGCGCGGTGAACTCGCCGCACCTGCTGCAGGTCTCCGGCATCGGGCCGGCGCAGCACCTGCAGGAGATCGGCGTGGCGGTGGTGCTGGACCTGCCCGGCGTGGGCGCGAACCTGCAGGACCACTACATCGCCCGGGTGCAGCACCGGGTGACGGGCACGATCACCACCAACCAGCTCGCACGCTTCCCGCGCCTGTTCGGCGAGGCGGCGCGCTTCGCGCTGCAGGGCCGCGGCGCGCTCACCTTCGGCGTCACCACGGCGCAGGTCTTCTGCCGCTCGCGAGAAGGGCTGGCGAGCCCCGACCTGCAGCTGCTCTTCACGCCGGCGAGCTATCCGCCAGGCCGGCCCGGCGTGCTCGAGGAGGAGCCGGGCCTGACCGTCGCCGTCTGCCCGGTAAGGCCGGACAGCCGCGGGACGATCATGGCGCGCTCGGCCGATCCCTTCGAGAAGCCGGCGATCCGCCCGAACTATCTCTCCGCCCATTCGGACCAGCGCGTGCTGCTCTCCGGCATCCGCAAGACCCGCGCGATCCTCGCGCAGCCGCCGATCGCGCAGCACAGCGCCTTCGAGGTCATCCCCGGCCCCGAGGTCGAGGCCGAGGACGCGATGATCGACTACATGCGCCGCTTCGGCACGACGATCTATCACCCCGTCGGCACCTGCCGGATGGGCGAGGATCCGGGCGCCGTCGTCGATTCCCGGCTGCGCGTGCGCGGCGTCGCCGGGCTGCGGGTGATCGACGCCTCGGTGATGCCGACCCTGACGACGGGCAACACCAACGCGCCGACCATCATGATCGGCGAGAAGGGCGCGGCGATGATCCGCGAGGATGCTACGCGCTGAAGTTCAGCCTCAGGCCGGGCTCCGCCCAGTGCATCGCCGCGAGCTCGCCCTTGCCGGAGAGCGTGATCCAGGCCGTGCGCATGTCGGGCCCGCCGAAGCAGAGATTCGTCGGATGGCTGTCCGGCATGGCGATCTCCCGCACCACGCGGCCATCGGGCGCGAAGACCGTGATCACGCCGGTGACCAGCGTGGCGACGGCGATGTTGCCGGAGGCCTCCAGCGCCAGGCTGTCGAAGCGGCAGAAGCCGGCAAGCCCGCCGATGCAGCGCCCACCATGCGGCGAGGGAAAGGGATGCTTCCTGACCACGCCCGGCGCCTCGATGTCGAAGGCCCAGAGCGTCGCGGTCTCGCAATCGGCGACATAGACCACGCGCTCGTCCGGCGAGAGGCCGATGCCGTTGGCGCTGAGGATCGGATAGGCGACCTCGCGGATCGAGGAGCCGTCCGGCAGCGCGTAGTAGAGCCCGCCATGGTCGCGGTGCGTCGCGTAGCGCTTGCCCATGTCGGTGAACCAGAAGCCGCCCTGCCGGTCGAAGACGATGTCGTTCGGCGCGGACAGCCGGCGCCCGTTCACCTCGCGGTAGAGCACCTGGCGCTCGCCGGTGGCGGGATCGACGCGCGCGATGCAGCCGCCGTGGTAGTCGGCGGCGGGCCCCTGCCCCATGAAATGGCCCGGCACGTAGCGGCTGCCGCCATTGTCGCAGAGGTAGAGCATGCCGTCCGGCCCGCGCGCCAGGCCGTTGGGGCCACCCGCGGCGGGGCCGAGCCGCGCCACCGTGCCGTCCGGCGCAACGCGGGTGATGCGCCCGCCATTGATCTCGGTGAGGATGACGCTGCCATCGGGCATCGCCACCGGCCCCTCCGGGAAGCCAAGCCCGCCGGCGAGGATGCGGATCTCCGCACTCATGCCCATCCCTCCCTTGTGCGGCCTCATCCTCCGCCCCCTCCCCGGCCGGTCAAGCCCCCACCCTTGTTGGCGGCGCCGAAGCACGGCAGGCTGCGCCGAGGGAGACCCCGGATGGAGCAGGACAGGGAGATCGAGGCGCTGCGCCGCATGATCGGCGAGGCGCGGCGCGTCGTGGTGTTCACCGGCGCCGGCATCAGCACGGAATCGGGCATTCCCGATTTCCGCAGCCCGGGCGGCATCTGGCAGCAGATGAAGCCGATCTACTACCAGGATTTCGTCGCCTCCGCCGCGGCGCGGCAGGAGGCGTGGCGGCGCCGCTTCGCCCAGGACCGGGTGCTGCGCGGGGCCGAGCCGAACCGCGGCCACCGCGCCGTCGCGCGGCTGGTGCGCGAGGGCAAGGCGAGCGCCGTGATAACGCAGAACATCGACGGGCTGCACCAGGCCGCCGGCGTGCCGGACCGCCAGGTGATCGAGCTGCACGGCAGCACGATGCACGCCACCTGCCTCGACTGCGCCGAGCGCTACGAGATCGACGACCTGCGCGCCGCCTTCGAGCGCGACGGCGACGTGCATGATTGCCGCGCCTGCGGAGGCCTGATCAAGACCGCGACCATCAGCTTCGGCCAGCAGATGCCCGAGGTGCCGATGCTGCGTGCGGCGCAGGAAATCCAGGCCTGCGACCTCTGCATCGTGCTCGGGTCCTCGCTGGTGGTCTACCCGGCGGCGGGCTTTCCGGAGGCGGCGAAGCGGCGCGGCGCCAGGCTGGCGATCGTGAACCGCGAGGAGACGGGGCTCGACGACATCGCCGACCTCGTGATCCACCGGGGCATCGGCGACGTGATGGGCGGCGC
>CAYNYQ010000241.1:0-7602 GCA_964401305.1 uncultured Acetobacteraceae bacterium | reverse complement strand
ATGCCGCTGATGCCCTTGCGCCGGATCAGCTCGGCCCAGACCTCCTCCGGCCGGATGCCCGCATCCACCCAGGCGACGACCAGGTGATAGAGCAGGTCGGCGGATTCCAGCACCACGCCCTCGCGGTTGCCCTGGACCGCCTCGATCACGCACTCGACCGCCTCCTCGCCCAGCTTCTGCGCCACCTTCGCGGTGCCGCGCGCGAGCAGCCTGGCGGAATGGGAGTGGACGATGTCGCCGGCGCGGCGCCGCGCCTCCACCGTGTCCCAGAGCCGGTCGAGGACGTCGGCGCTGGCGCCCTCCACCGAGACGGTCAGCGGCCGGAGGTGCCGCTCCTCGGCCAGGCGGACGGCCTTGGGCAGGCGCGGCGGGTCCGCCGGGGCCGGCACGCCGGTGGGAAGCGGGACGCCGGCGCGCTTGGGCGCCTTGCCGTTCCGGGCGCGCTCGGGCCCGGGCTTCGCCTTCGCCTTGTCGTCCTTGGCCATCGCAGGGATCCTTGTCGGGGGCGCGTTCAGGCGGCGAGGGCGGCGGGGACCGGCCGCACCGGAAGGCCCACCGCGGCCAGCGCCGCCTTGGCGTCGGCGATGCGGAACTGCCCGTAGTGGAAGACGCTCGCCGCCAGCAGCCCGGTGGCGCCGGCGTGCGCGCCCTCCACGAAGTGATCCACCGTGCCGACGCCGCCGGAGGCGATGATCGGCACCGGCACCGCGGCGCGCACGGCGCGCAGCAGGTCGAGGTCGAAGCCGGCCTTGGTGCCGTCGCGGTCCATGCTGGTCAGCAGGATCTCGCCGGCGCCGGCGGCGGCCATGCGGGCGGCCCACTGCACCGCGTCGATCCCGGTCGGGCGGCGGCCGCCATGGGTGAAGACCTCCCAGCGGCCGGGCGCGGCCTGGCGCGCATCGACGGCGACGACGATGCACTGGCTGCCGAAGGCCTCCGCCGCCCGGGAGACGAGGGCGGGCTCGGCCACCGCGGCGGAGTTGATGCTCGCCTTGTCGGCGCCGGCCAGCAGCAGGCGGCGGATGTCCTCCACGCTGCGCACCCCGCCGCCGACGGTGAGGGGGATGAAGACCTCGGCCGCGGTGCGGGCGACGACGTCGAGGATGGTGTCGCGGTTCTCGTGGCTGGCGGCGATGTCGAGGAAGGTGATCTCGTCCGCGCCCTCGCGGTCGTAGGTGCGGGCCTGCTCCACCGGGTCGCCGGCGTCGCGCAGCGCGACGAAGTTCACGCCCTTGACGACGCGGCCGTCCTTCACGTCGAGGCAGGGAATGACGCGCAGCGCGAGCAACGGATCTCCACGATCTTCGCAGGTTGTCTAGACCGCGTACCGCAGCGGCGCCGCGAAATGGGCCGCGCGCCGGGGCAGGTCAAGCGACGATCCTGCGACAGCCGGGAAGGCCGCCGGGGCCGCGCCCTTCGCCCCTTGGCGAGGCGCCGCGTCAGCCCGCCGCGCCGCGCGCGAGGCGCAGCGCCCGCGCCGGGTCGACCCGCCCGTCGTAGAGGGCGCGGCCGATGATGACGCCCTCGATCCCCTCGGCGGCGACGGCGGCCAGGGCGGCGATGTCGTCGAGCGCGGCGACGCCGCCCGAGGCGACCACCGGGATCGAGACGGCGCGCGCCAGGGCCAGCGTCGCTTCGAGGTTGACGCCGCCGAGCATGCCGTCGCGCTCGATGTCGGTGTAGATGATGGCCGCCGCCCCCGCATCCTCGAAGCGGCGGGCGAGGTCGAGGGCGGGGATGGCGCTGACCTCCGCCCAGCCCTCGGTCGCCACCATGCCGCCGCGGGCGTCGATGCCGAGGGCGACGCGGCCCGGATGGGCGCGGCAGGCGGCGCGCGCGAAATCGGGGTCCTTCACCGCCGCCGAGCCGAGGATCGCCCGCGTGACGCCCGCATCCAGCCAGGCCTCGAGCGTCGCCATGGAGCGGATCCCGCCGCCGAGCTGCACCGGCAGGCCGGGCACCGCGGCCAGGATCGCCCGCACCGCCGCGGCATTGGCCGGCCGGCCGGCGAAGGCGCCGTCGAGATCGACGACATGCACCCAGCCGAAGCCGGCGTCGGCGAAGCGCCGGGCCTGCTCGGCCGGGTCGTCGGCGTAGATCGTCGCGCGCGCCATGTCGCCGCGCTGCAGGCGCACCACCTGGCCGCCCTTGAGGTCGATCGCGGGGTAGAGCGTCAGCGGCATGGCGGCGGGCCCAAGGTCATCGCGCTGGTCATGGCGCTGCATGCGCCGCGCCGGGCGGCGGCGCCAGGGGGCGCGGTCTCAGCCGGCGCCGTCGCGCCGCAGCAGGCTGCCGGTGCGGCGGCCGCGGCCGGGCTCGAGCAGCTTGTAGTAGTAGTGCCCCGCCACGGTGCGGCCGCGCACCCGGGCATAGGCGGGATGTGTGCCCCATCGCACATAGCCGAGGGATTCGAAGAGCCGGATCGCGGTCTCCTGCGTCTCGCGCACGTCGAGGTTCAGCACCCGGTGGCCGAGCGCCGCGGCGCGCTCCTCCAGCCGCTGCACCATCATGCGGGCCAGGCCGTGGCCGCGGGCATAGGGGGCGATGTAGGCATGGGTGAGCGCAGCGCTCATCGCCTGCGCCTCGTTGTTGCGGGGCGGGCGGACCAGCTGGCAGCTGCCCACCACCATGCCGTCGAGCCGGGCGACGAACAGCTCCCGCTCCGGCACCAGCATGACGCCGCGGAAATGCCGCTCCAGCGCGGTGCGGCCCTGCGGTTCCACCCAGCCGAAGCCGCCGCCCTCGATGATGGCGGCGTCGGTGGCCTCGCAGAGGTCGGCCATGTCGTGGTCGGCCAGCGTCTCCGCCCGCTCGACCGACAGGCGCTCGGGCAGGCGCGTGGCGGCGCTGCCCCCGCTCATCGCCCTGGCTCCTGACGGTGGCGGTGCGGGGTCATGGCGTCCATCGCAGGAAATTCGCCAGGATCGCGAGGCCCGTTTCGCCGCTCTTCTCGACGTGGAACTGCGTGCCGGCGACGTTGCCGCGCGCCACCAGCGCCGCGACCGGGCCGCCATACTCGGTGGTGGCGCGAAGCTCGGCGGGATCGCCGCCGGCGAGGGCGTAGGAATGCACGAAATAGGCATGCGCCCCGGGGGCCAGCCCGTCCAGCAGTGGATGCGGCGCCCCGCCCGGCGGCGGGAAGTCCAGCGTGTTCCAGCCCATCTGCGGCAGCGGCAGCGGCCGCCCCTCGGCGTCGCGCGGCGCCATGGGCGCGATCTCCCCGGCGATCCAGCCGAGGCCCGGGGTGACGCCGTGCTCGAGGCCCCGCTCGGCCAGGATCTGCATGCCGACGCAAATGCCGAGCAGGGGGGTGCCGCGGCGCAGCACCCGCTCCTCCAGCACCGCGACCATGCCGGGCAGGGACAGCAGGCCGCGCATGCAGGCGGCGAAGGCGCCTTGGCCGGGCAGCACGATGCGATCGGCCGCCGCGACCTCCGCCGGGTCGCGGGTGACCGCGGCGGCGAGCGCAACCCCAGCCGTGCCCGCCGCGCGATCCAGCGCGCGCAGCACCGAGGCGAGGTTGCCCGAGCCCGGGTCGACCACGGCGATGCGCTGGCTGCGCGCCGCGGCGGGCCGGCTGGCGGCGATTCCGGCGGCGGCGCTCATGCCGCGGCCATCCGGGCCGCCAGGCCTGGCTGGTGGTCGAGCAGCCGCGCCGTGGCGGAATCGAGGTCGGAGCCTGCAACCACCCCGGTCTCGACCAGGCCGCGGCGGGCGAGGCGGCGGCGGCGCAGGTCATGGCCATGCGCGCCGAGCAGGAATTGCAGCGCGAACTCCGCCGGCACCGCCACGCCGGCGGGCAGCAGCAGGCCGAGCGCGACCACCGCGAGGAGGTAGAGGCCCGCCCAGAGCCAGAGCCGGTGCCAGGCCAGCCAGACCGGCCCGAACAGGAAGGCGAGCCAGGCGAAGCCTTCCGGCACCAGGACCACGCCGTCGCGGGCGGGCGCGACCGCGTCCGCGCCCGCGCCCGCCGCGGGCGGGGGCTCGGCATGCACCGTCCAGACGCGCATCAGCCCTCCAGCATTCCCTTGGTCGAGGGCACGGTGTCCGGGGATCGCGGATCGGTTTCCACGGCCATGCGGAGCGACCGGGCCAGCGCCTTGAAGCAGGCTTCTGCCACATGGTGGGCATTGGTGCCCGCCTTCAAGGTCACATGCAGGGTCAACCCTGCGTTGAAGGCGAAGGCGCGGAAGAATTCCTCGAACAGCTCCGTGTCCATCTCGCCGACCTTGTCCCGGGCGAAGGGCACCGACCAGCCGAGGAAGGGGCGGCCGGAGATGTCCACCGCCGCCTCGGCCAGGGCCTCGTCCATCGGGATCAGGGCCTGGCCGTAGCGGCGGATGCCGCGCTTGTCGCCCAGCGCCGCCTTCAGCGCCTGGCCGAGCACGATGCCGACATCCTCCGTGGTGTGGTGGAAGTCGATGTGCAGGTCGCCCTTGGCGGCCACGGTCAGGTCGAAGAGCGCGTGGCGGCCGAGCGCGGTCAGCATGTGGTCGAGGAAGCCGATGCCGGTCGCCGCCTGCACGCGGCCGGTGCCGTCCAGCGCCAGGGCGACGCGGATGTCGGTCTCGGCGGTGGTGCGGGCGATCTCGGCGCGGCGGGCCCCGCCGCCGGGGATGGGGGCGGACATGGGCGCGGTCTAGCCCTCGGGCGGGGGCTTGGCGAGGGGTCTCCCGCGGCCGCGAGGCGCCCGGTCCGAGGCATCACTCGTCCGCCAGCCGCCGCAGCAGGTCCCACCCATGCCCGCCGAGGGCGCCGCGGTTGTTGCAGCCCTCGGGGGGCAGGCGCTGGCGGCCCTGGACGCCGCTGCGCCAGACGCCGCCCTGGTTCTCCGACCAGCTCAGCCGCTGCGGCACCCAGCGTTCCTGGTGCCAGCACAGCACCACCACGCCGGAGCGCAGGTGCGCGAAGAGCACCACGAACTCCGTTGCGCAGGCGGCCTGCCGGCAGAGCGCGATGCGCACCCAGTCGCCCTCCCGCTCCACCGCCGGCCCGGTTTCCGCGAGGCGCAGGAGGTCGGCCAGGGCCCGGCGGCCGAGCAGCCGTTCGAGCTCGGCCCGGAGCGGGGGAAAGTGCAGGACGAAGCTGGAGCGCAGCCGCATGCCCGCCCGGGCCGGGGCGGCGGCGCAGTGCGGGGCGCAGCCGACCCAGGCGGCGAGGCCGGCGAGGGCGGTTCCATCCGGTGTCCCCGCACCCGGGCCAGTGCGCGGCGGGTCTGCGGCCGCGGGGCCCCCGAGAAGGGGCAGGGCGATGGCCAGTGCCAGCCCAGCCCCGGCGGTGAAACCCCGCCGGCGCCGCAGCGCGGGACGCTTGGCCCCGGGACGGCCGGGCGGGTGCCGCGCCGTCATGCGGGCCGGGCGATGCGCGGCGCGGCACGGCGGGCAGCGGCGATCATCGCGCCTGGGTAGCGGAAGGCCGCCGCACGGGAAATGTCGGCAGGGCACCAGAAGCCGGCGCCCCGCCCGGCTGGCCTGCCCGCCCTGGCCTCGTCCGCCTTGCCCTACCCGGCCCGCTCCGCCTTGCCCTGCCCGGCCTGGTCCTGCCCCCCGGTCCCTGCCCGACCGGCCGACTTGCCCGGCCCGGGGCGCGGCGCCATCTGACCGCCATGTCGCACGCAGCCTCGCCGCTCCTCGGCCCGGCCGATCCGCTGGGTTGGCACGGCACCACCATCCTCTCCGTCCGCCGCAACGGCATTGTCGCCATGGCGGGCGATGGCCAGGTCTCGCTCGGGCAGACGGTGGTGAAGGGCAATGCCCGCAAGGTCCGCCGTATCGCCCAGGGCCGGGTGCTCGCCGGCTTCGCCGGCGCCACCGCCGACGCCTTCACCCTGCTCGAGCGGCTGGAGGCGAAGCTGGAGCGCTTCCCCGACCAGCTCGAGCGCGCCTGCGTCGAGCTGGCCAAGGACTGGCGGTCCGACCGCTACCTGCGGCGGCTGGAGGCGCTGATGGCGGTCGCCGACCCGCAGCGCAGCTTCATCGTCACCGGCCAGGGCGACGTGCTGGAGCCCGAGGACCAGATCATCGGCATCGGCTCGGGCGGCAATTTCGCCCTGGCCGCGGCGCGCGCCCTGGCGACGGTGGAGGAGCTTTCCGCCGAGGAGGTCTGCCGGCGCGCGATGAAGATTGCCGGCGACATCTGCGTCTACACCAACGACCGCATCGTGCTCGAGACGCTCGAGAGCCGGCGCTGACGTCAGGATCGGCGGCCGCCCCCCCGGGCGGCAGGGCGCGCCAGGGCGCGCCGCGGCCGGTGCATGGAGATGAAAGGGCGACGCCCGTGGAAACCGTGAACCTCTCCCCCCGCGAGATCGTCTCCGAGCTCGACCGCTACATCGTCGGCCAGGGCGACGCCAAGCGCGCCGTGGCCATCGCGCTGCGCAACCGCTGGCGCCGCCAGCAGCTGCCCGAGGGCATGCGCGAGGAGGTGATGCCGAAGAACATCCTGATGATCGGCCCCACCGGCTGCGGCAAGACCGAGATCGCGCGGCGCCTGGCCAGGCTGGCCAACGCCCCCTTCCTGAAGGTGGAGGCGACGAAGTTCACCGAGGTCGGCTATGTCGGCCGCGACGTCGAGAGCATCGTGCGCGACCTGGTCGAGGTCTCGATCACCCAGATGCGCGACCAGGCCCGGCGCGACGTGAAGGCCAAGGCCGAGCTCGCCGCCGAGGAGCGGCTGGTGACCGCGCTGGTGGGCGAGGGCGCCTCCGGCGAGACCCGCATGAAGTTCCGCCGCATGCTGCGCGAGGGCAGCCTCGAGGGCCGCGAGGTCGAGGTGCAGGTGGCCGATGCGGGCGGCGGCATGCCGATCGGCATGCTGGACCTGCCGGGCGCGCAGGGCATCCAGATGCAGAACATGCAGGAGATGTTCTCCAAGATGTTCGGCGGCCGGCAGAAGGCGCGCAAGATGACCGTCGCCGCGGCGCGCGAGGCGCTGGTGCGCGACGAGGCCGACAAGCTGCTCGACCAGGACCAGCTCACCCGCGACGCGGTCGCCAATGCCGAGAACAACGGCATCGTCTTCCTCGACGAGATCGACAAGATCGCCCGGGGGACGAGCGAAGGCGGCGGGATGCGCGGCGGCGACGTCTCGCGCGAGGGCGTGCAGCGCGACCTGCTGCCGCTGATCGAGGGCACGACGGTCACGACGAAGCACGGGCCAGTGAAGACCGACCATATCCTCTTCGTCGCCTCCGGCGCCTTCCACCTCTCCAAGCCCTCGGACCTGCTGCCCGAGCTGCAGGGGCGGCTGCCGATCCGCGTCGAGCTCGCGGCCCTGACCCGCGACGATTTCCGCCGCATCCTGACCGAGCCCGAGCACTCCCTCATCAAGCAGTACGTTGCGCTGCTCGGCACCGAGGGCCTCACGCTCGACATCACCGACGGCGCCGTGGACGCGATCGCCGACCTCGCCGCCGACATCAATGCCAAGGTCGAGAACATCGGCGCGCGGCGGCTGGCCACGGTGCTCGAGCGCCTGCTGGAGGAGATCAGCTTCACCGCCTCCGACCGCTCGGGCGAGCGGGTGGCGGTGGATGCCGACACGGTGCGCGAGAAGGTGGCGCCGCTCGCCGGCAGCGCCGATCTCAGCCGCTACATCCTGTAG
>CAYNYQ010000240.1:0-7608 GCA_964401305.1 uncultured Acetobacteraceae bacterium | reverse complement strand
CTTGATCGCCTGCATCAGTCGCGGCGAGACATTGAAATAGCCTGGCAGGGCCAGCTCCACCTCCTGGCCCGGGACCGTGCGGGCGACCAGCGTGACCCGTCCCTTGCCGCGGCCCTCGCGCACCAGCAGGTCGCGCACGGGCTGCACAGCCGCCGTGCCGTCGAGCCAGAGGCGGATCCCCTGCCCCACCCCCTGCGCCGCCTTCTCCAGCCCCTCGAAGTCGGAGGCGGTCAGCCGCAGCGCCTCGCCGTCGAGCCGCGCCTCGGCCGAGACCAGCACGGCCGTGCCCTCCGCCAGCAGCTCGCGGCAGCGGGAGAGCACCTCGGAGAAGAGCGTCACCTCGTAGCTGCCGGCCTGGTCGGAGAGGGAGAGCCAGCACATGCGGCTGCCGGTGCGCGTGGTGCGCTCCTTCGTCGCCGTCACCGTGCCGGCGAGGCGCAGCCGCGCCGCGCCGTTGCGGGCCCGGCCGGCGATCTCGCTGGAGGCGACGACGCCGAGCCGCTTGAGGACGGAGCTGTAGGTGTCGAGCGGATGGGCGGAGAGGTGGAAGCCCACCGCCTCCGCCTCGAAGGCCAGCATGTCGAGCTGCGGCCAGGCCGGGATGTCGGGCAGGCGCAGTGCCTCGGGCGCGGCATCGGCGCCACCGAAGAGGCCGATCTGCGCGCTGGCCCGGTCCTCGGCGCTGGCCTGGGCGCGGCGCAGCACCGTCTCGGCCCCGGCGACGAGGCGCGCGCGGTTCGGCTCCAGGCTGTCGAAGGCGCCGGCCTTGGCCAGGTTCTCGATCTGCATCTTGTTGAGCAGCTTCGGGTCCACCCGCTCGGCGAAGTCGGCCAGCGAGCGGAACGGCCTGCCCGCGTCGCGCGCCCGGACCAGGTCGCGCATGGCCTGCGCGCCGACGCGCTTGACCGCGGCGAGGGCGAAGCGGATCGCGTCCTTGCCCTCCGCCGTCCGCTCGACGAGGAAGGCGGCCCCGGAGCGGTTCACGTCCGGCGGCAGCACGGCGATGCCGAGGCGCGACGCCTCCTGCATGTGGCCGGCGAGCTTCTCGGTCTTGTCGAGGTCGAGGGTCATGGAGGCCGCGAGGAAGGCCACCGGGTGGTTCGCCTTCAGCCAGGCGGTCTGGTAGCTGACCAGCGCATAGGCCGCGGCGTGCGACTTGTTGAAGCCGTATTCGGCGAACTTCGCCATCAGGTCGAAGATCTCGGTGGCCTTGGCGGGCTCGATGCCGTTCCTGACGGCGCCCTCGGTGAAGCTGGCGCGCTGCTGCTCCATCTCCTTGGCGATCTTCTTGCCCATGGCGCGGCGCAGCAGGTCGGCGCCGCCCAGCGAATAGCCGGCCAGCTCCTGGCTGATCTGCATCACCTGCTCCTGGTAGACCATGATGCCGTAGGTCTCGGCCAGGATGTGGTGGATCTTGGGGTGCGGGCTCTCCCAGGGCTCGCCGTGCTTGCGCGCGCAATAGGCCGGGATGTTGGCCATGGGGCCCGGCCGGTAGAGCGAGACGGCGGCGATCAGGTCCTCGAAGCGGTCGACCTTCATCTGCCTGAGGCAGTCGCGCATGCCCTGGCCTTCGAACTGGAACACCCCGGCGGCGTCGCCGCGGCGCAGCATGGCATAGGTCTTCGCGTCGTCGAGCGGGATGGCGGCGATGTCGATCTCGATGCCCTGCCCCTTCAGGATCGCCAGCGCCTGCTCGATCACCGTCAGCGTCTTCAGGCCGAGGAAGTCGAACTTCACCAGGCTCGCCTGCTCCACGTACTTCATCGAGTACTGGGTGATGAGCATGTCGCTGCGCGGGTCGCGGTAGAGCGGGATGATCTCCTCGAGCGCGCGGCGGCCGATGACGACGCCGGCGGCATGGGTGGAGGCGTTGCGGTAGAGCCCCTCCACCTGCCCCGCGATCTCGAGCAGGCGCGCCACCTGCTCGTCGCCGTCGCGCATCTCGGCGAGGCGCGGCTCCTCGGCGAGGGCCTGGGCGAGGGTGACGGGCTTGGCCGGGTTGAACGGTATCAGCGAGGCGATGCGGTCGACCTGGCCATAGGGCATGCCCAGCACGCGGCCGACATCGCGCACCGCCGCCTTGGCCTGCAGCTTGCCGAAGGTGATGATCTGCGCGACGCGGTCGGCGCCGTATTCGCGGCGCACGTAGCTGATCACCTCGTCGCGCCGGTCCTGGCAGAAGTCGATGTCGAAGTCGGGCATCGACACGCGCTCGGGGTTGAGGAAGCGCTCGAAGAGCAGGCCGAAGCGCAGCGGGTCGAGATCGGTGATCGAGAGCGCCCAGGCGGCGACCGAGCCGGCGCCGGAGCCGCGCCCCGGGCCCACCGGGATGCCCTGCGCCTTCGCCCACTGGATGAAGTCGGCGACGATGAGGAAGTAGCCGGAGAAGCCCATCTGCTCGATCACGCCGAGCTCGTAGTCGAGCCGCCCGTGATAGGTCGCGCGCTCGGCGGCATCGGCGCCGCGCGCGGCCATCAGCCGCTCCAGGCCCTGGCGCGCCATCTCGCGCACCGTCTCGGCCTCGGTCATGCCGGGGCGGACCTTGGGGCAGACCGGCAGCTCGGGCTTCCGTGCCTCCGTCATCACGGCGCAGCGCCGGGCGATGGCCAGGGTGTTGTCGCAGGCCTCCGGCAGGTCGGCGAAGAGCGCACGCATCGCGGCCGGCGGCTTGAACCAGTGCTCGGGCGTCACGCGCCGGCGGTCGGGCTCGGCGAGGGTGCGGCCCTCGGCGATGCAGAGCAGCGCGTCATGCGCCTCGTGCATCCCGGACGTCGCGAAGTAGACGTCGTTGGCGGCGACGATGGGCAGCGCGGCCGTGTCCGCCAGCGCCAGCAGCGCCGGCTCCAGCGCCCGCTCGATCTCGAGGCCATGGCGGTGCAGCTCCACCACCAGCCGGTCGGGGAAGCCTTCCTTCAGCGCGTCGAGCAGCCGCGCCGCGGGGTCGCGCCGCCCCTCGGCCAGCAGCCGGGCGATCGGGCCGGTGGTGCCCCCGGTCAGCAGGATCAGCCCGCCCGAGCGTTCCAGCAGCGTCGGCAGCCGGAGGCAGGGCCGGCCGGAGGGATCGCCGGCGAGATAGCCGGCCGAGGAGAGTCGCTGCAGGTTGTCGAGGCCCTCGGCATCCATTGCCAGCGCCACGATCGGGTCGGGCGGCTGGCGCTCGGCCTCGGGGCGGTCGTCGGCGGCGGTGCGGGAGAGGAAGAGCTGGCAGCCCATGATCGGCTGCACCCCCTTGGCCGCCGCCGCCATCGAGAATTCCAGCGCGCCGAAGAGGTTGGCGCTGTCGGTCAGCGCCACCGCCGGCATGCCGGCCTCCCGCGCCATGGCCGGCAGCTTCTCCGCCTTGATCGCGCCCTCGGAGAGCGAATAGCTGGAATGGGCGTGGAGATGGACGAAGCCGGGCGAGTCGCTCATCGCCCCAGAGTAGGTCCGATCCCGACGCCGGGCGATGCCCGGCGGCCCGGCACGCCAGCCGCGCGAAACAGATGAAACACGCCTGCCCGCTCTGCGACATACGCGGGAAACACGCCACCGCCAGGGTGCGCGACGTTCCGATGTACCCGAGGGCGCGCCCCATGCCGAAGCTGCCGATCTGGTTCCTGACCGCCGCCGCGGCCTCCCTGGTGGCCGGCGTCGCGCTCGGCCTGGCCATGGGCATCCTGCATGATTTCCACCTGGCGCCGGTGCATGCGCACCTGAACCTGGTCGGCTGGGCCTCGCTGGCGCTGATGGGGCTGACCTACCGCGCCTTCCCCGAGCTCTCGGCCCGGCGCGGACCGGCGCTGGCGCAGTTCGGCCTCTCCACCGGCTCCGCCCTGGTCTTCCCCTTCGGCATCTGGCTGGCCATCGACCATGCCGCGCCGGGGCTGGCCATCCTCGCCGGGCTGGTCTGGTTCGCCGGGGCCGCGCTGTTCCTCGCCCGCCTGGTGCTGCTCGCCCTGCGCGAGCCCGGCGCCGCCCCGGCCCGGGCGGCGATGCTGCCGGCCGAATAGGGCGGCCGCGCCGCCCGGGCTCAGTGCAGCTTGACCCGCGGCTCGGTGCGGCTGGTCAGCATGCGCGCCAGGGTCGCCAGGCTGGTCTTGACCACCCCGTGCAGCGCCCGCTGGTGCATCTTGTAGAGCGAGCGGTACATCAGCCGGGCGAAATACCCCTCCACCATCAGGCTCTTGCCGACCAGCACGCCCATCAGGCTGCCGACGGTGGAATAGTGGCCAAGCGAAACCAGGCTGCCGAAGTCGCGGTACTTGAAGGGCCGCAGCGGCTGGCCCTTCAGCCGGCGTTCGACCTGGCGCAGCACGTGGCTCGCCTGCTGGTGCGCGGCCTGGGCGCGCGGCGGCAGGAAGCCGCCCGGGCCCGGCCCCGGGCAGGCGGCGCAGTCGCCGATGGCGAAGATGTCGGGGTCCTGGGTCGTCTGCAGCGTCGGCAGCACGGCCAGCTGCTGCATGCGCGCAAGCTCCAGCCCGAGCGTCGCCAGCACCGGCGGGCCCTTCACGCCGGCCGACCACACCACGAGCTCGGAGCGGATGAACTGGCCATCCGCGAGGCGCACCCCCTCCCCCGTCACCTCGCTGACCCGGGCGCCCGCCATCACGACCACGCCGAGGCGTTCCAGCAGCGCGGTCGCGGCCTCCGACAGGCGCTCGGGCAGCGCCGGCAGGATGCGGGGCGCGGCCTCGATCAGCGTGATGCGCAGGTCGCGCTCGGGGTCGATCCGGTCGAGCCCGTAGGCGACGAGCTGGCGCGTCGCGCGGTGCAGCTCGGCCGAGAGCTCGGTGCCCGTCGCGCCGGCGCCGATGATCGCGACATGCAGCTGGCCCGGCCGGATCGGCTCGGCCTGGGTCTGCGCGCGGTAGCAGGCGTTGAGCAGGCGGCGGTTGAAGCGCCGCGCCTGGTCCGTGGTCTCGAGCGGGATGGCGTGCTCGCGCACGCCGGGCGTGCCGAAGTCGTTGGTGGTGCTGCCGATCGCCAGCACCAGCGTGTCGTAGGGCTCGGAGCGGCCGGGCGTGATCTCGCGCCCCTCCTCGTCGAAGGTGGGGCCGAGGAAGACCAGCTTCCGGGCCCGGTCGATGCCGATCAGCTCGCCGTAGCGATAGGTGAAGTGGTGCCAGTGCGCCTGCGCCAGGTAGTCCAGCTCATGGTCGTCGACATCGAGGCTGCCGGCCGCGACCTCGTGCAGCAGCGGCTTCCAGAGGTGGCTGCGGGCACGATCCACCAGCGTCACCACGGCCCGCCGGCGCCGGCCGAGCGCGTCGCCGAGCCGCGTCGCCAGCTCGAGCCCGCCGGCGCCGCCGCCGACCACCACGATGCGGTGCAGCCCCGCGGCCGGGGCGGGTGCCGCGGCGCCGGGTGGCCGCTCCGCCAGCATCGTGTCGTCCGCCATGCGCCCCGTGCCCGCTCGATCCGCGCCGCACCCTACACCGGCCGGCCGGCGCGGCGGCGACAAAAGCGCGCCCCGGGGTCAGCCGGCGACGACGTGCCCCTCGCGCAGCGTGACCACCCGGTCCATGCGGGCGGCCAGCGCCGGGTTGTGGGTGGCGATCAGCGCCGCGACGCCCTGGCCGCGCACCGCCTCCAGCAGCTCGGCGAAGACGATGTCGGAGGTGGCGACGTCGAGATTCCCCGTCGGCTCGTCGGCCAGCAGGATGCGCGGGCGGTTGGCCAGGGCGCGGCAGATCGCGACCCGCTGCTGCTCGCCGCCCGAGAGCTTGCCGGGCCGGTGCTGCTCCCGCCCGGCCAGGCCGAAGGCGCCGAGCAGCGCGCGCGCCCGCGCCTCTGCCGCGCCGCGCGCCGTGCCGGCCGCCATCTGCGGCAGGGCGACGTTCTCGAGCGCGGTGAACTCCGGCAGCAGGTGGTGGAACTGGTAGACGAAGCCGATGGTGCCGCGGCGGATCGCCGTGCGCGCATCGTCCGAGAGCGTCCCGGCGGCGCGGCCGGCGATGAAGACCTCGCCGCCATCGGGGCGCTCGAGCAGCCCCGCGAGGTGCAGCAGCGTCGACTTGCCGGTGCCGGAGGGGGCGACCAGGGCTACGATCTCCCCGGCCTCGAGGATGAGGTCGGCGCCGGTCAGCACCGGCAGCTCCCCGGCCTCGGTGCGGTAGCGCCGCTCGATCGCGGCGAGGCGGAGCGGCGGCGGCGCGCCCTCGCCGGCGGGTGCCGGGCTACTCATTGCGCAGCGCCTCCACCGGGTCGAGCCGGGCGGCGCGCCAGGAGGGGTAGATCGTCGCCAGCAGCGAGAGGACCAGCCCCATCGCGACCACCTGCGCCACCTCGTTCGGGTCGACCACGGCGGGCAGCTGCGAGAGGAAGTAGACCTCCGGGCTGAACAGCTCCGTGCCGGTCAGCGCCTGCAGGGCCTGGCGGATGCTCTCGATATTGACGCAGAACAGCATGCCCAGCGCGAAGCCGACGGCCGTGCCCAGCACGCCCACCGAGGCGCCGCACAGCAGGAAGATGCGCAGGATCGCGCCCCGCGTCGCCCCCATGGTGCGCAGGATGGCGATGTCGCGCCCCTTGTCCTTCACCAGCATGATCAGCGAGGAGATGATGTTGAAGGCGGCGACGATGATGATCAGCGTCAGGATCAGGAACATCACGTTCCGCTCGACCTGCACGGCGTTGAAGAAGCTGGAGTTGGCATCCTCCCAGTCGATGATGCGCACGGCGCGGACGCCGGCCAGGGCGCGGCGGATCTCGAGGTTGGCGGCGCGCACGCGGGTCGGGTCGCGCACGAAGACCTCGACCTGCGTCGCCGCCTCCGGCACCTGGAAGTAGATCTGCGCGGCCTCCATCGGCAGGAAGACGAAGGTGCTGTCGTACTCGTTCATCCCGACATTGAAGAGCGCCACCACCCGATAGGCGCGCACCCGCGGTACCGTGCCGAAGACCGTGGTGCGGCCCTGCGGCGAGACCAGGCTGATGCGGTCGCCGATGCCGACGCGCAGCCGGTTGGCCAGGCTGGTGCCGATCGCCACCGCGTCCTCGCCCTGGAACTCCTCGAGGCTGCCGCGGCGGATGTTGTCGGCGATGATCGAGCGCGCGCGTAGGTCCTCGGGGCGGATGCCGCGGGCGAGGCCGCCGGAGGCGCCGCCCTGCTCGCTGGTCAGCAGCACCTGGCCCTCGACGATCGGCGTCGCGGTGGTGACGTTGGGCAGGCCGCGGATGATCCGCGTCACCTCGTCGAAATCCTTCATCGGCCCGCCCTCGGCCGCGAAGACGCCCATATGGCCATTCAGGCCGAGGATGCGGCCCAGCAATTCCTGCCGGAAGCCGTTCATCACGCTCATCACGATGATCAGCGTCGCCACGCCGAGCGCGATGCCGACCAGCGAGAAGATCGCGATCACCGAGACGAAGCGCTCGCCCTTGCGCGCGCGGAGATAGCGGAACGCGACGGTCCGCTCGAAGGCGTTGAACATGCGCGCCGGGTCAGCCGCGGATGCGGGCGACGGCGTCCTCGGGCGAGACCTCCGCGCGCTCGCCCGTGGCGCGGCGCTTGAGCTCCACCTTCCCCGCCGCGGCGCCGCGCGGGCCGATGATGACCTGCCAGGGGAAGCCCATCAGGTCGGCATCGGCGAACTTCACCCCGGCGCGGTCCTCGCGGTCGTCGTAGAC
>CAYNYQ010000239.1:0-7612 GCA_964401305.1 uncultured Acetobacteraceae bacterium | reverse complement strand
GCAGCCGGTCCGGCATCTGGATCAGGCAGCCCGCGCCGTCGCCCATCAGCGGGTCCGCCCCCACGGCGCCGCGATGGTCGAGGTTCACCAGGATCTGCAGGCCCTGGGCGATGATCGCGTTCGATCTGCGCCCCTTGATGTCGGCGATGAAGCCGACGCCGCATGCATCATGCTCGTTGCGCGGATCGTAGAGGCCTTGCTTCTCGGGCAGTCCCATGTGGCTTTCTGCTTCGCACTCGGGCGCGCGGGGGGCGCGGGGGGGATGGAAGGAAGCGCCGGAGGGAGACCGCCGGACACTCGCGAGGGGCGTGAATACTAGAGGCAGCCGGCCCCGTCAGCCAGACCGGATGCCGGGGACAGCCAGGGGCCCTGCCGCGGCATGCCGCCGGTCCTATAGTGGCGGAAAGACCCTGGGGGAACGACGTCATGCTGCAGGACCGCTACGGGCTTGCGCTCTCCACCGCCTCCGCGCCGGCGCGCGATGCCTATGTCGAGGGCTGCGACCTGCTGCTCTCGGGCAATGCCGGCGCGCAGCAGGCCTTCGCGCGCGCCCTCGCCGCCGATCCCGGCCTCGCTCTCGCCCATGCCGGCCTCGCCCGCGCGCACCAGCTCCGCGGCGAGATGGCGGAGGCACGCGCCGCCATGGCCGCGGGCGAGGCACTCGCCGCCGGGCTGCCGCCGCGCGAGGCGGGGCACATGCAGGTCTATGCGCTGCTCCTCGCCGGCCAGGGCGAGGCCGCGCTCGCCGCCGCGCGCGCCCATCTGCGGGAGTGGCCGCGCGATGCGATGGTGCTCAGCCCCTGCACCTCGGTCTTCGGGCTGATCGGCTTCTCCGGCCGCGCCGGGCGGGAGCAGGAGCAGGTCGCGCTGCTCGACGGCCTCGCCGCGCAGTACGGCGACGACTGGTGGTTCAACACGCAGCACGCCTTCGCGCTGCTCGAGACCGGGCAGCTCGACGCCGCTCGGCCGCGCATCGAGGGCGCGATGGCGCAGCAGCCGCGCAACGCGCATGGCGCGCATATCCTCGCGCATCTTCTCTATGAATCCGGCGAGCAGGAGGCCTCGCGCCGCTACCTCCGCGCGTGGATCGCCGACTACCCGCCCGAGGCACAGCTGCACTGCCACATCAGCTGGCACGTGGCGATCTGCGAGCTGGATGCCGGCCATGCGGAGGAGGCCTTCCGCGTCTTCGCCACGGGCATCGCGCCCGGCGCCGCCTGGGGCCCGCCGCTGAACGTGCTGACCGATGCCGTCGCCTTCCTCTGGCGCGCCGAGCTCGCCGGGCATCCGCGCGACCCGGCGCGCTGGCGCGCGCTGCACGAATTCGCGCACCGCATGTTCCCCCGCCCCGGCGTCGCCTTCGCCGACGTGCACGCGGCGCTGGCCGATGCTGTGGCTGGGGACGGCGCCGCGCTCGAGGCGCGGCTCGAGGCCATGGCGGCGATGGAGCGCGAGGGCCGCCTGCCCTCGGGCCCGCTGGTGCCGGCCCTCTCCCGCGCCTTCGCCGCCTTCCTGCGCGCGGACTATGCCGGCGCCATCGCGGCGATCGAGCCGGTGCTGGCCGCGCATGAGCGCATCGGTGGCAGCCGGGCGCAGCGCGACCTGGTGGAGTACACCCTGCTCACCGCCTATCTGCGGGACGGGCGGCCGGAGGCGGCGCGGCGGATGCTGGCGGCGCGGCACCGCGGGCCGGCGCCCGCCCTCGCGGACCTCGCCACGCTGCAGTGAGGGGCCCGCTCGGGGCGTCCCTCTGGGGCGTGACCGGGCCGCCCCGCGGGCGAAACGGGGCTGTATGGCACGGCATGGGGGGGTGGCTGGGGTGGGCCCGCGCGCTATTCCCCGGGCCGACGCGCCGCGCCCGAAGACCCGCCCCCCGAAGACCCATCGCGTGACCTCCCCGCCCGCCGACCGCCTGGCGATGCCGCCGGCCCCGACCGCCGCGCCCTATGCGCGGGGGCTGCGCAATGGGCTGCTGCTCGGCGTGCTGGCGCTGGCCCTGCTGCTGCTGGTCGCCGGCGGGGAGCTCGGCGGCTTCGGTGGCGTGCTGGTGGGGCTGCCCCTGGCGCTGGCGGCCTCGCTGGCCGCGCACCTGCCGCAGATCGGCTTCACCGCGCTGGCCTGGCAGGTGCTGCTGCCCGCGCCGCGCGCCGTCGGGCTGCGCGGCCTGGTGGCGCTGCGCTGGTACCGCGAGGCCGCGGATTCCCTGCTGCCCGCCGGCGGGCTGGTAGGCCAGGCTGCGGTGGCGCGGCTGCTGGCCCGGCGCGGCGTGCCGGCCGATCTCGCCGCCGCCTCGGCGACCATCGGGCTGATGCTGGAGGCGGTCTCGCAGCTGCTCTTCACCCTGGCGGGGCTGGTGCTGCTGCTCGCCCTGGGGGCTGCGACGGGGCACCTGGAATTCGGTCTCGGCCTCGCCTTCGCCACGCTCAGTGCCGGGGCCATGCTGGCGCTGCAGCACGACCGCGTGCTCTCGCTGCTGCGCGGCCTGCTGGCGCGGCTCGCCCGGCGCTGGCCGCGGCTCGACCCCGCCTGGGCGGACCAGCTGCGCGAGGCGCTGCGGCGGCTGCACGCCGACCGCCGCGGCCTGCTGGTGGCGACGCTGCTGCATCTCGGCGCCTGGCTGATGGGCGCGGTGGAGCTGATGGTGGTGCTGCACCTGCTCGGCCACCCGATCGGGCTGGCCGAGGCCATCGTCATCGAGAGCCTGGCGCAGATCCTGCGCAATGCCGGGCTGCTGCTGCCCGGCGCCGCCGGGGTGCAGGAGGGCGCGACGGTCGCCGCCGCCGCGCTCTTCGGCGTGCCGGCCGGCGCCGCCCTCTCGGCCGCGCTGGTGCGGCGGACGCGGGAGGTGGTGCTGGTCGGGCTGCCCGGCCTCGTCGCCTGGCGGCGCGCCGAGCTTGCTTCCGCGCCCCTGCCTCCCCTATCCGCTGTCTCCGAGCACCCGAGGACCACCCCATGAGCGCCCCGCTCGCCCGGATGGGCGACTACCTGCGGCTGGTGCCGCGCGGCGGCCCCGCCGTCTGCAACGTCTTCGTCACCAATGTCTGCAACGCCACCTGCGGCTTCTGCAACTTCGCGCACGACAAGGGCTTCGTCGTCGACCGCGGCTGGATGGCGCCAGAGCGCTTCGAGGCGGCGATGCGCCTCATGCACGAACGCGCCGACCTGCGCTTCATCGTGCTGACCGGCGGGGAGCCGCTGCTGCACCCGCGCCTGCCGGAGATGGCGGCGGCGGCGACCGCAGCCGGCATCCAGCCGACCCTTGTCACCAATGGCTGGCTGCTGCCGCAGAAGCTTGAGGCGCTGCACGGGGCGGGGGTGCGCACCGTCATCGTCTCCATCGACGCGCCGGATGCCGCGACGCACGAGAAGAACCGCGGCCTCAAGGGCGTCTTCGGCCGCATCCGGGAGGCCAATGCGGCGATGGCGGCGCGCGGCATGGTGCCGGTCGCCTCGGTGGCGATGACGCGCCTCGTCGGCGACTACCGGCGCCTGGCGGAGTCGCTGGTCGAGCTCGGCTTCCGCACCGCGACCTTCTCCTACCCGCGCAAGGAGGCCTTCGCCTCCTCCTCCCTGGTCTGGTCGGACAGCGACCTTGTCGATCTCTCGGGCGCGGAGCTGCTGGAAGCGCTCGACGGCGTCGACGCGGCGCGGGAGGTGATCCATGTGCAGAACCCGCGCGCCTCGATGGACGACCTCCGGCGGCGGCTGCGCGGCGAGCGCGAGCGCTTCGTCTGCCAGGCCGGCTACAAATACTTCTACCTCGACTGGACCTACACCCTCTGGCGCTGCGAGGACTGGCGCGAGCCGATCGGGCCGGTGTGGGAATTCGACCGCGGCAAGGTGATCCGCGACGGCTGCCAGGCCTGCACCACGGATTGCTACCGCGATGCCAGCGTGATGCTGCACTCCTCCGTCGCGGTGGGCGATGCCTTCGCCCGCATCGCGGAGGGCAGGCTCGGCGCCGCCGTCGCCTCGGTCTTCGACCGGCGCAACCTCGATTCGGCCGGCGCCATCCTCGGCCAGGGCGGGCATGTCCGCCACATGGCGGGGCTGCGCTGACCCGGGACGCCGCGCCCGCCGCGTGAGGGGGCGGGCGGCCGGCGGTGCCGGTCGCGCGACCCTCGGCTGTTGACAGGTCGGACGACCGTCCGTGCAATGGCCGGAACCCGCGCGGAGGAAGCGCCCCCATGTCCCTCGCCCTCCAGGCCGCCGAGGACCTGCGGACCCCCCTGGACCGCGCCCGCGCCATCGGCCCCCTGCTCGAGGCCCATGCCGCCTTCGGCGACCGCGAGCACCGGCTGGCGCCCGAGGTGCTGGCGGCGCTGCAGGACGCCGACCTCTTCCGCATGCTGATCCCGCGCGCCATCGGCGGGGCGCAGCTCGACCCGCTCGACTACATGGCGACGATCGAGACCCTGGCCCGGCACGACGGCAGCGCCGCCTGGTGCGTGAACCAGGCCAGCGGCATCGGCATGGGCGCCTCCCACCTGCCGCGGGAGGCGGCGCGCGCCATCTGGGGCACGCCGCGCGGCGTCGCCTGCTGGGGGCCGCCGAAGCCCGGCGTCTCCATGCGCGCCGTGCCCGGCGGCTACCGCGTGACCTATGAGGGCAGCTTCGCCTCCGGCAGCCCGCACGCCACCCATGTCGGCGGCTTCGTCGCGGTGACGGAGCCGGACGGCGCGCCGCGCCTGATGCCCGACGGCAAGGGCGAGCTGCGCGCCTTCCTCGTGCCGAAGGAGCAGGCGGAGATCTGGTTCGACTGGGACGTGATCGGCTTGCGCGGCACGGGCAGCAACGCCTATCGGCTGGCCGATGTCTTCGTCCCCGCCGCCAGCACCTGGGTGCGGGACGGCGAGTCCCCCGACCCCGATCCCTATTTCCGGCTGCGCGCCAACCAGATCTGGGCGGGCGGCTTCGCCTCCATCGCGCTCGGCCTGGCGCGGGGGATGCTGGACGCCTTCATCGACCTCGCCGTGCACAAGATCCCGCGCGACGAGAAGAGCCCGATCCGCGAGAACCACGTGGTGCAACACGAGGTGGCGCTGAGCGAGGCCCGGCTCGCTTCCGCCCGGCTCTACTTCCGCGACACGCTGCGGCGCTTTCTCGAGGTGCTGGCCACCGAGCCGCGCCCCACGCTGGACCTGCGCATCGCCTATCGCCTGGCGGCGACCCACGCGATCCACAGCGCGCGGGAGGTGGCGGAGACGCTCTACGACGCTGCCGGCACGCACAGCATCTTCAACGCAGGCCCCTTCGCCCGGCGCTACCGCGACCTCCGCACGGTGACGCAGCAGCTGAACGGGCGGCGCGCGCACTACCACAATGTCGGCCGGCACCTGCTCGGGCTGCAGCCGGCGATGATCGGGTTCTGAGGGCGCCCCGCCGGCGCCCTACCCGGCGGCGCGCGCGGCCCGGACGCTGCTGCGCACGCGCTGCCAGTCGCGCCAGCGCGCCAGGCCCCAGAGCAGCGCGATGCCGCCGAAGATCACCAGCGGGTCGATCCAGATCGCCTCCTCCGGCCAGAGGCGGAGCGCGGTGGAGGCGCCCCAGGCCAGGAAGAGGCCAAGGCAGAAGACCTGCAGGCTGTGCCGGCCGATCGTCGCCATCGCCTCGGCCAGCGCCGTCCGCATCCAGGGCGCCTCCCGCGGCAGCAGCACGGCGGCGAGGTAGGCCAGGGCGAAGGCGTGCAGCAGCCGCGGCCAGGCGAGCTCCTCCTTGCTGATCTGGTCGACGCGGGGCAGGGCGGGGCCGGTGATGAAGCCGAGCTCGACCAGGCGGGACCAGAAGGCGAAGAGCACCATCCCGATCGCCGCGGCGATCAGCCAGGGGCTGTGCGGCAGCGCCCGCCCGCCGGTGAGCAGGGAGCGCCGGCCGAGCCAGGCGCCCGAGAGGTAGAGCAGCTGCCAGGCCATGGGGTCGAAGGCGATGCCGTTCTCGAAGACCTCCGGCGCGGCGAGGAAGCCCGCCTGCACCGCCAGGTAGAGGGCGACGGGCGGCAGCAGCGCCCAGGCGCCGAAGCGGTCGGTCAGCCAGAGGAAGGGCGGCAGCAGCAGCATGCCCCAGACGAAGACCGGCAGGATGCCCATGAAGACCGGCTGGTAGAGCGTGGCGGCCGCGGCGGGGATGGCGAACCAGGGCTGCTCGGCCATGAAGGTCCATTGCAGCCGCTCGACCTCCCCGGGCAGGAGGTAGACGCCGGCCGAGAAGACCAGCGCGGCGAACATGGCGAAGACCATCAGGTGAGTCAGGTAGAGCCGCCAGGTGCGCCCCAGCATGTCGACGCGCGCCGGGCCGAACCCGTCACGCGCCGCCTTCAGGGTGAAGACCGAGCCGAGGGTGAAGCCCGAGAGGAAGACGAATTGCTCGGAGCTGTCGGAAAAGCCCCAGGCGGCATGGATCGCCCAGGCGAAGACGCTGCCGATGACGTGGGAGATGAAGATCGAGACCTGCATCCACCCGCGCAGGATGTCCATGCGGGTGTCGCGCGGCGGGCGAGCAGGTACGGCGTGGCTCGGCTGCTGCATGAGAGGCTCCGAGGAGAGATGCGGCGAATGGCGCGGCGGTTCCCCCCGATGCCGCGGACTTCGCCCGGGCGCGGGCGCCGGTTACGCCGCCTTGTAGCGGGGGTGCCGCGCGCGGCGCATCCCCCATCCGGGCGCGAGCGCCGCCCGGGCGGTCGTCATCCCGCGCTGCGCGGGGCCAGGGCGGGGATGTAGCGGCCGGCCAGCGCCAGCAGCTCCGCCCGCCGCACCACCACGATCACCGCGGCCATCGTCCAGGTGAAGCAGGCTTCCTTGAACAGCATGCCGCCATCCTCGTAGGGGTCGACCCCGAGCGGCGTGAAGAGGTGGAAGAAGATCGCCCCGGTCATGATCCCCATGGCGAAGAGCCCGCCGAAGGCCTGGGTGCGCGGGATCAGCACGAGGATGGCCGCCACCGTCTCCATGCCGGCGACGAAGAGGCGGAAGGCCGGCTCGGGGATGCCGCTCCATTCGGAGAGCAGTTCGAAGACCAGGGTCGGGCCGGGCAGCTTGTACTGCAGGTACCAGAGGAACTCGTAGCCGATCCAGAGGGCAGCGGCCCAGGCGAGCAGGCCCGGCACGCGACCGATGGCGGGCGCGGCGGCCCGCGGCGGCGACAGGCGGTCGGGGGTGGTGCCGTGTTGCATCGGGCTTGGGTCTCCGTTGGGTGCCGGCCGTCGTCGCGAGCGCCCTGCAGACCGGGGATTCGCCGCCGGGCGGCGAACGTTACCCCAGGCCGGGTCGGCCGCGGCACGCTTTGCACGCCGCCTCGCATTCCGCGACCCCGGGGCGGCACGCGCCTTGCGCCGCGAGGGCCGATCGGCGGCACGACCCCGGCGCGGTGCGCGCGGGCTCCGCCGCGACGTGGCGGAGAGATGACGTGAGCCTGACCCTGAACGGCAGCGACGCCCCCGATACGCTTGCCGGCGCGGCCGGCGACGACAGCCTGGCCGGGCTCGGGTCCGCCGACCTGCTGTGGGGCGGCGAGGGCGCCGACCTGCTGGATGGCGGGTCCGGCGCCGACCTGATGGAGGGCGGCGCGGGCGACGACACCTATGTGGTGGACGAGGCCGGCGATGCCGTGGTGGAGG
>CAYNYQ010000238.1:2206-7652 GCA_964401305.1 uncultured Acetobacteraceae bacterium | reverse complement strand
TTCGACCTCATCGTCCTCGGCGGCGGGCCCGGCGGCTACGTCGCCGCCATCCGCGCCGCGCAGCTGAAGATGAAGGTCGCGCTGGTGGAGCGCGAGCATCTCGGCGGCATCTGCCTCAACTGGGGCTGCATCCCCACCAAGGCGCTGCTGCGCAGCTCCGAGATCAACCACCTGCTGCACACGCTCGACGCCTATGGCTTCGCCGCGGACAACATCCGCTTCGACTTCGCCAAGGTGGTCAAGCGCAGCCGCGCCGTGGCGAACCAGCTCTCGGGCGGGGTGAAGCACCTGCTGCGCAAGAACAAGGTCACGGTCTTCGACGGCCATGGCGCGCTGGCAGGCCGGGGGAAGCTGAAGGTGACGAAGGACGGCGCGCCGGTCGCCGACCTCGCCGCGCCGCACATCATCCTGGCCACCGGCGCCCGCGCGCGCGTGCTGCCGGGGATGGAGCCGGACGGGAAGCTGATCTGGACCTACCGCGAGGCGCTGGTGCCCGATGCCATGCCCAAGCGCCTCATCGTCATCGGCTCGGGGGCCATCGGGTCCGAGTTCGCCAGCTTCTTCCTCAACATGGGCGCCGCGGTCACGCTGATCGAGGTGATGGACCGCGTGCTGCCGGTGGAGGACGCCGAGATCAGCGCCTTCGTGCGCAAGAGCTTCGAGAAGCAGGGCATGACCGTGCTGACCGGCGCCAAGGTGCAGGGCGTGCGCCGCGGCACCGGGACGGTCACCGCGATCGTCGAGGCCGGCGGCAAGGTCACGGAGATCGAGGCGGACCGGCTGATCTCCGCCGTCGGCATCGTCGGCAATGTCGAGGGGATCGGCCTCGAGGGCACCGGGGTGAAGGTCGAGCGGGCCCATGTCGTCGTCGATGAATGGTGCCGCACCGGGGAGCCCGGGGTCTATGCCATCGGCGACCTGACCGGCCCGCCCTGGCTGGCGCACAAGGCGAGCCACGAGGGCGTGCTCTGCGTCGAGAGGATCGCCGGCATCCCGGGCCTGCACCCGATGGACACCGCCAACATCCCCGGCTGCACCTATTGCCGCCCGCAGGTCGCCAGCGTCGGCCTGACCGAGGCGGCGGCGAAGGCGGCGGGGCACGAGGTGCGCATCGGCCGCTTCCCCTTCATCGGCAACGGCAAGGCGATCGCGCTGGGCGAGCCCGAGGGCATGATCAAGACCGTCTTCGATGCGAAGACCGGCGAGCTGCTCGGCGCCCACATGGCCGGGCCCGAGGTGACGGAGATGATCCAGGGCTACACCATCGCCCGCACGCTCGAGACGACCGAGGCGGAGCTGATGCACACGATCTTCCCGCACCCGACCATCTCCGAGGCCATGCACGAGGCGGTGCTGGACGCCTACGGCCGGGTTATCCATATCTAGGTCCGAACCCGGACCCGTCTCGCCCCATGTCCACCCGCCTCGAGATCGACCATCGGCCTGCGGCGTCGCGCCACCCCGAGAAGGCGTCGACGGGTGCCGCAAGGCACCCGGAAAAGGCGCATCGCCCGGACAACCCGATCCAGCGCAAGCCTGCCTGGATCCGGGTGAAGGCGCCGACGCATCCCGTCTACCACGAGACCCGCGCGCTGATGCGGGAGAACCGCCTGGTGACGGTGTGCGAGGAGGCGGCCTGCCCCAACATCGGCGAGTGCTGGTCGCAGCGCCACGCCACGATGATGATCATGGGCGCGACCTGCACCCGCGCCTGCAGCTTCTGCAACGTCGCCACCGGCATGCCGGAGCCGCTGGATGCCGGCGAGCCTGGCCGCGTCGCCGATGCCGTGGCGAAGCTCGGTCTGCGGCACGTGGTGGTCACCAGCGTCGACCGCGACGACCTTTCCGATGGCGGGGCGGGGCATTTCGCCCGCACCATCCTGGCGATCCGCGCCGCCGCGCCCGGCACCACGATCGAGGTGCTGACCCCCGACTTCCTGCGCAAGCCCGATGCGGCGCTGGCGCGCGTCGTCGAGGCCAGGCCCGACGTCTTCAACCACAACCTCGAAACCGTGCCGCGGCTCTACCCCGCCATCCGGCCCGGCGCGCGCTACTACCAGTCGCTGCGGCTGCTGGACCGGGTGAAGCAGCTCGACCCCTCGATCTTCACCAAGTCCGGGCTGATGGTCGGCCTCGGCGAGACGCGGGCGGAGGTCGGGCAGGTGATGGACGACCTGCGCAGCGCCGAGGTGGATTTCCTGACCATCGGCCAGTACCTGCAGCCCACGGTGAAGCACGCCGCGGTCGACCGCTTCGTCCCGCCCGAGGAGTTCGAGGACCATGCCCGCATGGCGCGCGGCAAGGGCTTCCTGCTGGTGTCGGCGACGCCGCTGACCCGCAGCTCCTACCACGCGGACCGCGACTTTGTCGCGCTCAGGAGCGCGCGGGAGGCCTCGCTGCGCGAGGCGCGGGCGGGCGCCGGGCAACCCGCCGCGGCGGCCGGGCGTTCGGCCTGACCTGATGCCGACCCATGCCGAGCGGAAGATCCTCCGCTACACGCCCGAGCAGCTCTTCGACCTCGTTGCCGATGTGCGCCGCTACCCGGAATTCCTGCCGTGGTGCGTCGGCGCCCGCGTGCTCTCGCACGAGGAGGGGGAGCTGGTCGCCGACCTGACCATCGGCTTCAAGATGTTCCGCGAGACCTTCCGCAGCCAGGTGACGCTCGATCGGGCGCAGCACGTGCACGTGCGCTACCTCAATGGACCCTTCCGCTACCTGAATAACCACTGGCGCTTCCAGCCGCACCCGCACGGCACGGAGGTGGATTTCTTCGTCGACTTCGAGTTCCGCTCCCGCCTGCTGCAGGCCGTCATCGGCACCGTCTTCAACGAGGCCGTGCGGCTGATGGTCCGCGCCTTCGAGCGGCGGGCGATGCAGCTCTATGGCCGACCCGCCCCGATCGGCGCCGTCGGCCAGGCGCCGCCGCCGGCCCGGGCCTGACGCCGCGGCCATTTCGCTCGCCCCGCCCGCGACGCCGCGCCATGCTGCCGTCCATGACCGACGCACGCCCCTACATCCTGTTCGGTGACGACGGCTCGGGCTCGGGCCCGGTCGAGATGGCGCTGGCCGAGATCGGCGCGCCGATGCAGCTTCGCGCGGTGCCGCTCCAGGGCGACCACCAGCTCGCGGCGGACTACCGGCGCATCAATCCCATGGGCCGGGTGCCGACGCTGATCCTGCCGGACGGCACCGTCGTCACCGAGCTGATCGCCATCCTCCTGACGCTCGACGAGCGCCATCGCGATGCCGGCCTGATGCCCCCGCCGGGCGAGCCGGCCCGCGCCGTCGCGCTGCGCTGGATGGCGGTGCTGACCGGGGAGTTCTACCCACACGTCACCCGCTGGGACTACCCGGAGCGCTTCAGCCCGGACCCGGCTCATGCGCCGGCGATCCGCGACCGCGCGCAGGCGATGGGGCGGGAGGTGGTGCGCCTGGTCGAGGGCGCGCTGGGGGAGGGGCCCTACCTCCTGGGCACGCGCTTCTGCCTGACCGACCTCGTCATCGCCACCCTGTCGCGCTGGATCGGCGGCCGGGAATGGACGCCGGCGCATTGCCCCCGCATCGAGGCGCTGACCCGGGCTATTGCCGCCCGCCCGGCCATCGCTGCCATCTGGCAGCGGCATCGCGGCGGCTGAGGCCGGCGCCTTTCCGCCTGCGCGCGGCGGCCCCGGCGCTTGCCTGGCCGGCCGCCCGCCGCCATCGTCGGCCCCCCTACGCTGCAAAGGCCCGCCGCATGGTCCACGCCCCGCCCCGCCCGCCTGCCGGCGCGCCCCCGGTCCGCATCAACCTCTACTCCGACACGCAGACCCGCCCGACGGCCGCGATGAAGGAGGCGATGATGCGGGCGGAGGTCGGCGACGAGCAGCACGGCGACGACCCGACCGTGCACCGCCTCTGCGACCGCATGGCCGAGATCATGGGCAAGGAGGCGGCGGTCTTCCTGCCCTCCGGCACCATGTGCAACGTCGTCGCCATCCTCACGCACTGCCAGAAGGGCGACGAGGTGGTGGCGCACGAGACCAGCCACATCCTGCACTCGGAGGGCGGCGCGCATGCCGCCTTCACCGGCGTGCAGATCATGGGGCTGAAGGGCGCGCGCGGGATGTTCACCGCCGAGGAGCTGCGCGCCGCGATCCGGCCGAAGACCCGCTACGCCCCGCCGCAACGCCTGCTGGAGGTGGAGCAGACGGCCAATATCGGCGGCGGCGCGATCTGGCCGCTCGAGCAGCTGAACGCCGTCGCCGCCGTGGCGCACGGGGAGGGCTGGGCGACGCACATGGACGGCGCGCGGCTGATGAATGCCTGCATCGCCGCCGCCGTCGCGCCGCACGACATGGTGCGGTCCTATGATTCCGTCTGGCTCGACTTCACCAAGGGGCTGGGCGCGCCGCTCGGCGCCGTGCTCTGCGGCTCGGCCGAGTTCATCGGCCAGGCCTGGCGCTGGAAGCAGCGGCTCGGCGGCTCGATGCGCCAGGCCGGCATCTGCGCCGCCGCCTGCCTGCACGCGCTCGAGCACCATGTGGACCGCCTGGCCGAGGACCACGGCAATGCCCGCGCCCTGGCGCGCGGCCTGGCGCAGATCCCCGGCGTCGTCGTCGAGGAGCCCGACACCAACCTCGTCTTCTTCGACGTACGCGGCGCCGGGATGGATGTCGCGACGCTGCAGGCGCGGCTGCAGATGCGGGGCGTCGCGGTCAGCGGCCTCGGCGGGCGGGTGCGCGCCTGCACGCATCTCGACGTCACAGCGCCGATGATCGAGGAGGCGGTGGCGATCATCCGCGAGGTGATCGCCGCGCAGGGATGACGGATGCGCGCCGCAGCCTGCGCGGCGGCCGCGCCCATGCCGCTGGCCTCTCCGGCGAGGCGGCCGCCGTGGCTGCGCTGCGGCGGGAGGGCTGGGCGGTGCTGGCCCGCCGCGCCCGCACCCCGGCGGGCGAGATCGACCTCGTCGCCGAGCGCGACGGGCTTCTGGCCTTTGTCGAGGTGAAGGCGCGGTCGAGCCTTTCCGAGGCCGCGCATGCCCTCGGGCCGCGCCAGCGCGCCCGCCTCGCCGCCGCGGCCGAGTGCTGGCTGGCCGAGAACCCGGGCCATGGGCAGGGCGGCATGCGCTTCGACCTGCTGCTCGTCGCCGCCGATGGCACGGTGCGCCGTATCGCCGACGCCTTCCGCCTCGACGGCTGACGCGCCGCTACGCCGCCGCGGCGAGGGGCGATTCCGCCCGGCGATCCTGCCAGACCGACATGGCCACGAACTCCACCGGGTCGTGCGTGCAGAACACGGCGATGTCCGCATCGGGCTCGCGCAGCAGCCGGCGCAGCCGCGCCTGGTTGGCGCGCGCGAGGCGCCGGTCCCAGGCCATGGCGGCCTCGTAGGCGGCGGCGCCGGGCGGGGCCTGCGGCGCCGCCGCGTCCTCCGTCCCGGCGTCTCCCGCATCCTCCATCCCGGC
>CAYNYQ010000238.1:0-2106 GCA_964401305.1 uncultured Acetobacteraceae bacterium | reverse complement strand
CCTCCGGCGCCATGCACCTCGACGCGGTTGAAGTAGCTGTCGGCGGCGTGCAGCAGCCAGCCCTGCCGGCCCTCCACGGCGACGCCGGCCTGGCCCTCGCTATGGCCGGGCAGCGGCACCAACAGGATCTCCGGCGGCAGCCCGTCGAGCTGCGTCACCGCGTCGAAGCCGAACCAGCGCCCGCCGGCGCGTTCGGAATAGGTGTGCCAGCGCGTGGTGTCGCCCCATTGCACGGGCCGGTAGCGGGTGCGGCCGAGCAGCCCCTGGCGCCGCCGCGCCGCCTTGGCCTCCCGCTCCATCAGGTGCACGCGCGCGGCGGGGAAGTCCGCCAGCCCGCCGGCATGGTCGAAGTCGAGATGCGTCATGACGATGTGCCGCACCTCGCCGGGCCCGATGCCCAGCGCGCGCAGCTGGCGCAGCATCGTCCGCTCCGGATCGAAGCGGAAGCGCAGCATCGCCGCGTTCCACCAGGGCAGGCGCGGGAAGGGCCGCTGCATGTCGGCGAGGCCGAGCCCGGTATCGACCAGCACCACGCCCGCGCCCGGCGTCTCGATCGCCAGGCAGTGGCAGCTGAGCCGCCCGAGCAGCCCCGGGCTGACCCCGTCCATCAGGGCGCCGCCGAGCGGACGCATCGGCCCGCAGTCGAGGTGGTGGATGCGCATGGCGGCGGCTCCCTGCTGCGGCTCGCCTGCCAGGAACCCGCGCCGGGGGGCGCGGTTGCGGCCCTTCGCTCAGTCCTCCTCGTCGAGCCGCAGCATGCCGTCGCCGAAGGGCGCGTCGCGCAGGCGGAAGGCGCGGCTCAACCCCTCCGTCTTCGCCGTCGCGGTGAAGGCGCGGGCCGCGGGCGCGAGGTGGCCGCGCGCATCCGTCTCGGCCGCGAAGCGCTGCATGGTGCGCGCGCCCATCAGCTCCATCGCCATGTTCACGATGCGCTTGTTCGCCGCCAGCACGTCGGCGTCGATCAGCGCCATGCGCCTGGCCAGCGCCAGCGCCGACTCGCGCAGCTTCGCCGCCGGCACGGATTGCAGCACGAGGCCGATGCGCGCCGCGTCGCGGCCCGAGAGCAGGTCGCCGGTCAGCAGCATGCGCTTCGCCCGCTGCGGCCCGACATGGTAGATCCACCAGTGCATCGGCGGCGTCCCCTGGGCGCGCACGGCGGGGAAGCCGATCCGCGCGTCATGCGCCGCGACGACCATGTCGCAGGCCAGCGCGAGGTCGGTGCCGCCGGCCACGCAATGGCCGTGCACCGCGGCGATCACCGGCTTGTGCAGATCGAAGATGGTCAGGATGTCGGCGCCGTTGCGCTCGAGCCGCCAGGCGTCGTCGTCGATGCCGTCGGCGCCGCGGCGGTAGAGCGCGGGGTCGTAGTCGCCATCGGGCGGCGCGCCGGCGGGCGAGGAGCCCGCCATGTCGTAGCCCGAGCAGAAATCCTTGCCCGCGCCCTCGAGCAGGATGCAGCGCACCGCCTTGCGGTCATCGGCCTCGAGCAGCGCCTCGCGCAGCTCGCGCAGCAGGGTGCGGCTCAGCGCATTGCGCTTCTCCGGGCGGTTCAGCGTGATGCGGGCGACGGCATCCTCGACCGCGAAGGTGAGGCATTCGGTCGTGCGCAGCCACTTGTCGGGCATGGTGGTTTCCTTCCCCGGTTGCGGCCCCGGGCGGGGCCGGTGGTCAGAACAGGCCGGCCAGGATGTCCACCACGACGCCGCCCGCGCCGAGCAGCACCAGCGAGGTCCCGACCAGCGCATAGCTGTAGCCCGGATGCACCGGCAGCAGCCCGAGCAGCCCGGGCGGCACGGCCTGGCGCGCGATGCCGGGCGGCAGCGGCTTGCCGCGGGCGAGCTGGCGCATCTGGCCCGGCGGCAGCGGGCGCGGCGCCCAGCCCGGATTGGCGAAGCGCCAGTCGCGGATGATGGCGGGCTCGGCGGCGCCGAAGCGCACCGACTGGCCCGGCGGGCCGCCGCTGCCCCGGCCCTGGTTGCCGCCGCCACCGTTGCCGCGGCCCGGATTGCCGCCGCCGCCATTGCCCTTGCCCGGGTTGCCACCGCCCCGGCCCTGCCCGCCGCCGCGGCCGCCGGGCGGATCGGCCGCCGTGGGTCGGGCCGGCAC
>CAYNYQ010000237.1:0-7686 GCA_964401305.1 uncultured Acetobacteraceae bacterium | reverse complement strand
TCCTCATCGCCGCCCCGACGCTCGAGGCCCTGATCGCCGACATCTTCGCGGCCGCGGGCTGCGCGCGCGACGAGGCCGGGCGCATCTCCCACCACCTGCTCGGCGCCAACCTCGCCGGGCACGACAGCCACGGCGTCGTCCGCGTGCCGCGCTACGTCGAATGGCAGCAGGCGGGCTATGTCGTCGCCGGGCAGCAGGCGGAGATCGTCACCGATGGCGGGGCCTTCGCCCTGCTCGACGGCAAGTGGGGCTTCGGCCAGACCGTCGCACCCCAGGCCACCGCGCTCGGCATCGAGCGGGCGCTGGCCCATGGCACGGCGGTGATCGCGCTGCGCAACGCCGGCCATATCGGCCGCGTCGGCGCCTATTCCGAACAGGCGATCGCCGCGGGGCTGATCTCCATCCACTTCGTCAACGTCGCCGGCAGCGTGCTCGTGGCGCCCTTCGGCGGCACCGAGAGGCGCTTCTCCACCGCCCCCTTCAGCGTCGGCGTGCCGACCGACCCGCCGGTGGTGCTCGACTTCGCCACCTCCCATGTCGCGGAGGGCAAGGTCCTCGTCGCCTCGAACGGCGGCAAGCCCCTGCCGCCCGATGCGCTGATCGAGCCCGATGGCAGCCTCTCCGGCGACCCGCACACCCTCTACGGCCCCTACGAGAAGGTCGGGCCGCGCAGCCCGGCGAACGGCCTCGGCGCCATCCGCGCCTTCGGCGACCACAAGGGCTCGGGGCTCGCCTTCATGTGCGAGCTGCTCGCCGGCGCCTTCACCGGCGGCGGCACCTCCGGCCCGATCGCGGCGCGCGGGCGCATCGCCAACGGCATGCTCTCGATCTTCATCTCGCCCAAGCACTTCGGGACGGAGGCCGAGTTCCGCCGCGTCGCGCAGGACTACGTCGCCTGGGTGAAGTCCTGCCGCCCCGCCACGCCGGGCGGCGAGGTGCTGGCGCCCGGCGAGCCCGAGGCGCGGCTGCGCGCCGAGCGCCTGCGGAACGGCGTGCCGCTGCAGCCGGACACCTGGGCCTCCATCCTCGCCTGCGCGCAGTCGCTCGGGGTGCCGGTGCCGAACCGGCCGTGAGCGAGCCGCCGCTGCTGCTGCATCCGCGCCTCGCCGCGGCGCGGCAGCGCATCCTGACCGGCGCGGCCAGGCGCATCCCGCAGGCCAGCGTCGCCTCCCAGGCCCGCGCCCTCGGCCTCTGGGACGGGCGCCAGGCGCTGCCGGGGGACGAGGCGCAATTCGCGCTGCTGATGGATCTCGGCGTCTTCGAGCCGGCCGGCGGCCATGGCCCCGCGCTGGAGCGCCAGGGGCGGGCCGAGCCGCCCGCGCCCGGCTCGGACGATGCGGTCATGCTGGCGGCGCTGCGCGGAGCGCGCTTCGGGCTCTGGCGCGCGCTCGGGCCGCATCCCGAGGGCGGCGCCCGCCTTGCGGCCATGGCGGACGGGGCGGAGGCCTGGGTGATGGACACCGGCCTGCCGCAGATCGCACCCGGCGCCGGCCTCGCCATCCGGCTCGCCTGGCCCGAGGGCGCCGGCTTCGCCCTCACCTGCGGCGCCATCGCGCCCTGCGATACCCGCGTGCTGCAGCAGCTGCTGCTGGCGCTGGAGCCGCAGCGCGGGCCGGTGCTGCCCAGCCTGCCCGCGGCCGGCGACCCGGCGGTGATGGACCGGCTGCTGGCCCAGCCGGCGACGCGGGGGCGCCTGGCCGCGCTGGTGGCGGCGCCGGGCCTCGCGCCGCGCGCCTATCGCGCCGCCATCGACCTCGGCCTGATGGGCCCCGTCCCCGGCCGCACGCCGGAGGAGGCGATGCCCCGCGGCCGCCCCCACGCCTGACGCCGCACGACCGCCGGTTGACCCCCCCGCGCCACCCTGCATAGCCTTGGCCCCCACGACCCGCGCCGGAACGCGGGCACGGAGGAAGGTCCCATGCATCGCAGATCGCTCGTCTTGGCGAGCGCCGGGCTTCTGGCGCTGCCCCGCATCGGCGCGGCCCAGGCGGCCTGGCCCGCCCGCGGCACCGTGCGCATCATCAGCGCCAGCCCGCCCGGCACGCCGCAGGACCTCTACGCCCGCAGCCTGGCCGAGCATTGCTCCCGCACCCTCGGCAGCGTCTTCGTGGTGGAGAACCGCACCGGCGCGGCCGGCACCATCGGCGTCGCCGCGGTCGCGAACGCGGCGCCCGACGGCTACACCTTCTCCTTCAACTCCAACACCTCGCAGACCATCGCGCCGCAGGTCATGCGCAATGTCGGCTTCGACCCGGCGCGGAGCCTCGTGCCTGTCGTGCTGCTCTACAAGTACGGCATGTACCTGATGATCAACCCGCAGATCCCGGCGAAGAACACGCAGGAGTTCATCGCCTGGGCGCGCGGGCAGAACGGCAGGGTGAACATCGCCAGCGTGGGCCTCGGCAGCGGCGGCCACCTGATGGGCGAGCGGGTGAAGGTGCTGGGGCGCTTCGCCGCCGAGCCGATCCACTACCGCGGCAGCCCGCCGGCGCTGCTCGCCGTGGCGCAGGGCGAGTGCCACTACATCGTGGACAACCTCGGCGCCTCGGAACCGCTGCGCAGGGAGGGGCGGCTGCGCGGCCTCGCGCTGACCGGCAAGCGGCGCAACCCCGGCGCGCCGGAGATCCCGACCCTGGCCGAGGACGGCCTGCCCGGCTTCGACCAGGAGATCTGGTTCGGCATGTCGGCGCCGGCCGGCACGCCGCGGCCGATCATCGAGGCGATGAACGCCGAGGCGAACACCTGGCTGAAGGGCGAGGCGATCCAGGCGCGCATGCACGGCTTCATGCACGAGCCCATGGGCGGCTCGCCCGAGGCCTTCGCCGAATTCGCCGCCTGGGATGCGCGGATCTGGACCGAGGTGATCAAGGAGACGGGGGTGAAGGCGGAATAGCCCGCCGCCGCGCCTCAGCTCGGCGTGGTGGCCGGGCGCTGCGGCACCACCAGCCGGCGGACCGCCGCCAGCATCGGCGCCTCGTCCCATTCCGCCGCGCCCTCGAGCCGCGCGCGCTCCTGCCCCGCGCGGTCGACGATGAGGGTGGTGGGCAGGCCGCGGGAGCCGAGCGCCCGCTGCGCCGCCCCGCGCGGGTCGAGCCAGATGCCGAGCCGCCGGATGCCGACCCGCTGGTAGAAGGGCTCGACCATCGCCTTGCCGCCGCGGTCGGAGGAGAGCGCCAGCACCACCACCCCCGCCGGCTCCAGCGCCGCCTGCGCGCGGTCGAGCGCCGGCATCTCGGCAACGCAGGGCGGGCACCAGGTGGCCCAGAGGTTGATCACCAGCCCCCGCCCCGCGAAGTCGGCCAGGCTGTGCGGCTTGCCCTCGGCGTCGGTGAAGGTGAACTCCGGCAGCGGTTTCGGGCCGGTCTCGACCAGCGTGCCGATGCCGGCGGCGCGGGCCCGCCCTTGCCCGCCGGGAAGCCCCGCGAGTAGGGTCCCGCCCGCCGCCAGCGCCAGCCGGCGCCGCGCGACCGACGGCCCCTTCAGAACATCCGGCAAGAAAGCCTCCCTCGTGTCCAGCCCGCCAGCCACGTCCAACATGCAATGGGGCGGCCGCTTCGCCGCCGGCCCCTCCGCCATCATGCAGGCGATCAACGCCTCCATCGGCTTCGACCGCAAGATGTGGCGCCAGGACATCCGCGGCAGCCTGGCCCATGCCGCCATGCTGGCGCATGTGGGGATCATCGCCGCGGAGGACGAGGTGGCGATCCGCGAGGGCCTCGCCGCCATCGCCGCGCGGATCGAGGCCGGCGAGTTCGCCTGGGACGAGTCCCTCGAGGACATCCACATGAACATCGAGGCGCGGCTGACCGAGGCCATCGGCGAGGCCGGCAAGCGCCTGCACACCGCGCGCAGCCGCAACGACCAGGTGGCGCTCGACGTCCGGATGTGGGTGAGGGACGCGATCGACGGGCTCTCGGGCCAGGTGCGCGACGTGATGCGCGCGCTGGTCGACCGGGCGGAGGAGCATGCGGCGACCATCATGCCGGGCTTCACCCACCTGCAGCCGGCCCAGCCCACCACCTTCGGCCACCACATGCTGGCCTATGTGGAGATGCTCTCGCGCGACCTCTCGCGCCTGGCCGATTGCCGGGCGCGGCTGAACGAGAGCCCGCTCGGCGCCGCCGCGCTCTGCGGCACCGGCTTCCCCATCGACCGGCACATGACCGCCGCCGCGCTCGGCTTCGAGCGGGGGCCGATGCGCAACAGCCTCGACGCCGTGGGCAGCCGCGACTTCGCCGCCGAGTTCCTGTTCTGCTGCGCCATGTGCCAGACGCATCTCTCCCGCCTTGCGGAAGAGATCGTGATCTGGACCAACCCCTATTTCGGCTTCGTCAAGCTTTCCGATGCATACAGCACCGGCAGCTCGATCATGCCGCAGAAGCGCAACCCGGATGCGGCGGAGCTGGTGCGCGGCAAGACCGGCCGCGTCATCGGCGCGCTGGCCGGGCTGCTGACCACGCTGAAGGGCCTCGCGCTGACCTATTTCAAGGACATGCAGGAGGACAAGGAGGGCGTCTTCGACGCCGCCGAGACCCTGACCCTGACCCTGGCCGCCACCGCCGGCATGGTGCGCGACATGCGCCCGCAGCCGGAGCGACTGGCTGAGGCCGCCGGCGCCGGCTTCTCCACCGCCACCGACCTCGCCGACTGGCTGGTGCGCGAGCTGCGCCTGCCCTTCCGCGACGCGCACCACGTCACGGGGCGGCTGGTGGCGAAGGCGGAGGCGAAGGGCGTCGACCTCGCCGGGCTGGCGCTCGCCGAGATGCAGGCCGAGGAGCCGCGCATCACCGAGGGCGTCTTCGCCGTGCTGGGCGCCGCGGCCTCCGTCGCCTCCCGCACCTCCTTCGGCGGCACGGCGCCGGAGAACGTGCGGCGCATGGCGGCGGAATGGCGGGGCCGCCTGGCGTGAGGCGCACCGCCTGCCTGATGCTCGCGGCGCTGCTGCTTCTCGGCGCCTGCGGCCGGGCCGGGCCGCCGCGCCGGCCGGGCCCCGACGAGGCCATCACCTATCCGCGGCGCATCTACCCGGCGCCCGATCCGCCCCTGGTGCCCGCACCCGCGCCCGCGCCGGCCCTGCCCCTGGCCGCGCCGCGCTGAGCGGCGGGGCTTTCCCCGACACCGAACCGGGCCGCACGCACCGCGGCCGGACAGGAGGACGCATGAAGGACAGCCCCACCCCCCGCGCCATGCTCGGCCGCCGCGCCGTGCTCGCCGCGCCCGCCCTGCTCGCCGGCGGCCAGGCCGCGGCGCAGGCGGCCCGCGGCGAATGGCCGAACGGGACCATCCGCTTCATCGGCATCTTCCCGCCCGGCGGCGGCACCGACATCCTCAGCCGCATCTGGTGCCAGAAGATGAGCGAGATCACCGGCGAGCAGTTCGTCGTCGAGAACCGCTCGGGCTCGGCCGGCAACATCGGCACCGAGGCCATCGCGCGTGCGGTGCCGGACGGGCGGACCATCGGCCTTGCCTCCGTCGCGCCGCTCGGCATCGGGCCGACCCTCTACCGCCGCCTGCCCTTCGACGTGACGAAGGACTTCACCTACGTCTCCGGCCTCTGGCAGCTGCCGAACATGCTGGTCATCCACCCCGACGTGCCGGCCAAGACGGTGCCGGAGCTGATCGCCCTGGTGAAGGCCAATCCGGGCAAGTACAGCTACGCCTCCTCGGGCTCCGGCACCTCGGTGCATCTTTCGGGCGCGATGTTCTCGACGCTGGCGGGGCTCGACCTGGTGCATGTGCCCTATCGCGGCGGCGCGCCGGCGAATATCGACCTGATCGCCGGGCGCGTGCACATGATGTTCGACAACATCCCCCAGGCCTGGGCGAATGCGCGCGAGGGCAAGCTGCGGGCGCTGGCCGTGACCGGCGCGCAGCCGAGCCCGCTGGCGCCGGAGATCCCGACCATGGCGTCGTTCCTGCCGGGCTTCGAGATCGACAGCTGGGGCGGCGTGATGGGCCCGGCGGGGCTGCCGGCGGCGATGGTGCAGCGGCTCTCGGCGCTGACGAAGGAGGCGCTGGCCGCGCCCGACCTGATCGCGCGCTACAAGGAGAACGGCGCGACGCCCTGGTGGACCACGCCCGAGGAGCTGACCCGCTTCCGCGCGGCGAACCAGGCGCTGTTTGCGCCGGTCATCCGCGCCTCCGGCGCCGTGGTGGAGTAGCGCCGCCGGCGGGGGTTCTGGCGCCCCCGCCCGCACCGGCCCGGTGCAGGGATGGGTACGCCCGGCCGATGGGGCGGGGCCGCAGGGGTGGGGGCGCGGCCTACCGTCGTGCCGGCGCCGGCAGCGGCACCGGCGGGCGGTTCTGCAGCAGCTGGGACACGCCGCTGGCCACGATGCGCTCCACCTCCGCCGACAGCGCCTTGCGGTCGGGCAGGATGTCGGGGGCGAAGGGCTCGTGCAGCAGGATGGTGGCGCGTGCGCCGCTGCGCCGGGCCAGCCGCCAGAAATGGCTGCCGATGTCCATGTCGCCATACCAGGCGAAGACCGGGCGGTCGCGCCGGCAGGCCGGCAGGCCGCCCAGCCGGTCGTAGACCAGCGAGACGGGCTGGATCATCCGCGCCGCGCCCGCCGTCGCCAGGAAGGCGGAGCGGAAGGGCAGCACCCGCGTGCCGTCGCTGCTGGTGCCCTCGGGGAAGAGGATCAGGCTGTCCCCGGCGCCGAGCCGGCCGCGCATCTCGTCGGCCTCCCGCCCCGTGGTGCCGCGGGTGCGGCTGACGAAGACGGTGCGACCCAGCCGCGCGATGGTGCGGATCAGCGGCCAGCTCCCGACCTCCGACTTGGCCACGAAGCTCGCCTCGAGCACGCCGCCGAGGACGAGCACGTCGAGCCAGGAGGAGTGGTTCGACAGGAACAGCACCGGCGTCTCGGCGCAGGGGCGCCCGACCACCTGCACCTTCAGCCCGATCAGCCGGCAGAGTGTGGCGTGGTAGATCCGCGCCCAGGCGACCCTGCCGCGCCCGGGCAGCGGCATGAGAACCATCTGCACCGGCACCGCGAAGAGGGTCCAGAGCAGCGCCGCCGCCATGCGTCGCGCCGCACGGATGCGCCCGCCCAGCGGGCGTTCCTGGAAGATGTCGCCGAAGGCGCCGCCGGGCAGGGCGGGGCGGAAGCGCAGCGGCTTGCCGCGGCGCAGGCGGCGCGGCCGCGGCGCGACGACTCCAGGCTGGGTGCGGGCGAGGGCCGAGTCCATGAGACGGACCGGATACCCTGCGCCCTGCAACGCTTCAATGAAGGGTCGGGGACGAGTTCATGATACCTGCATGTCAGCGGCGCGACATCCCGCCCGGCATCGCTCAGGACGCGGCGTCGAGCGCGCGCAGCACGATGCCCTCGGTCAGCACCTCCGGCAGCAGCAGCGGCGCGCCGCCGCCCGCCGGATAGAGCAGGTAGAGCGGCACGCCCTCCCGCCCATGCGCGCGCAGCAGCGCGCCGATCGCGGCATCGCCCTGGGTCCAGTCGCCCTTCAGCGCCGCCACGCCGCGCGCGGCGAAGGCCTCCTGCACGGCGGCGCTGCGCAGCACCAGGCGCTCGTTCACCTGGCAGGTGATGCACCAGGCGGCGGTCATGTTGACGAAGACGGGGCGGCCCTCGGCGCGCAGCGCGGCGACGCGGGCCTCCGACCAGGGCTCGGCGCCGCCCGTCTCGGCCACGGCGCCGGCCGGGCGCGGCGGCGCGGCGGCGAGGC
>CAYNYQ010000236.1:0-7713 GCA_964401305.1 uncultured Acetobacteraceae bacterium | reverse complement strand
TTTCGTCGCGTGATTCACGCCTGCGGGCGTTACGCCCTTCGGCGATCACGCTCTACGCCGCGGGAAAGAACCCGCGCGTGCGATTGGCCAGCGCGACCAGGGAGAGCATCACCGGCACCTCCACCAGCACGCCGACCACCGTGGCCAGCGCGGCGCCGCTGTCGAGGCCGAAGAGGCTGATCGCCACCGCCACCGCCAGCTCGAAGAAGTTGGAGGTGCCGATCAGCGCGCAGGGCGCGGCGATCGGGAAGGGCACGCGCCAGGCCCAGGCCCAGGCATAGGCGATGGCGAAGATGCCGTAGCTCTGCAGCAGCAGCGGCACGGCGATCAGCAGGATCACCAAGGGCTGGGCCAGGATCACCCCGCCCTGGAAGCCGAAGAGCAGCACCACCGTCGCCAGCAGGCCGAGCACGGCGAAGGGCTTGAGCGCGGCGGTGAAGCGCTCGACCGCCGCCGCGCCGCCGCCGCGCTCGAGGCTCCGCCGCGTGGCGATGCCCGCGGCCAGCGGCACCACCACGTAGAGCAGCACCGAGAGCAGCAGCGTCTCCCAGGGCACGGGGATGTCGGTGACGCCGAGCAGCACCGCGACGATGGGCGCGAAGGCGACGACCATCACCGCGTCGTTCACCGAGACCTGCACCAGCGTGTAGGTCGCATCGCCGCGCGTCAGCTGGCTCCAGACGAAGACCATGGCGGTGCAGGGCGCGGCGCCCAGCAGGATGACGCCGGCCAGGTATTGCTGCGCATCGGCCGGCGCGATCAGGTCGGCGAAGACGTGCTCGAAGAACAGCACGCCGAGCGCCGCCATGGTGAAGGGCTTGATCAGCCAGTTCACCGCCAGGGTGATGACCAGGCCCTTCGGCCGCTCGCCGATGCGCGCCAGGCTGGCGAAGTCGACGCTGACCATCATGGGATAGATCATCACCCAGATCAGCACGGCGACGACCAGGTTGACCTTGGCATATTCGAGGCCGGCCAGCGTCTCGAACAGCCCCGGGGCCAGGGCGCCGAGGCCGATCCCCGCCAGGATGGACAGCGCGACCCAGACGCTGAGCCAGCGCTCGAAGGTGCCGAGCGGCGCGGATTCGAGGGGGGCGGGGGTGGTGGGTTGGCGCATGGGGCGTGGCCTTCCTGGTCGGGGCGCGGCGCGGGGCCGCGGGAGGGGTTCTCCGCCTCCGGGCGGGCAGCGCAAGCACCCGGCCCCGGCGGGTCAGCCGGGCGGCAGCCGGATCGCCGCCAGGTGGCCCGCCTTGGCCCAGACCGTGGCGCCGGCCGGCCCCGCCTCCGCCGTGCCGCGATAGCCCGGCGGCAGGCGCAGCCAGGCATGGCGCCCGAAGGCCTCGCCCGCCTCGTGGAAGCCGCCGGCCAGCACCAGCAGCTCAAGGCCGCGCGGCGCCAGCAGCGGCACCCGTGCGCCGGGCGCCCAGTCCTCGATGCGCACCGCCTCGTCCTGGCGCGCGACCAGCGGCGCCACGCGCACGCCCGGGCGCAGCGGGTCCTCGGCGCGCGGCAGGGAGGCGATCTCGGCGCGCAGCGGCTGCAGGTCCTCCGGGTCGAATTGCCAGAGCTTGACGAAGATCGTGCAGCCCGGCGCCGAGGCCGGCACATGCGCGCTGCCCGGCGGGTTGCGCACATAGGTGCCCACCGGGTGGTCGCCGGACTCGTCCTGGAAGACGCCGTCCAGCACCAGGTATTCCTCGCCGCCGGCATGGACATGGCCGGAGAAGGCGCTGCCCGGCGCGTAGCGCACGAGGGAGGTGGCGCGCGCCACCTCGCCCCCGATGCGGTCCAGCATCAGCCGCTCCACCCCGGGCATCGGCGAGGCCACCCAGGCCGCCGGCACGGGGTGGACGGCCGCGCGGCGGTCGAACTCGGCGTTGATGCGCATCCCTCGCGTCTCCTTGCATGACGGCCGGACCGATTCAGCCCTCCGCCCCCGATGGCGCTGCGGTCATCGGGCCCGCTTGCATCCCGCGGACCGATTCAGCCCTCCGCGCCCGATGGCGCTGCGGCCATCGGGCCCGCTTGTATCCCGAGGACGGATCCAGCCCTGCGCGTCAGTTATAGGAGTTGCGCCCGGCCATGACGCCGCCATCGACGTCCCAGATCGCCCCCGTCACCCACCCCGCCTGGGGCGAGAGCAGGAAGGCGATGGCGCCGGCGACATCCTCCGGCATGCCGATCCGGCCGATGGGATGGAAGGCGTTGAAGCCCTGCAGCGTGGCATGCACGCGGTCGGCCGGGATGAACCCCTCGTAGATCGGCGTCTCAACCACGGCGGGCGAGACCGCGTTGACCCGGATCCGGTGCGCGGCAAGCTCCATCGCCAGGTGCTGGGTCATCGCGTGCAGCCCCGCCTTGGCCATGGAATAGGCCGAGGACGGCGTCGCCTGCACCGCCTGCTTCGCCCACATGGAGCCGATGGTGACGATCGACCCGCCCTGCCCGCGGGCAACCATGGCGCGCGCCACCGCCTGGGTGAGGAAGAAGGTGCCGCGGTTGATGCCGTGGTAGAGGTCGTAGTCGCCCTCGGCATGGTCGAGGAAGGGCTTCGGCAGGAAGACGCCGGCACCGTTGACGAGGCCGGTCACGTCAGGGTGGTTTTCCGCCAGGCCTTCGGCGAAGCCGCGCACCGCGCGCCCGTCGGCGAGGTCCAGCCGCACGACCGAGACCGGGCCGAGCGGGGCGAGGCGACGGGCCGCAGCGTCGAGCCGGGAGGCGCCGCGGCCGAGCAGCAGCACCGCCCCGCCGCGGCGCAGCAGCAGCTCGGCCGTCGCATGCCCCATGCCACTGCCACCGCCGAGGATGAGGGTGCGGGTGCCGGCGAAATCCTGATCCATGTCTCACGTCCTTCCGGTGGGTGGGTTGCGGTTCGATGGGTTCCCCCCGGGCATGCCGGAGGGCGAGGGCGCCGGAGCAGCCCGCCCCCGCCCTGACTGAGCGCGGCAGCGCCTGGCCAGGGCGGCGGCTGCCCTAGGGGCGAAGGCCATGCAGCAGTGCCTCGATGGCAGCCTCGAGCCGCGCGACATCGCCCAGCGCGAGGGCGACGAAGCTGGCGCCCTGGAAGGCGCCGAGCACATGCGACGCCATCCGGTCCGGCACGCCACCGGCGCGAAGCTCGCCCCGCGCGACCCCCTCGCGCACGACCGTCTCGAGCCAGGCGAGCTGGTCGTGGAAGAAGGCGGCGACCGCCTGGCGCAGCGGCTCGGGCAGCAGCGCGAGATCGGCGGCGAGCACGCCGCACAGGCAGGCCATGCCCTGGGCGACGGAGACGACGTAGATCCGCCCATAGGCCGCGAGGCGCGCCGGGGCGTCGTGCTCGGTGTCGGCGATCGCGGCGAGGCTGTGGCGGAAGCGCGTGCGGTAGTCGTCGACGAGGGCCGCCCCCAGCGCGTCCTTGGTGGGGAAGTGGTGGTGGATGCTCGCCTTCCTGATCCCGACGCGCTCGGCGAGGTCGGCATAGCTGAAGCCCGCATAGCCGCGGATGCGGACGAGGCGTTCGGCATCCTGCAGCAGGCGGTCGCGGGTGGAGGCGGCGGGCACGCGCTCTACCTACCAGTAGGTAGGCTTCCCTGCAAGCCCCCGCGCCCGGCCCCGTGACAGCGCCGGCGCAACGGGGCTAGCGTGGCGGCTCGCACCTTCCCGCAACCGCCGAGGCCCCGCCCCATGTCGATGACCAACCAGCCCGATCCCGAGGCCCGCCGCAAGGTCGTGGAGCAGGATCTCTCCAACGTCATGCACCCGATCGTGCAGCACAAGGCGCTCGAGAAGAGCCAGATGGTGGTCACCGGGGCGCAGGGCTCGACCATCGTCGATGCCGATGGCAGCACCTATCTCGACGCCATGGCCGGCCTCTGGTGCGTCAACATCGGCTATGGCCGCACCGAGCTCGCGCAGATCGCCGCCGAGCAGATGGAGGCGATGGCCTACTACCCGCACACGGCCATCAATCTCCCCGCCGCGCGCCTCGGCGAGCAGGTGAACCAGCTCATGGGCGGCGACTACCACGTCTACTTCGTCAACTCGGGCTCCGAGGCGAACGAGGCGGGCTTCAAGGTGGCGCGGCAATACGCCAAGCACGAATTCCCCGGCGAGTTCCGCTTCAAGACCATCGCCCGCTACTACGCCTATCACGGCACCACGCTGGCGACGCTCGCCGCCGGCGGCATGGGCGAGCGCAAGATGAAGTTCGAGCCCTTCGCCGGCGAGTTCATCCATGTCCCGGCGCCGACCTGCTACCGCTGCCCGCTCGGCCTCGAATACCCGTCCTGCAAGGTGGCCTGCGCCAAGGCGATCGAGACCACCATCCAGGGCGAGGGCCCGCAGACGGTCGCCGAGGTGATCGTCGAGCCGATCATGTCCGGCGTCGGCGTCGCCGTGCCGCCCGACGAGTACCTGCCGATGGTCGAGCAGATCTGCCGCAAGTACGACGTGCTGCTGCACGTGGACGAGGTGATCAACGGCTTCGGCCGCACCGGCAAGATGTTCGGCCACCAGCACTACGGCATCAGCCCCGACATCATGGCCGTGGCCAAGGGCATCGTCTCCGCCTACCTGCCGATCGCGGCGACGGTGGTGAAGAACCAGGTGTTCGAGAGCTTCCTCGGCGAGGTCGCGGATGCGCGCCAGGTGATGCAGGTCAACACCTATGGCGGCCACCCCGCCGCGGCCGCCGTCGCAGTGCGCAACATCGAGATCATGCTCGAGGAGAAGCTGCCGGAGCGCGCCGCCAGCATGGGCGAGTACCTGATGGCGGGCCTGCGCGACCGGCTCTTCCGCCACGGCATCGTCGGCGACATCCGCGGCAAGGGCCTGCTGATCGGCATCGAGCTGGTCACCGACCGCGAGAGCAAGATCCAGCTCGACGGCGCGCTGGTCGGTGGCGTGCTCGAGTTCTGCAAGCAGCAGGGCGTGATCGTCGGCCGCTCCGGCGGCGGCGCGCGGCATTCCAACACCATCGTGCTCTCGCCGCCGCTGGTCATCACCCGCGGCGAGTGCGACACGCTGATCGCGGCGCTGGACAAGGCGCTGGAGCAGACGGTGGCGAAGATGGCGGGCCGGGCCTGAGCGCCCCCGCCGGCGGCCGGGTCCACCCCGGCCGCCGGCGGTTCCTCAGACGATGGCGACGGGCCGCACCGGCGCGCCGGTGGCGCCGCGGATCTTCGGCGGCAGCACCACCAGGCAGAAGCGCGCCACGCCATCGGCAGCGAGCTCCTCCAGCATCAGGTTCTCGATGATGTGCACGCCGGCCTCGGCCAGGCAGTGCTGGTGCACCGGCAGGCCCTTCGTGTGGTCCGGGTTGGGCAGCACCTCGAGCGCCATGGTGTCGGCGCCGATCGCCACCACGCCCTGCGCCGTCAGCCACCGCGCGGCGGGGACGTCGATGCCGGGCTCGCCGGCGACGTAGCGCGCATTGTCCACGTCGAAGTAGCGGCCCCAGCCGGTGCGGATCAGCACCATGTCGCCCGGCTCGATCGTGGTGCCGGCGGCCGCCAGCGCGCGCCCGAGCTCCTCCGGCGTCACCACCCGCCCGGCCTCGAGGTGCGGCCCGCCATCGAGGCCCGCGACGTCGAGCAGCAGGCCGCGGGTGATCATCGGCGGCGTCCGCTCGATGCCGAGCTTCGCGAGCCCCCAGTCCGTCAGCGTCTCAGCCGCGTCGAAGCCGTTGTAGAGCCGCTCCCCGTCCGAGACATGGCCGAGCGCGTCGATATGCGTGCCCACATGCGTCGTCATCTCGATGCGCTCGACATTCACCCCGGCATCGTTGGTGAAGCCCATCCGGCGGCGGCGGCGGATGGCGTCGCGCCAGGTGGCCCACATCATCATCAGGAAGGGCGGCTGGTTCGGCTGCATGTTGGGCGCGCCGGCGCCGAAGACGTGGCTGAGGTCGTAGACCTTGCCGCTCTCGATGCCGCGCAGCGCCGCCAAGCGCTTCTCCTGCGTCAGCAGGTTGGCGGCGCCGAGCTGGTCCTCCGCGCCCCAGCAGGCGCAGCCCCAGCGGCCATGGTCGTGCCCGGCCATCAGGCGTGCGGCGCCCCGACCATCTCGACGAGCTCGACCAGGATGCCGGCCGTGCTGGCGGGGTCGAGGAAGGCGATGCGGTGGCCGCCATGGCCGTTGCGCGGCACCTCGTCCCGCAGCTTCACGCCCTTGCCTTTCAGCTCGGCCAGCGCCGCCTCGATGTCGTCCACCTCGAGGCAGATGTGCCAGAGGCTCTCGCCCTTCTCGCGCAGCCACTCGGCGGTGGCGCCGGTGTCGCTCTGCGGCTCCAGCAGCTCGATGGCGGATTCGCCGATCGGCAGCATGGCGAGCCGCACCTTGTGCTCGCCCAGCGTCTCCTCGTGGTCGCAGCCGATGCCGAGCTTGGCGAAGGTGTCGCGCACCTGGTCGAGGTTGCGCACGGCGATGGCGACGTGCTCGATGCGCTTGATCTTCATGGCCAGGGTCCCTCCGCTGCGGACCCCGCCAGTGAACCCGCTTCCCGCCATGCCGACCAGCCCCTGCCCGCGCGCGCTGGCTTGCCTGGCGATGCCGGCGAATTGACCGCCGCCGCGAGCCCGCCCGGCGGACCGGCGCTGTTCCACAGGCCGCCCCTGCGCCGGCACGGCCCGCGGCCGGGCCGATCCGTCGGCTTTCCACATATCCACAGGGCCTCGTTGCGGAGTCTTGTGGATAACTCAGGCGGAGACAGTGCAAGGGCTTGGCCGCCGCGCTGCATGTGCCGCCTCAGCCGCCTGCCGCCCGGCCCCGCCGCGCCCGCCGCAACCGGCCCGACCCGCCTCCCGTTCTGCGGCCGACCGCCAAGGGTCCGGGAACCGCCATGGCACCGCGTCCGATCTGGGAGGGCCATCTTCGCCTCTCGCTCGTCACCTGCCCCGTGCGCCTGTTCAAGGCGACCGGGGAGGGCGGCGCGATCCACTTCAACCTGCTGCACCGCCAGACGCTGAACCGCGTCCGCCAGTTCTACCGCGACCCGGAGGATGGCGAGGTGGAACGCGCCGACCTCGTGCGCGGCTTCCAGGTGGAGAAGGACCGCTATGTCGTCGTCGAGGAGGAGGAGCTGAAGGCGCTGAAGCTCGAGAGCACGAAGGTGATCGACATCGAGCGCTTCGTCAGCGGCGAGGCCATCGACCGGCTCTACTGGGACCAGCCCTACTTCATGCTGCCCGACGGCAAGACCGCGCAGGAGCCCTATGCCGTGATCCGCGAGGCGATGCGCCGCGAGGGCCAGGTCGCGCTGGCGCGCCTCGTGATGAACAGCCGCGAGCGCATCGTCGGCATCGAGACCCGCGGCAGGGGGCTGCTGCTCTCGACGCTCCGCAGCCATGACGAGGTGAAGGACGAGGCCGAGTTCTTCGACGACCTGCCCGATGTGCGCATCAGCCCGCAGATGATCGAGATCGCGCGCCAGATCATCGCCCAGCAGCAGGGCCCCTTCGCCCCCGGCGAGTTCCGCGACCGCTACGAGGAGGCGGTGCGCTCGCTGGTCGAGGAGAAGGCGAAGGGCCACCTGCCCGTGCACCGCCCAGCACCGGAGGCGGGCGAGAGCAACGTCATCGACCTGATGGAGGCGTTGCGCCGCTCGCTGAAGGGCGGGGCGGCCGCGAAGCCCGGCACTGCGCGACGCGGGGCCGAGGCGCCGCCGGAGCCTCCGGCCGAGGCCCCGGGCCGCGCCGCGAAGCCCGCCGCCGCGCGGCGCAAGCCCGCCACCCC
>CAYNYQ010000235.1:0-7717 GCA_964401305.1 uncultured Acetobacteraceae bacterium | reverse complement strand
CACCAGCGCGGCCAGGCTCAGGCCGCGCGCCCGCGCCAGCGCCTCCAGCGCGGCCCAGAAGTCGGGCTCGAGCGCGACGGAGGTCCGGTGGCCGGCCAGCGAGAAGCTGCGCTTGCGCAGATGCCTCATGAGCGGCGCGGGGACGCTTGGGCAAGACCGGGGGGAAGAAGACCCTTCTTCCCCCCGGACCCCCCATCATCGCTTTTTGGCTTTCTGCCCGGATGCTCGGGAGAACTTGGAAAAAAAGGAGGTCGAGGGGGGTGCAGGGGGGAGAAGGAGTTCTCTCCTTCTCCCCCCTGCCAGCCGCCCCAGGCGTCGCTCAACGGCCCCGGCGCCCCGCCTGCATCGGAGGCGTCTGTCACCCTCCGCCCTCGAGCGTCGCGCCGGGCTCGGTCATCTGCTCCGGCCGCACCCAACGGTCGAAATCCTCGGGCGTGACGAAGCCGAGCGCGGCCGCGGCGTCGCGCAGCGGCAGGTTCTCCGCCAGCGCCTTCTTGCCGATCGCCACCGCCTTGTCGTAGCCGATCCGGGGGTTCAGCGCCGTCACCAGCATCAGCGAGCGCGCCAGGTTCTCGGCGATGCGCTCGCGGTTCGGTGCCAGCTTCTCCACCATGTTGTGTGCGAAGCTCTCGGCGGCGTCGGCCAGCAGCGTCGCCGATTGCAGCACGGCCTGGATGATCACCGGCTTGAAGACGTTGAGCTGCAGATGCCCCTGCGCGCCGGCGATGGTGACGGTGGTGGTGTTGCCCATCACCTGCGCGCAGACCATGGTCAGCGCCTCCGCCTGGGTCGGGTTGGTCTTGCCCGGCATGATGCTGCTGGAGAGGCCATCGGCCGGCACCACCAGCTCCCCGATTCCGCTGCGCGGCCCGCTGCCCAGCAGGCGGATGTCGTTGCCGATCTTGGTCAGCGACACGGCGAGGACGTTCATCGCCCCCTGCAGCTCGACCAGGGCGTCATGCGCCGCCATGCCCTCGAACTTCGATGGGTTGGGCGCGAAGGCGAGGCCGGTGCGCTCGGCGAGGATGGCGCAGAACACCTGGTCGAAGTCGCGGTGGCGGTTCAGGCCGGTGCCCACCGCGGTGCCGCCCTGCGGCAGCAGCAACAGGCGCGGCAGGCAGGCGCGCAGGCGGTCCTGGCCGAGCTCCACCTGGCGGGCGAAGGCATGGAATTCCTGGCCCAGCGTCATCGGCACCGCGTCCATCATGTGGGTGCGGCCAAGCTTGACGATGCCGGACCATTCCTCCGCCCGCCGCCACAGCGCCGCATGCAGCCGGCCGAGCGCGGGCAGCAGCCGCCCCTCCACCGCCTCGGCCGCGGCGAGGTGCATCACCGTCGGGAAATTGTCGTTCGAGGACTGGCCGCGGTTCACGTGGTCGTTCGGATGCACCGGCCGGCGCGCGCCGAGCGGCGCGCCCAGCATCTCGTTGGCGCGGTTCGCGATCACCTCGTTGGCGTTCATGTTGGTCTGCGTGCCGGATCCGGTCTGCCAGACCGGCAGGGGAAAGTCTGCGTCGCGCCTGCCCTCGGCGATCTCCTGCGCGGCGGCCTTGATCGGGCCGGCGATCTCGGGCTGCAGCTCGCCGAGCCGCTCATTGGCCTCGGCGCAGGCCCATTTGTGCAGGCCGAGGGCGCGGATCAGCCCGGGCGGGAAGCGCTCCGTGCCGATGCGGAAGAGCCGGCGCGCGCGCTCGGTCTGCGGGCCCCAGTAGCGCTCGGCGGGGATCTCGATGCTGCCGAGGCTGTCGGTCTCGGTGCGGGTGGCGGCGGTCTCGGACATGGCGGGGTGACTCCCGGAAGCTGCGCAATTCCTATCAGCGTCCGCTTGCGGGCGCGGAGGGTATCACGACTCCGCGCCCGCGCCCCTGGCCCGCCGCCGCGCGCCGGCCGACACTGCCGCCCCACACGACGGCACACGGGCATGAGCTTCGCGGATCCGCGCAAGGGCGACATCGAGGACGACGCCTCCTCCACCGCGCGGCACAGCCTGCTGGCGCATGCCGGCACCATGCTGCTCGACACCAGCCTGCCGAAGCTCGCCCTTGCCCTGGTGCAGGCGCTGGTCATTCCCGGCATCGTGCTCGGCGCGGCGCCGGTGCTGGCGCTCTGGGTCGCGCAGCAGGCCTGGGCGCGGCTCTCCTCCGGCGCGACCCTCGCCTCGCTCGCCCTTTTCCTGGCGGTGGACGCGGTGCTGCTCTGGCGCTTCGGGCCGCGGCTGTTCCGCGTGGTGGAGCGGGACTTCTGGGCGCTGAGCGCGGCGCTGGTGCAGCCACTGTTCACGGCGATGCGGGAAGGCGTGCGCCAGGCGCTGGAGGCGCGGCTGGGCGCCGCGCCCGATCCCGCGCGCCTTTCGGGCGTGCGCCGCCGCGCGGGGCTGCTGGCAGGGCTCCTCATCGCCCTGCTCGCCGGGCTGGTGGTGCTGGCGGTCGGGCCGCTGCCGCGGGCCTTCGCCATCTCGGGCAGTCTCGCGGACCTGCCGGGCATGGCGCGGGACGGGCTGGCGAACGGGATCTGGGCGGTGGCGGCCTATCTGGCGCTCGCCGCGCCGGCCTGGTCGGTCGGCGAGGCGATCGCCGGCACGCCGCGCGACGCCGCCGTGCGGGGGGACCTCGCCGAAGCGCGCTGGCGCGTCGCGCATCTCTCCGACATCCACCTGGTGGGCGAGGACTACGGCTTCCGCCTGGAATGCGGCCGCGACGGGCCCTGCGGCAACGGCCGCGCCGAGGCCGCGTTGGCGGCGCTGGAGGCCGGGCCGCTGCCCGACCTCGTCCTCGTCACCGGCGACATCACCGATGCCGGGCGCAATGCCGAGTGGATCGCCTTCGCAGAGATGGCGGCGCGCCACCCGATGCTGCGCGAACGCATGCTGATCCTGCCGGGCAACCACGACGTGAACATCGTCGATCGCGCCAGCCCGGCGCGCCTGGAACTGCCGAGCGCCGCCGGCCCCTGGCTCCGCCGCCTGCGCTGCCTGGCCGCGACGGCGGCGCTGCAGGGCGGGCGGGTGCGGGTGATGGACGCGGATCGCCGCGCGCCGGGTCCGACGCTGTCGGACTGGCTGGCCGCGGAGGGACGCGGCGCCGCCATGGCCGCCTTCCTCGATGCCGGGCGCCGGCCCTCGCGCCGCGCGCCGCATCCGCGGGAGGTCTGGGCGGCGGCCTTTCCCATGATCCTGCCGCCGGCCGAGCCCGCAGGCCTCGGCGTACTGCTGCTGGATTCCAACGCGCAGACGCATTTCTCCTTCACCAATGCGCTGGGCATCCTGCCGGCCGGGCAGCTCCGGGCGGCGGAGCGCGCCATGGCCGCCTGGCCGGAGGCGCGCTGGCTGGTCTGCCTGCACCACCACCTAGTCGAGTATCCGCGCGCCGGGGTGAAGCTCGCCGAGCGCATTGCGACGGCGCTGACGAACGGCCACTGGGCGGTGTCGCGCCTCGGGCGCCACGCGCCGCGCCTCGTGGTGCTGCACGGGCACCGGCACACGGACTGGGCCGGCGAGGCGGCGGGCGTGCGGATCCTCTCCGCGCCCTCGCCGGTGATGGGCGAGGGGTATTTCTGGCTGCAGGGCTTCGCGCCGGCGGCCGGGGGCGGGCTTGCGCTGGCCGGGCGCCGGCGGATCGCGATCGGCGGCTGCTGACGCGCGGACCGCACCCCGGGTCGTCGTCGTGTCGTGCGGGTCGCGCCGGCGGTGAGCCCACCTCCGGCGGTCGCGCTCTACGGCGAGTAGGAGGCGATCTCGACCAGGTTGCCCTCGGGGTCGCGGCAATAGACCGAGCCCATGGGCCCGAGCGCGCCCTGCCGCGTCACCGGCCCCAGCTCGATCCTGACGCCGCAGGCGTGCAACTGCGCGACGATGTCGGCAGCGGCGACGGCGACGATGAAGCAGAGGTCCTGGGTGCCGGGCAGGCAGGTCTCGGCCGCCAGCCACTCCGCCTGCGGCGCCTCGGCGGGGCGGAGGTTGATCTTCTGCCCGCCGAACTTCAGCGCGATGCGGGAGGGCGTGCCGAAATCCTCGCGCTCCATGCCGAGCACGCGCTGGTACCAGGAGGCCATCACCTCCTGGTCGCGGCAGTTGATCACCAGGTGGTCGAGCCGGTCGACGGCGAAGCGCATCAGGCGGAGCCCTTCGGCAGGCGCGCGGTCACCTCGATCTCGATGCGCATGGCATCGGTCTGCAGCCCGGCATGGATCAGGGTGGAGGCCGGGCGCGCCTTGCCGAGATGCCGGCGGACCACGGGCCAGCAGGGCTCCCAGTCCTCCCGCCGCGGCACGATGAAGAGCACGCGCACCACGTCGTCGAGGCTGGCGCCGGCCTCGGCCAGCGCGGCGGCGATGTTGCGGAAGCACTGCTCGGCCTGGGCCACGACGTCCTCGGCGATGGTCATCGTGGTGTAGTCGTAGCCCGTGGTGCCGGACATCCAGACATGGTCGCCGTCGACCACCGCGCGGGAATAGCCGATCTCCGCCTCGAAGCGGGAGCCGGAGGAGATGTGGCGGCGCTCGGTCATCGGCGGCCCCTCAGCGCCCGGCGCAGACGAGGACGGCAACCGCGCCGTCCGGCCCCGGCGTGCGCAGCAGCACCACGCGGCGCACCACGGCGGTCTGGCCGTCGTCGTCGGCCAGCTCCATGCCCGGCTGGGGGATGACCGGCAGCTCGATCACGCCCTGGTCGCGCGCCGGGGCGCCGACGCCGATCCCGTCCGGATCGTACCAGACGCGCATGCGGAATCCTGCCATGGCCGCCTCCGTTGGGACTACTCCAGCCCCTCGTAGAAGTCGTTCCCCTTGTCGTCCACCACGATGAAGGCCGGGAAGTCCTCCACCTCGATCCGCCACACGGCCTCCATGCCGAGCTCGGGGTATTCCAGCACCTCGACCTTCCTGATGCAGTCCTGCGCCAGCCGCGCCGCCGGGCCGCCGACCGAGCCGAGATAGAAGCCGCCATGGGTCTTGCAGGCGTTCAGCACCGCCTTGCTGCGGTTGCCCTTGGCCAGCATCACCAGCGACCCGCCGGCCTTCTGGAAGGCCTCCACATAGCTGTCCATGCGCCCCGCCGTGGTCGGGCCGAAGCTGCCGGTGGCCATGCCCTGCGGCGTCTTGGCCGGGCCGGCGTAGTAGACCGGGTGGTTCTTGATGTAGTCGGGCAGGCCCTGGCCGGCATCCAGCCGCTCCTGCAGCTTGGCATGCGCGATGTCGCGCGCCACCACCATGGTGCCGGTCAGCGACACGCGCGTCTTCACCGGGTAGTTCGAGAGCGTGGCGCGGATCTCCGCCATCGGGCGGTTCAGGTCGATCCTGACCACCTCGCCGCCCAGGATGTCGTCGGTCGTCTCCGGCAGGTACTTCGCCGGATCGTGTTCCAGCTGCTCGAGGAAGACGCCCCCGGCCGTGATCTTCGCCTTGATCTGCCGGTCGGCCGAGCAGCTCACGCCGATGCCGATCGGCAGCGAGGCGCCGTGCCGCGGCAGGCGGATCACCCGCACATCGTGGCAGAAGTACTTGCCGCCGAATTGCGCGCCGATGCCGAGGTTCTGCGTCAGCCTGTGGATCTCGGCCTCGAGCTCCGGGTCGCGGATGGCGTGGCCGGACCGGTCGCCCCGCGTCGGCAGGCTGTCGAGGTAGCGCGTCGAGGCGAGCTTGACCGACTTGAGGTTGGTCTCCGCGCTGGTGCCGCCGATGACCACCGCCAGGTGGTAGGGCGGGCAGGCGCTGGTGCCCAGCGTCTTCACCTTCTCCTCGACAAAGGCCAGCAGCTTCGCCTTGTTCAGCACAGCGCGGGTCTGCTGGTAGAGGAAGGTCTTGTTCGCGCTGCCGCCGCCCTTGAGCACGAACATCAGGTGCATCTCGTCGGCGTGGTGCTCGCCCGGCGCGGCCAGGATGGAGAAGTCCACCGGCATGTTGTTGCCGGTGTTCGCCTCCTCCCAGGTGGTGATGGGCGCCATCTGGGAATAGCGCAGGTTGGTCTCGGTATAGGTGCGGGCGATGCCGTAGCTGATCGCCTCCTCCTCGTCGCCCTCGACCCAGACGCGCTGGCCCTTCTTGCCGAAGACGATGGCGGTGCCGGTGTCCTGGCACATCGGCAGCACGCCGCCGGCGGCGATGTTGGCGTTCTTCAGCAGGTCGAGCGCGACGAAGCGGTCGTTCGCGCTGGCCTCGGGGTCTTGCAGGATGTTCGCCAGCTGCTGCAGGTGGCCGGGGCGCAGCAGGTGGGAGACCTCCTTGCAGGCGATGAAGGCGAGCTCCTCCAGCGCCTTCGGGGCCACCTTCAGCACCGTCCGCCCGTCGCACTGCGCGGTGGAGACGCCCTCGATGGCGAGCCGGCGATAGGGCGTGGTGTCCTCGCCCAGCGGGAACATCGGGCTGTAGAGGAAGCCGGCGGGGCGGGCGGGCGCGCCGGCGGCGCCGGTGTCGAGGGGAGGGGTCACCAGGGCGGTCTCCGCAGGGGCCGGCCGATCCGGCCTGCCCGCCAGGCGGGGGAAGGCCGCCCGGGGCACGGCGAGGCATCGGTGTCGGCGCGCGGCTTACCGCAAGCCAGGGGGCCCGCCAATATTCCGCCAACCCGGCTTCGCACGGGCCGGGCCGCCGGTGTCGCGCGGCCCGGGCCCGGCGCGGAGGCTCACTCCCGCGGCGGGCGCCGGCGGAAGGCGTCGAGGCGAACCACCTGCGGCGCGGGTGCGGCAGCGGGCTCCGCCGCGGCGGCGGGTGCCTCCGCCGCCGGCTCGGCCTCGGCGGCCGGCTCCTCGCCCTGGAAGCGCAGGCCGAAGCGCACATGCGGGTCGGCGAAGGCGGTCAGCGCGGCCAGCGGCACCACCAGCGTCGCCGGCACCCCGCCGAAGGACAGGCCGACCGAGAAGGACGGCACCGCCCGGTCGACCCGCAGGTCCCAGAACTGGTGCTGCAGGACGATGGTCATCTCCTGCGGGAAGCGCGCCTTCAGGTGCCCCGGGATCTGCACGCCGGGGAAATCGGTGCGGAAGGTGAGATAGAAATGGTGCTGCCCCGGCAGCCCGTGCCGCGCCGCATAGGCCAGCGCATCCGCGACGACGGCGCGCAGCGCCTCCTCCGTCCAGCGGGCATAGGGAAGAAGGCTCTCGGCCTCGGTCTGGTTCTCGTTCGTCATTCACGCCACCCTGATACAACCATAGGGCGAGCCGGGATCGCGCGAAAGGTCGGTCCTGCCGGGAAAGTGGGGGGCTTCTGTTGCCCGGCGCCCCCCGAGCCGCGCTTACCTAGTGTTAGGCAGCGAGTGCGACAGCCTCGCGGCTGTTGTCGTTCGCACTTAGGATGTAGCCCGATAACGGCGGTACAATGCCGGGCAAAAGCGTCCCCTTTACCACGCGCGTCGAGCCTGTTTCGCCCCCATGGGCCCGCCCCGACAAGGGTGGGAGGGATTGGTGGAGGCGCCGGGCACTGCCCCCGGGTCCGCAACGCTTATTCCGAGACGTGTTTATCGCCATAGCCGCAAGCGGCATCGCTCATGTAGGCCGGCCGGCGTCGGAATTCCAGCGCCGTGCGTGGCGCTGGCGCAGCCGCTCGCGCAGCGCCAGCAGCCGGGCCTCGCCATGCCCGTCCCGCTCGGCCGCGTCGAGCAGCGCGATCGCCGCCTCGATCCGGCCTTCGGCCACCGCCCGCCGAGCGGCGGCCATGGCCTCCCGCGCGGCGGCGCCCTGGATAGCGGCGCCGGCCGGGGGCGCGGTGGTGGGCGCGGTGGCGGGCGCGT
>CAYNYQ010000234.1:0-7724 GCA_964401305.1 uncultured Acetobacteraceae bacterium | reverse complement strand
AGACGCCGAGCGAGGAGATGGCGAACAGATAGAGGATGCCGACATTGATGTCGGCGATCGCCCAGCCATCCTGCACCGGGATCACCGCCCAGGCGATCATCGCCAGCACGAAGGTCAGCATCGGCGCCATGATGAAGAGCGTCCGGCTCGCCCCCGAGGGGATGATCGTCTCCTTCATCAGCATCTTGATGGCGTCGGCGAAGGGCTGGCCCAGGCCGAAGGGGCCGACCACGTTCGGGCCCTTGCGCAGCTGCATGGCCGCCAGGACCTTGCGCTCGGCATAGGTCAGGTAGGCGACGGCGATCAGCACCGGCACCAGCAGCGCCAGGGTCTGCGCCACCGTGATGGCGAGCACCCCGACCGGGGTCGCCAGGAAGCCTTCCATCGTCGGCTACTCCGCGGCCAGGGCCGGCGCCGCCGGCAGGTAGGTGCGCGCGCATTCCGCCATGGTGTCGGAGGCACGGCTGATCGGGTCGGCCTGCCAGTAATTCCCCAGTGGCAGCGCGAAGGCATCGTCGGCCACGGCGCCGGGATCGCCGGCGGGCCCGCCCATCTCCGTGCAGCCGCGACGCTCCAGCGTATCGAGCGTGCCGAAGACCGGGTTGGCCGCGACCAGCCGCGCGCGCAGCGCGTCGATATGGTCATAGGGCAGGCGATGGCCGAGGAACTCGGACGCGGCGCGCAGGATCTTCCAATCCTCCCGCGCCTCGCCGGGCGGGTAGACCGCCAGGCGGCCACGCTGCACGCGACCTTCCGTGTTGACCCAGGTGCCGTCCTTCTCGGTGTAGGCAGCGCCGGGCAGGATCACATCCGCCCGCGCCGCGGCCGGCGTGCCGTGATGGCCCTGGTAGATCACGAAGGCGCCGTCCGGGATGCCGGCCGCGCTCTCCGTGCCCAGCAGCCAGACCGCGTCCATCGGGCCCGGGGCCGCCCCCTGCGGCACGAAGCCGAGATCGAGCGGCGCCACCTGCCCGCCGAACAGGTGCAGCAGGTTGAAGCCGTGCCAGTCCGGCTTCAGCATCCCGTTCGCCGCCGCGACCTGCCAGGCCGCCGCCAGGACCGCCGCGCCATCGGGGCGGCGCAGCGCGCCGCGGCCGAGGATCAGCATCGGCCGCTCGGCCGCGCGCAGCACCTCGTTGAAGCGGTGCGTGCCGGCTGCAAGCGTCCTCAGCACCGCCCCGCCCTCGCCGAGCCAGTCCTGCCGGTAGGTCAGGTCCATCCCGCGCGGGCCGATCACGCCCACGGGGAAGCGGCCCATCGCCGTGCGCTTGCGGATGCGCGCATTGATCACCGGCGCCTCGGTGCGGGGATTGCTGCCGATGACCAGCAGCGCATCCGCCTCCTCGATCCCTGCGATGGTGGTGTTGAAGGCGTAGAAGTCGCGGCGCGAGGCATCGATCGCCGCGCCATCGGTGCGGCATTCCAGGTTCGTGCTGCCGAGCGCGCCCATCAAATCCTTCAGCGCCAGCACGGCCTCGGCCTCCACCAGGTCGCCGATGGCCGCGCCGATGCGTGCGCCGGGGATGCCCTTCAGCCGCGCCGCGATGGCGCCGAACGCCTCCGCCCAGGTGGCCGGCCGCAGCGTGCCGTCCTGCCGCAGCCAGGGCCGGTCCAGCCGCTTGCGCTTCAGGCCATCGAAGGAGAAGCGGCCGCGATCGGCCATCCACTCCTCGTTCACCTCGTCATTGGTGCGCGGCAGGATGCGCAGCACCTCGCCCGCGCGCGTGTCGATGCGGATGTTCGTGCCGGTCGCGTCGAGGATGTCGATGCTGTCGGTCTTGCGCAGCTCCCAGGGCCGCGAGACGAAGGCGTAGGGGCGGCTGGTCAGCGCGCCGACCGGGCAGATGTCGATCAGGTTGCCGCTGAGCTCGGTGGTCAGCGCCTTCTCGACATAGGTGCCGACTTCCATGTTCTCGCCGCGATTGGTGGCGCCCAGCTCGGGCACGCCGGCGATCTCGGTCGCGAAGCGGATGCAGCGGGTGCACTGGATGCAGCGGGTCATGATGGTCTTGACCAGCGGCCCCATGTACTTGTCCTTCACCACCCGCTTCTCCTCCTGGTAGCGGGAGCTATCGTGGCCGAAGGCCAGGGCCTGGTCCTGCAGGTCGCACTCGCCGCCCTGGTCGCAGATCGGGCAGTCGAGCGGGTGGTTGATCAGCAGGAATTCCATCACCCCGCGACGGCCGTTGCGGACCATCGGGCTGTCGGTGAAGACCTTCATGCCGTCGGCCACCGGATAGGCGCAGGAAGCGATGGGCTTCGGCGCCTTCTCCACCTCGACGAGGCACATGCGGCAATTGCCGGCGACGCTCAGCCGCTCGTGGTAGCAGAAGCGCGGGATCTCCTTCCCCGCGGCCTCGCAGGCCTGCAGGACGGAGGCGCCGTTCGGCACCTCCACCTCGATCCCGTCAACGGTGACCTTCGCCATCGCGCGTCACTCCGCCGCCATGGGCAGCGTGGGCGCGAACGCGCCCTTGCTGGCCTTGTAGGCGGCAATGCGTTCTTCCATCAGCGGCCGGAAGTGTCGGATCAACCCCTGCACGGGCCAGACGCCGCCATCGGCCAGCGCGCAGATCGTGTGGCCCTCGATCTGCCGCGTCACCTGCTCCAGCACGTCGATCTCGGCGACCTCCGCGCGGCCCTCGACCATGCGGTCCATCACGCGCTTCACCCAGCCCATGCCCTCGCGGCAGGGGGTGCACTGGCCGCAGCTCTCATGCTTGTAGAAGGCCGAGAGACGGGCGATCGCCTTGATCAGGTCGGTGGACTTGTCCATCACGATCACGCCCGCCGTGCCGAGGCCGGTGCGGTGCTCGCGCAGCGCGTCGAAATCCATCAGCACGTCGTCGCAGACGCTCTTCGGGATCATCGGCGTGGAGGACCCGCCGGGGATCACCGCCAGCAGGTTGTCCCAGCCGCCGCGCACGCCGCCCGCATGCCGCTCGATCAACTCGCGCAGCGGGATCGACATCTCCTCCTCCACGTTGCACGGCTTGTTCACGTGCCCCTGGATGCAGAAGATCTTGGTGCCTGCATTCTTCGGCCGGCCGAAGCCCGCGAACCAGGGCGCGCCGCGGCGCAGGATGGTCGGCACCACGGCGATGGTCTCGACATTGTTCACCGTGGTTGGGCAGCCATAGAGCCCGACCGCCGCCGGGAAGGGCGGCTTCAGACGAGGCATGCCCTTCTTGCCCTCGAGACTCTCGATGAGGGCCGTCTCCTCGCCGCAGATATAGGCACCCGCGCCGCGATGGACGTAGAGGTCGAAATCCCAGCCCGCGCCGCAGGCATTCGGCCCGAGCAGCCCGGCCTCATAGGCCTCGGCGATCGCCGCCTCGAGCACCACGCTCTCGTTGTAGTACTCGCCGCGGATGTAGATGTAGCCCGCATGCGCGCCCATGGCGAAGCCGGCGATCAGGCAGCCCTCGACCAGCGTGTGCGGGTCGTGGCGGATGATGTCGCGGTCCTTGCAGGTGCCGGGCTCGGATTCGTCGGCGTTCACCACCAGGTAGTGCGGCCGCTCGCTCGCCTGCTTCGGCATGAAGGACCACTTCATGCCGGTGGGGAAGCCCGCGCCGCCGCGGCCGCGCAGGCCGGAATTCTTCACCTCCTCGATGATGCCGTCGCGGCCCTTCTCCAGGATGGCCTTGGTCCCGTCCCAGTTGCCGCGCCGGCGCGCCGCCTGCAGGCGCCAGTCCTGCAGGCCGTAGAGGTTGGTGAAGATGCGGTCCTTGTCGCTCAGCGCCATCGCATCACTCTCCCGGCACGTCCAGCAGGCTTGTGCGCTCGCCGATCGGCGCGCTGGTCTGCCGCCCGATCATGCTGCCCGGTGCGGGCCGCTCGCCGCGACGCAGCGCCTCGATCAGCCGCACCGTGCTGTCGTAGTCCATGTCCTCGTAGTAGTCGTCGTCGACCTGCAGGACCGGCGCGTTCACGCAGCCGCCGAGGCACTCGACCTCGGTCATGGTGAACATCCCGTCCGCGCTGGTCTGGCCGTAGCCGCCGACATGCCCCGCCTCGCGGCAGGCGCGCGCGACATCGTCGCTGCCGCGCAGCCAGCAGGGCGTGGTGCCGCAGACCTGCAGGTGGAAGCGCCCGATCGGGCGGGTGTTGAACATGAAGTAGAAGGTGGCGACCTCGTAGACGCGGATCGGCGCCATGCCGAGGCGCTCGGCCACCTTGTCCATCGCCACGCGCGGCACCCAGGCGCTGCCGGTGCTGCGCCCCATCTGCCGCTGCACCACGTAGAGCAGCGGGATGACGGCGCTCGCCTGCTTGCCCGGCGGATAGCGCTTGATGATCGCCGCGACCTTCGCCTCGCTCTCCGCGTCGAAGGCGAAGGATGCGGGCTCCTCCGGGTGCGCCTGGTCGGCCGCATGGGTGCCGGCCCAGCCGCCGCCGATGCTCGGGCCCCCGGGTGTCTCTCCGCCGCTCACCGGTCGATCTCCCCGAAGACGATGTCGAGCGAGCCGATGATCGCCACCGCATCGGCCAGCATGTGGCCCTTGGAGAGCGCCTCCATGGCCTGCAGGTGCGCGTAGCCCGGCGCGCGGATCTTCACGCGATAGGGCCGGTTGGTGCCGTCGGCCACCATGTAGACGCCGAACTCGCCCTTCGGCGCCTCCGTCACGGTGTAGGTCGCGCCGGCGGGGACGTGGTAGCCCTCGGTGTAGAGCTTGAAGTGGTGGATCAGCGCTTCCATCGAGCGCTTCATGTCGCGCCGGTGCGGCGGCGCGATCTTGTTGTCGAGGATCTTCACCGGCCCGGGCTTCAGCCGCGCCAGGCACTGCTCGACGATGCGCATGCTCTGGCGCATCTCCTGGATGCGGATCAGGTAGCGGTCGTAGCAGTCGCCATGCCGCCCGACGGGGATGTCGAAATCGAGCTCCGCGTAGATCTCGTAGGGCTGGCTCTTGCGCAGATCCCACGGCACGCCGGACGCGCGCAGGCAAGGCCCGGAGAAGCCCCACTCCATCGCCTGCTCGGCGGTCATGACGCCGATGTCGACGGTGCGCTGCTTGAAGATCCGGTTCTCGGTCAGCAGCCCCTCGAGATCCTCGAGGAATTTCGGGAAGGCGCGCAGCCAGGTGCCGATGCGGTCGACGATCTCGGGCGGCACGTCCTTCGCGACGCCGCCGGCGCGGAAGTAGTTCACGTGGTAATGGCTGCCGCCGACCGCCTCGTAGAACTCCAGCAGGTGCTCGCGCTGCTCGAAGCCCCAGAGCGCCGGCGTGATCGCGCCGCAATCGAGCGCGTAGGTCGTCACGTTCAGCAGGTGGTTCAGGATGCGCGTGAGCTCGGCGAACATGGTGCGGATCACCCGCGCCCGCTCCGGCACGTCCTGCTCGATGCCCAGCAGCCGCTCCACCGCCAGGACGAAGCTGTGCTCCATGCACATCGGGCTGACATAGTCCAGGCGGTCCATGTAGGGCATCGCCTGGAGGTACGTCTTGTACTCCATCAGCTTCTCGGTGCCGCGGTGCAGCAGGCCGATATGCGGATCGGCGCGCTCCACCACCTCGCCCTTCATCTCGAGGATGAGGCGCAGCACGCCATGCGCGGCCGGGTGCTGCGGGCCGAAATTGATGGTGTGGCTGTCGACCTCGACGGTGCGCGTCTCGGTCACGCCCTGGATGATCGCGGGCGCTTCGCTCATCGCGCCGGTCCCTCGATGCGGTTCAGATGGACCTTCTCGTCGCCGGGCAAGGTCGTCACCGCCTCCCAGGGGCTGAGGAAGTCGAAATTGCGGAAATCCTGCGTCAGCGTCACCGGCTCATAGACCACCTGCTTCCGCTCCTCGTCGTAGCGGACCTCGACATGGCCGGTGAGGGGGAAGTCCTTGCGCAGCGGGTGGCCCTCGAAGCCGTAATCGGTCAGCAGGCGGCGCAGATCGGTCTGCCCCTCGAAGACGATGCCGTACATGTCCCAGGCCTCGCGCTCGTACCAGGTGGCGCAGGGCCAGATCCCGGCGACTGAGGGCACCGGATGCGCCGCATCCGTCGTCACCACCACGCGGATGCGCTGGTTCAGCGACAGGCTGAGGAGGTTGTAGACCACCTCGAAGCGCTCGGGCCGCTCGGGCCAGTCGACGCCGCAGAGATCCATCAGCTGCTCGAAGGCGAAGCGCGGATCGTCGCGCAGCAGAGCCAGCACCGCGGGCAGGGCGCCGCGGGTGACGGCCAGCGCCAGCTCATGCCCGCCGCGCTCCAGCCGCACCGCCTGCACCGCGCCCGCCGGGGCCGCCTCGCGCACCGCATCGCCGAGCGCCAGCAGGATCTCGGTGCGGGAGGGCGGGGCGGGCGTGCCGGCCTCCGCCGCGCTCTTGGTCTCGTCAGCCACGCAGGATGGTCCCCGTCCGCCGGATCTTCTTCTGCAGCTGCAGGATGCCGTAGACGAGCCCCTCGGCCGTCGGCGGGCAGCCCGGCACGTAGACATCGACCGGTACGATGCGGTCGCAGCCGCGCACCACGCTGTAGGAGTAGTGGTAGTAGCCGCCGCCATTGGCGCAGCTGCCCATGCTGATCACCCATCGCGGCTCGCTCATCTGGTCGTAGACCTTGCGCAGCGCGGGGGCCATCTTGTTGGTCAGCGTGCCCGCCACGATCATCACGTCCGACTGCCGCGGCGAGCCGCGCGGGATGATGCCGAAGCGGTCGAGGTCGTAGCGCGCCATGTAGGCGTGGATCATCGGCACCGCGCAGCAGGCCAGGCCGAAGGTCATCGGCCAGAGGCTGCCGGTGCGGGCCCAGTTCACCACCTTGTCGAGGTTGGCGACGACGAAGCCCTTCTCCTCGATCTCGCCGGTGATGCCCTTGATGACCGCGTCCTGCGCCTGGCCGGGTGGCAGCGCGTCGCGGTTCCAGGCGAGGGTGTCGCTCGTGCCTTGCGGCGTGGTGGTGACGTTCATGGTCCCTCTCCGGCCCTCCCCAGGCGCCGGTGCAACCGACGGTCCTGGTGATGCCCGCTGATCCCCATCCGGCGCGGTTCCGCCCCCGCCGCTACTCCCAGTCGAGCGCGCCCTTGCGCCACTCGTAGACGAAGCCGACCGTCAGCACCGTCAGGAAACCCATCATGGACAGGAAGCCGAACCATCCGATCTCCCCGAAGGTCACCGCCCAGGGGAACAGGAAGGCGACCTCCAGGTCGAAGATGATGAACAGGATGGCCACGAGGTAGAAGCGCACGTCGAAGCGGCGGCGCGTGTCGTCGAAGGCTTCGAAGCCGCATTCATAGGCCGACAGCTTCTCCGGATTGGGCTTCTGGCGCGCCAGCAGCATGCTGCCGCCGACCATGGCGGCGGCGATGACGCCCGCAATGGCCAGGAAGACCAGGATCGGGAAATACGCGGCGAGCATGGATTCGGTCATGACCCTCGGCCCCTTCCGGGCTTCATCCTGCGCCGCGCTGGATCGCCGGCCTCGGACCGGTGGCAGCGCGGGCCCTGCATCGGCGGTCGGGCGGATGGCTTCGGGGCGGGCGTTCCCCCCCCGATCCGACATGCCGCGGCGCAACGCGCGCGGACATTACCCGCGTGTCGCGCCGACCGCCATAGGGGGTCGGCATGACCGGGCAGCGAAGAGATGGGGATGGCAAACGGGAACAAAAAGGGCGCACGCCATCACCCGACCTTGCCAGGGACATCGACGCCATCTTTTGCAGGGAAGCGCCGATGGCGCGAGTGACGGGGCTCGAACCCGCGACCTCCGGCGTGACAGGCCGGCGCT
>CAYNYQ010000233.1:0-7761 GCA_964401305.1 uncultured Acetobacteraceae bacterium | reverse complement strand
ATCTGACGGAGGAACGCCATGCTGCAGACGGTCGACGACACCCGCGCCTTCGCCTTCGACCCGCGCGGACGGGTCGAGAGCGCGGCGACGCCCATCGCGCCACGGCCCGCGGCGTTGGGCGGCCTGCGCCTCGGCGTGCTCGACAACAGCAAGTGGAACGCCAACAAGCTGCTGCGCGGCGCGGCGGCGGCGCTGTCCGCGCGGATCGACTTCGCCGCGGTGACCTACTACGTGAAGCACAGCTTCTCGAAGGATGCGGACCCGGCGCTGATCGCGCGGATCGCGGCGGAGTGCGACATCGTGCTCACCGCCATCGGCGATTGCGGCTCCTGCTGTTCCTGCTGCGTGCGGGATTCCATCGCGCTCGAGCGGCTTGGCCTGCCCGCGGCCTGCATCATCACCACCGAGTTCGTCACGGAGACGAAGCTGACCCGCGCCGCCATCGGCATGCCGGGCCTGGTGCCGGTGGTGATCGACCACCCCGTCAGCTCGATCACCGCCGAGGAGGTCGCGGCGCGCGTCGCGCAGATCGAGGCGCAGGCGCAGGCGGTGTGGCTCGGGCGCGCCGGCTGAACGGCGGGGCCGCGGGCCGGTCGCCCCAGATGCGACACTTGTGGTTGCAGGAGCCGCACTGTTAGAATAGCGACCGATTGCCGGCTCGCCTTTACGGGCCCGGCAGTCCTCGACAACCCTAGGGAGGGGTCCATCCATGCCTCGACAGATCGACGTGGCCAAGGTGCTGCGCGCGGCCGGCGAAACGAAGGCGATCAACCTGGACGTGTCCATCGGCCAGATCGCCTCCTCCTCCCTCATCGATGCGGTGAGCGCCTCCTACGAGCCCTGGGACCTCATCTGCGCGGACTGGGTGACGCTGATCCGGAAGGGGCCGCGCTTCGACAGCGTACTGGAGGTCAATGCGCTGGCCGGCGCGCTGCGGGCCAGCCTCGGCGCGCTGGAGCAGGTCGCCGCGGCGCAGGGTGCGATCAAGCGGGGCTGATCCGCGACCCGCGCCCCGCCGCGTGACATCCCCGGAGGCCGCCGCGGCCTGGTGGGTGCCGCCGCACGCCAGGCTGGCGGCACGCCTCGCCCAGGTGCTCGATCTCGCCTGCCGCAACCTGGCCCGCCTCGACGCGCTGGCCGAGCACTGGCAGGAGGAATCGGCCGACCGCGTCGTCCGCCTGCGCGACAAGATCGCCACGGAGGCGGCCCTGCTGTTGCTCGTGGCGCGGCGCGTCGCGCCGCATCCCGCGGGCGAGGAGGTGGCGCGGCGGTGCGAGGACCTGGGCCGGCTGCTCGCGCCGCTGATCCGCACCGCGCGGCTGCGCGACCTGCTGGTCACGGCGCCGCAGACCGCGGCGACGCTCGGCGCCGGCCATGTCTTCCTCGAGGCCGCCGGCCTGCCCGACGACGACTTCGCCGCGCTGGTGACCGAGGCGCTGGCGCAAGGCTTCGCCGCGACGGTCGAGCGCGTGCCCTACCGCCTGATGGACCAGCGATGGACCTGGGGCCTGCTGCCGGGTGCGCCACCGCCGACCCATGCCGACCTCCTGCCGCATTCGATCCTGGCCAGCCGCGCGCACCCGCTCTTCATGAGCCAGTCGGATGCCTATGCCGCGACGCATGCGGTGATGTACCTGACCGATTTCGGCCGCACGCCGCTGCCCGCGGAGGGCCTGGACGGCGCCCATGTCCGCGCGCTGGTCGAGGCGGGCATGGCCTGGCACCTCGGCACCGAGGATTTCGACCTGCTCGTGGAATTCCTGCTGGACGCGCATTGCCTGAAGGCCAGCCGCTCGGCCTATGCCGCCCTGGCCTGGCACGCGCTGGAGCGGGTGTGGGACGAGCTGGGCTTCGTGCCGGGCCCCGTCTTCGACGCGGCGCACTACCGCGGGCTGCGCGGCGAAGCCGCCGATGCCTACGCCTTCCAGACCATGTACCACACCAACTTCGTCGCCGGCATGCTGTGCGCCGTCGCGCTGCTGGAGCCGGAGGCCACCGACCCGCCGCCGGAAGAGGGGGAGGGCAGCCGGATGGAGCGGCTGCTGGCGCACCTCTTCGCCATCCAGGGGACCAAGGCGACGCCGCAGGCGGCCTGGCTCCGGGCCCTGCCGGAGGCACCGCCGCCGGACGAGGCGCTGCTGCCCGTGCTCGGCGACCTCGTGCTGATCGAGGCCGGGCGGCGGCAGGACTGGCGTTGCCTCGCGGCGGCGCTGGACGACCTGCACGGCTGGGGCGTCGGCCCGACCCCGACGATGCTGCAGGCGCGCTGGCTGCTGGACCGCGTGCGGACGCGGGGCCCGTCGCCCGGAGGATGAGGGCGCGCCGGGCTCAGCCCTGCGGGTCCGCCTCGTCCATGATGCCGGCGGCGACGAAGCCGCCATCCACCGCCACGGCCTGGCCGGTGACGAAGCCGCTGCGGGCGGGGTCGAGCAGCACCAGCGCCATGGCGCCGACCTCGGCGGGCGTGGCGAAGCGGCGCATGGGGATCCGCCGCTCCCAGGCGCGCCGGCCCGCCGCGTCGGTCAGCGCCTGCACCAGCGGCGTCTCCACCGGGCCGGGGCAGAGGCAGTTCACGCGGATGCCGTGCCGCGCCAGATCCACGGCGAGCACGCGCGTCATGTTGATCACCGCACCCTTGGACGCGCCATAGGCGACGCGCCCCTTGCCGCCGCGCAGGCCGGAGACGGAGCCCACCGTCACGATCGCCCCGCCGCCCGCCTGCTGCATCACCCTGGCCGCGGCGCGGGCGCAGAGAAAGGTGCCGGTGACGTTGATGTCCATCAGGCGGCGGAAGAGATCGACCGGGGTGTCGAGCGCCGGAATCTCCCGCGCGATGCCGGCCGAAGTGACGAGCCCCCGCAACGGCCCCATCGCCGCCGCCGCGGCGATCCAGCCCTCCACCGCCGTCTCGTCCGTCACGTCGAGCACGGTGCAGGATGCGGGATCGAGGCCGAGCCGGGTTTCCACGGCCTTCAGCGCCGCGGCGTCGAGATCGGCCAGCGCGACGCGCCAGCCCTCGGCCAGAGCCGCCTCCGCCACCGCCAGGCCGATGCCGGAGGCGCCGCCCGTCACCGCAAGAACCCGTTCCGACGCCATGTTTCGCCCCTTGCATCCTCCCGGCCATCATCGCATCCCTGGGCCGCGGGCAAAGCCCCGTCGCTTCCGGGGGGAGAGAGCATGAGCAGCACCCGCATCACGCGCCGCGGCGCCATCCTCGGCACGGCGGCCGCCACGCTCGCCCTGCCGCGCGTCGCGGGCGCGCAGCCCTACAAGGCGGAATACAAGGTCTCCGTGGTCGGCAACCGGCCGATCCCGCTCTCCGAGGGTGCCTTCCAGTGGGCCGACCTCGTCACGCAGCGCAGCCAGGGGCGCATTACGCTGAAGGTCTATCCCGGCAGCCAGCTCGTCGGCGGCGACCAGACGCGCGAACTGCTGGCCATGCGCCAGGGCGTGATCGACATGGCGGTGTTCTCCACCATCAACATCTCGCCGCAGATCCGCGAGATGAACCTCTTCTCCCTGCCCTTCCTGATGCCGGACCACCGCGCCTACGACGCGCTGATCAACGGCCCGGTCGGCCAGGACCTGTTCCGCGTGCTGGCCACGCGCGAGGTGGTGCCGGTCGCCTGGGGCGAGAACGGATTCCGGGAGATCTCGAACAGCAAGCGGGAGATCCGTACCCCCGCCGACCTGCGCGGCATGAAGATCCGCTTCGCCGCCGGCGTCATCTTCAAGGAGATCTACGAAGGGCTCGGCGCCAACCCGGTGCAGATGTCCTTCGCCGACCTGCAGCCGGCGCTCTCGACCGGCGCGGTGGACGGGCAGGAGAACCCGATCAACCTCTTCCTCGCCTTCCGCATGGACACGCTGGCGCAGAAGCACCTGACGGTCTGGAACTACGTCGCCGATGCCGGGATCTTCGTCGTCTCGAAGCAGGTGATGGAGAGCTTCGCGCCGGCCGACCGCGACCTGGTCATCGCCTGCGCGCGGGATGCGGCGCAGGCGCAGATCGCCGCCTCGCGCAAGGGCATCATCGGCGGCGACCGCGGCTCCTTCGAGGAACTGGCCAGGCGCAGCGTCGCCACGGTGGAGCTGACGGCGGCCGAGAAGCAGGCCTTCGCCCGGGCGACGAAGCCGGTCTACGACAAATGGGCGCAGACCGTCGGCGCCGATCTCGTGCGCAAGGCGGAGGCGGCGGTCCGCGCGGTCTCGTGACCGACCGGTGAGCGACGGCTTCGACCCGGGCGCGGCCCCGCCCGAGCCGGCGGCGCGGATCCCGCTCTCGATCGAGAAGCTGCTGATCGCCGCCACCATGGCGGCGATCGCGCTGATCACGGCGGCGAACGTCGCCACGCGCTACCTCACGGATGTCAGCCTCGCCTTCACCGAGGAATACTCGGTGGTGCTGATGGTGGTCCTCGCTTTCCTCGGGACCTCGCTGGCAACCGCGGCGGGGCGGCACATCCGCATCGGCGTCCTCGTCGATGCCCGCCCGGCAGCGGTGCGGCGCGGCATCGAGATCGGCGGCCTCGCGCTGGTGGTGCTGATGTTCGGCATCCTCGCCCTCTGGGGCGCCAGCCTGACCTGGGACGAGTACCGCTTCGAAATCCTCTCGAGCGGCCTCGGCCATCCGCAATGGTGGTACACGGGCTGGATGCCGCTGCTCTCGGTGGTGGTGACCCTGCGCGCGCTGGGCCGCATGGTGCGCCTCGCGCGCGGCGCATCGGGCTGATGGTCGGCGCCGTCCTCTTCCTCGGCTTCGCCGTGCTGCTGCTGGCCGGCGTGCCGATCGGCGTGGCGCTGGGGCTGGCAGGCACGCTGGCGATCCTGCTGGCGGACCAGTCCATCCTCGCGGTGCCGACCAACGTCTATGCCGGCATCGCCAAGTACCCGCTGATCGCCATCCCGATGTTCGTGCTGGTGGGCAGCGTCTTCGACCGCACCGGCGTCGCGCTGCGGCTGGTGCGCTTCGCCACCGCCATCGTCGGCGCCGGGCGCGGCGCGCTGGCCTCGGTCGCCGTGCTGGTCGCCATGGTGATCGGCGGCATCAGCGGCTCCGGCCCCGCCACCTCGGCCGCCGTCGGCCAGGTGGTGACGCGCAGCATGGTCGAGGACGGCTACCCCCGTCCCTTCATCGCCAGCACGGTGGGCGCCGCCGCGGCGACCGACATCCTGATCCCGCCCTCCATCGCCTTCATCGTCTATGCGGTGCTGGTGCCGGGCGTCTCCGTTCCCGCCATCTTCATGGCGGGGATGATCCCGGGCATCCTCGCCGGCCTCGCCCTCATCGTGCCGATCCTGCTGATCTCCTGGCTGAAGGATTTCGGCGGCAAGGCGCGGCAGCGCGAGGCGCTCTCGGTGTGGCGCACCTTCCGGGAGGCGATTTGGGGCCTGATGGCGCCGGTGGTGATCCTGGGCGGCATGCGCATCGGCGCCTTCACCCCGACCGAGGCGGCGGTGATGGCGGTGCTCTACGGCCTCTTCGTCGGCTTCGTCATCTATCGCAGCCTGACGCTGCGCGACGTCTACGAGATGCTGGTGGAGGCGGGCGAGATCTCGGCGGTGATCCTGACCGTGATCGCGCTCGCCTCGGTCTTCGCCTACGCCGTCTCGACGCTCGGCATCGTGCAGCCCATCGTCGGCTGGATCCTGGCGCTGGGGTGGGGCGAGTACGGCACCATGGCGCTGCTGGTCGGCGTGCTGATCCTGGTGGGCATGGTGCTCGACGGGATCTCGATCTTCCTGATCCTGCTGCCGGTGCTGATCCCGATCGCCAACGCCTTCCAGTGGGACCTGACCTGGTTCGGCGTGATCCTGACCATGAAGATCGCGATCGGCCAGTTCACCCCGCCGATGGCGGTGAACCTGATGGTCTCCTGCCGCATCGCCGGCGTGCCGATGGAGAGCACCATCCCCTGGGTCTCCTGGCTGGTGCTGGCGATGCTCGTCGCGCTCGGGCTGGTCATCGCCTTCCCGGGCCTCGCACTCTGGCTGCCGCGGACCCTGGTGGGGCTGTGATGAAGGCGCGGATCCGCGACACGGAGATCTGGTTCGACGTCGAGGGAAGCGGCCTGGTGCCGGATGGCGCGACGATGCGGGAACGCCCCGTCGCCTTCGCCATCCATGGCGGGCCGGGCGGCGACCACAGCGGCTTCAAGCCGGGCTACGCGGCGCTGACCGCGGCGATGCAGGTGGTCTATTTCGACCATCGCGGCCAGGGGCGCTCGGCGCGCGGCGACCCGGCGCGCTGGACGCTCGACGAGAATGTCGAGGACATGGAGGCGCTGCGCCGTCACCTTGGGCTTGGCCCCATCGTCTCCATCGGCACGAGCTATGGTGGCATGGTCGCGCAGGCGCATGCGGCGCGGTACCCGGAGGCGGTCTCCCACCTGGTGCTGCTGGTGACCGCCTCGCATGGCGGCTTCATCCCGCGCGCCGAGGCCTTCGTGCGCGCGCACGGCACGGCGGAGCAGCAGGCGGCCTGCGAGAGACTCTGGGCCGGCGCCTTCGCCGACGCGGCGGCGGTGAAGCGCTACTACGCCGCCATGGGCCCGCTCTATGCGCGCCGGCACGATGCGGCCAAGGCGGCGGAGGCCCAGGCGCGCACGATCCACTCGCCCGAGGCGCTGAACCGCGCCTTCGGGCCGGATGGCTTCCTGCGCCGCTTCGACCTGCGGCCGGAGCTTGCGCGCATCGCCGCGCCGACCTTGGTGATCTCGGGCGCGCATGACTGGATCTGCCCGCCCGAGTTCGGCGAGGAGATCCACCGGCTGATCCCGGGCTCGCGCTACCGGCTGTTCGAGGCGAGCAGCCACTCGCTGCGGGTGGACGAGCCGGAGCGGCTGATGGCGGAGATCCTGGCCTTCGTCGGCGCGCCCTGAGCGTACCGGGGGGGGTGTGCGTCCCTCCCCGCCTCCGTCAGGCGAAGCCCGGCGGGGCCCGGAACCCGCGGTATTCCGCCTCGAGCTGCTCGGCGAAGGCGATGCAGGACAGGTCGCCGCCATGCGGCCCGATGATCTGCACCCCGATCGGCAGGCCCTCGGGCGACTCGCCGCAGGGCGCGACGGTGCTCGGCAGCAGCACCATGCCGCTGTAGCCGGCCCAGAAGAGCTGCTCCGTCGTCGGCACCTGCCGGCCGTTCACCGTGATGGTCCGCTGCCAGCGCTCGCCCGCATGGTCGTGTGGCACGGCGGCAGAGGACGCGGCGGGGCACAGCAGCAGGTCCCAGTCCTGGAAGAAGGCGTGCCAGGCGCGGCGCATGCGCTGGCGGCGTTCCTGCGCGCCGAGCCAATCCTTGTGGAACATCGTGTTCGCGCGGGCCATTCGGGCGCGGTAGCTCTCGTCCTCGGCGGGCAGCTCGCGCGTCAGGCGCTGCCATTCGGCGAAGGCGTCGTCCGGGATGCGGCCGCTGGTCGCGCTGCGCAGCAGGCGGATGTAGTCGGCCTGGGCCGCATCCGTGTCCACGGCGGGGCGCGCGGTGAGGCTGACGCTCGCGCCACGCGCGGCAAGGAAATCCGCCAGGCGCTGGATCGCGTCCTGCACGGGCCGGTCGACCTCCGCATTGCGGTCATCAAGCAGCACGCCGACGCGCCAGTCCTTCAGGCGCAGCCGCCGCGCCGGCGCGAGGTTCAGCGCCCAGGTGCCGGCCTCGATCTCGTCCGGGCCGGCGATGGCCTGCAGCGCCACACGCAGGTCGGCGGCGGAGCGCGCCATGGGGCCGATGACGGCGATGTCCGTCTCCGTCAGCCCGCCATCGAGGGA
>CAYNYQ010000232.1:0-7784 GCA_964401305.1 uncultured Acetobacteraceae bacterium | reverse complement strand
GCCATGCCAAAGCCTGGCGCCCGCCGAGCCAGAATGCAAAAGACGCAACAGAGCCGCCGCACGCGCCAGCGCTTGCGCCCGGCGGGGAAGTAGTCGCCGACATCCAGCCCGAGCGCCGCCTCGATGCGCGCGAAGGTGTAGAGCAAGGTGCCGATCAGCGCACGATCACGCAGACCGATCAGCGTGTCGGTCTCGATGGCGTCGATCAGTGCCTTAGCATCCTCGCGCGGCAGCACCGGCGTCTTGCCGCGGCTGACCACATGCTTTGGCCCACGCACGGAGGATGCCGGGTTGTGCGGCACCACCTGGCCGACGACGAACCAGTCGAACAGCATGCGCACGGCGGCGAGCTGCTGCTTGACGCTCGGCGGGGCCAGCGGGGCAGGGGGCTCGTCCGGCTGACGGGGCAGGCCGGTTTGCAGCAGCAGCTCGACATAGGCGGCCACATGCACTGGCTCGATGGTCGCCAGCGCCAGGCCGCGCTGCTCGCACCAGCCGAGGAAGTCCGTCGCAGCGCGGGCATAGGCGCGGCGGGTGTTGGGATTGCGGATGTTGGCGGCGAAGAACTCGACATAGCGCTTGGCCGCGCGCTCGCCTTCCTGCGCTACCAGCAGCGGCACCACCAGCTCGCCGTAGGGCAGGGCGGGCAGGGACGGCCGGGCAGAGGGCGTCAGGTCATTCACGCTGCCGTCCCCAGAAGCGCCACGCCGGAGGCGGAAGCCGCTTGGCGGAGCTTCTTGTCCAGGGAGGCCAGCGGCAGCGCCAGGCGCAATGCGAGCTCCAGGTAGCTGGCGTCGTACAGGGTCAGCCCCTGCGTTTCGGCGAGGCTCAGGGTGCGGGTGAAAGCCTGGGATGCGGTGTCCGGGTCGATATGGATGGGAAGCGCCGCCAGCGTGGTCAGGGAGCGCCGCCGCTCGTCGATCGTGATCCGCCGCGCTTTTTCCGCCTGCAATAGGACGTTGGCGGTCTCGAGCGGCCACATGCCCGATGCGATTGCACCGTCGGCGGCGATCTCGTCGAGCAGCGCCTCCGTGGCATCGGTGCCTTCGCCGGGCAGCACCCAAGCCAGCGCGACCGAGCTATCCAAGACGCAGCGCGTCACCGGCGGCCTTCGTCACGAAAGGCCTTCAGCTCGTCCCAGGAGAGCGATTCGCCACGGTCGGCGATCGAGCGGCGCAGCGCGCGCAGGTCACTGACGGCTTTCGCGATCTCGGCCTGGCGGCGCGTCACCTCCGGCACGATGCGCGCAATCGGCCGGCCATGGCGCGTGATGACGATGGTCTCGCCACGCTCCACCTCATCGAGCAGCCGGGGCAGATGCGTCTTCGCCTCCGACGCCTGGATCTCGCGCATGTCTGTTCGGTTCCAACCAGTCATATGGACCAGTCTAATTGCAATTGGAACGATTGTCAACGCCGACTAGTCGAATCAACCAGTCGACCCTTGTCGTATCCGATAACGTCCTTTATCAGATACAAACTGAGTTGGCTCCGGCTCGCGCTCGTCGAGCTCCTCCTCGTCACAGACCGTCAAACGGACGTTTGGTAACGTGACAAGCCGGTCGGGAAGGGGGTAAGTCACCCCGGCGATGCCATCTGAAGCTAGGAATTCTGTCCAGGCACTTCCAACCGGCCCGGCCGGGCCAGTCCGCTTCGTCGCCTACTACCGGGTCAGCACCGAGCGGCAGGGGCGCTCGGGCCTCGGCCTCGACGCGCAGCGCGAAGCGGTGGCGCGCCACGTCGCTGCCGCCGGCGGCGAGGTCCTCGCCGACTTCCAGGAGGTCGAGAGCGGCAAGAGGAACGACCGGCCGCAGCTCGCCGCGGCGCTCGCCGCCTGCCGGGCGCAGCGCGCGACGCTGCTGATCGCCAAGCTCGACCGCCTGGCGCGCAACGCGCGCTTCCTGCTCGGCGTCGTCGAGGGCAGCGGGGAAGGGGGCGTGGTGTTCTGCGACTTGCCGACGGTGCCGCCCGGCCCGGTCGGCAAGTTCCTCGTCACGCAGATGGCCGCCGTCGCCGAGCTCGAGGCCGGGTTGATCAGCCAGCGCACGCGCGCCGCGCTCGCCGCGGCGAAGGCGCGTGGCGTGAAGCTCGGCAACCCGCGCCTGCGCGCGGGCACGCCCGACGCGGCGCGTGCCGCGACAGCTGTCCGCGCCGAAGCCTCGCGTGCGCGGGCTGCCGACGTGCTGCCCTACGTGGAGGCGGCGCGGAGCGCCGGCTGCAGGACGCTGCGCGAGGTCGCCGCGGCGCTCACCGCGCGCGGCGTGCCGGCGCCGGCCGGCGGGCGCGCCTGGCACCCGATGCAGGTCAAGCGGGTCGTCGATGCGTGTCGCGGATGACGGGTCTCGCCTGGCCGCGCGGCTGGAGCGGATGGCCGACAACCTGGCCGCGGGACGCCGCAGCGCTTCATCCCGGTGGCCCGGCATGCCGCCGAGGACGGGCGGCGCCGCCTGGCTCTCGTGCGGTTCCTACTCTCGGATGCGCTGACTGAGGCCTGCGAGGAGGGAGCGTACTCCGCGACGGCCCTGACGCTGCTCGCCCGAATCGCTGCAGCGGTCGGCTCCGAAGGCGATGAGGTAGACGTGACGGCCCTTCGCGGCCTGGAGAGCGACGTCCTCGCCCTGGCACCGCGCATCGGACGGCGCCGGAGCATCCACTGCCACGGCCGGATCGCCACCGATCGCCGCCTGCTGCTCGCGCGCGCGGTCCTCGACGACGCCAAGGCATGGGGCAGGGACGGCGGGGGCTGGTACACGCTCTGGCTCGCCATTTCCTACGCGGTGTCGAACTACGACCGCGATCACTTCGTGACCCTCGGGCCGTGCGTCGAGCGGCGCGTGCGGCGCTTAGCTGCCTGGTGTGGCACGGCGCGAGCCGTGTCGGCCCGCCCGGAGGGCGGGCCGAAAATCTTGGCGGGATCCTCCTAAACGGGAGAAGGGGCAGGGCGGAAGCCCTGCCCCCGGTAGAGTTCAGGCCGCGCCCTTCAGCTCGGCCATGCGCTCCGTCAGCGTCCACAGCGCACGGTTCAGCCGCACGTCACCGTCGATACCGCTCACTTCGCGCGAGGTCACGCGGCGCGGCCGGTTCCGGGCGTCGCGACCCCATGCGGTCAGGCCACCGCGGATGGCGTTCTCCTGCACCCGGTTGAAGGTGCGCCAGAGGTCATCTCCAGCATCGTCCACCCGGCGCGGTGCGAGCAGCTGCTCCGCCGTGATCGGCGTCTCGGTCCGGCCCTCGGCGTCGCCGAAGCGCAGCACACGCGCGGCCTCGCCGAAGGCACGCTGCTCGTCACGGCTGAGCGTCACGCCCTGCCACGCTTCGGCGGTGTCCAGCGCGCGGCGGGCGTCGTCGAGCACCGCATAGCTGCCTTCGATCACCTGCCGCACCACGTCGCCCTTGTGCGGCACGCGCACCTCCGCGCCCTCGCGGTCGGCCACGATCATGCCGTTGAGGCAGACGAGGCGGAACACGCCCGACATCACGCGGTAGGCGCTCGTGCCGTCGTGCGAGTTGAGCAACACGATCTCGGGGAAGGTCTGCCCCACCCGGCGCTCCGCCAGCGGCCGCGCCTCGGCGTGGCGGAAGCGGAGCATGTGCTTCGTGTGACCACGCCGGCCCTCGTCGCGGGTGCGCGCCTGTCCCGCCGCCATCGGCAGGAAGCCGGCCTCGCGCATGCCGCGGATGACGTCGGCGGTCGGGATGTAGGCATACCGCGCGCTGCGGCTCTCATGCGCCTCTGCGGCGAAGGCTGAAGGCGCCACGCGGCGGATGTCCTCGTCGGTGAGCGGGGTGACGCCGTCGGGGCGGAGGATCGTGGTGCGGCCGATGAACGACATGGTGTCTGTGCCCTTTCTCTTCCTGCGCAGCGGGAAGCAGCCCCGCTGCTTCCCTGGCGTCGCCGAGACCGGGGAAGGAGGGGTGGGCATGCGGGCGGGCGCGGCCGCGCCCTGAGGGAGCGTGGCGGAGCCATGCGAGCGAGGGGCGCTGCCGCGCCGTAGGCGGCGTGCCGAGGGGGACCTTGGGCAGAGCCCGTGGTCCCCCTGGTCTGGGCCGCGTCCGCGGCCGGAGTGCGGACGCCCCTCGGCGTCCGCCGCGTCAGCGGTCGTGACCCGCAGGGCGGAGACGCCGGCGGCGGCTCCGGGAGCGGCCAACGGGCCAGACCTAACGAAACGCGCGGCCGTGTAGCATAGCAGGACGGAGCGAGAACGCGGCGACGGTCCTGCCCTGCAGATCGGGCGGCTTGCTGTCGCGTCTGGTGTTCAGCGTGCTGTCCTGGGTGTCGGGAAGCGGGTGCTTTCCGTTCAGAAGACAGCAGACTCGGAAGTCACGAGAAACCGAGCAAAATCCTGCACGAAAACAGGTGTCGGATTGGTGACCTGCGCGAAAACCTGCACCCTGACGCCTTCCGACACCCTTATGCTACAGAGACGGATCTTCCGTTGTCTCTGGCCGGTCCGGGCGAGGCTCGGACGGGACGGGGACCGCGCGGCGACGAATTCCCCGGCGTTGCCTGACGCGCTCCGTCCTGGACAGGGCGAAGCTGATCCTGGATGCGCTCCGTAAAGGGGAGGGTGCGGCCAAGCGGCGCAATGCCGCGTGGCTGGCGGAGAAATCCAACCGCAGCGCGATGCGCCCATAGGCCAGACGCCGGGGCGTCAGCGCGCCGCGGTAAGCGGATCTCGGGCGGCGGCCCGCGTGCGGGCGGGGCCGGTCCCATGAATGCAATCGGCTGGTCGGCAATGGAAGCTTGAGCAGCGCGCCTCGTGCGCAGCGTAACATAGTATTGCTACAGGCGCGGACTGTACCGCTCGCGCTTTCCCGCCTGCAGAGTTTGGCTGAGGATGGCGCCTCAGGCGCGGGCACGCGTCGGTCCGCAGGAAGCATTGTCCTCGCTCCTTAGCGCCACGAGGTAGCCCTTGCCCAACAGACCCCCGGCGTCCGGATCGGCACGAACGTCGCGCGGGCGCCGACCGGATGGGCGAGGCCGCAGCCGGACACGGCGCGCTGCCTTCGGTGCGCGGCGACGCGGCAGCGGCGAGACCGATGATTTCGGTAAGCCCCGGCACCGGCCATCGTCGTGACGGAAAGGAGCATCATCGTCGATGGAGTTCGCCAGGACACGCCCAGCAACCAACGCCCGAGGCCGACCCAACCCTCTCGCCGAAGCATGCAGGTGCTGGCCGCCGAACCCGCCAGGTCCGGCTTCGGAATGCATGGGGGGAATCTGGGCGAAGACAAAGACGCGCTGTTGAGCGCGTAGGGAGAGGAAAACGCCGGAATGCGGTTCCACGTTTCTTGACGAGGTACGATCATGTCTCTACTCTCGACGGGGTTCTTCGGCCCCATGGCCGCACTGGCACTGGGTCTGTCGGCCTGCGCGCCTCAGCACCAGGCCATGCCGATGGATCACCAGGCGCGCATGGAGCAGTGCCCCGCAATCCTCCGAATGGTGCAGTCGGGGCAGCAGCTTACCGCCGAGCAGCAGAGCATGGTGAGCGGGTGTCGGCACATGGACCACGCCATGGGCTCGGGGCTTGGCCGCTCGACACGGCCATGACGCCGGGGCTCCGTGCAAGCGGAGCCGCGCTCTCCGCGCCACTGACACACATGGTGCCAAGTTGCCGATGAATGGCACGTCCGACTTCAGTCGTTGCGAAGCAAGTGACGCGGGGTGTCAGGTCAGTGGAAGCTCACCTCCCTGCGGAGCACCTATCCCGGTCCATGCGGCGGAGCGGGCACCCGACCTCCGTCAATGCGCACTGTAAAGATCAGTTTGGACGCCCGCCGACAAATCGCATGTATGGCCGATGCGGCCCACCGCCGAAGGCGATCACGTCGAAGGCCTCGTCGGGCTGCCCCGGCACTTCCATGCCGGGTGAGCCGATCGGCATCCCGGGCACCGCGAGCCCCCTGACGCCAGCAGGCCGGTCGGCGAGCACGCGCATCACGGCCGCAGCCGGCACGTGCCCTTCGAGGGCTACGCCGTCGACGAGGCCGGCATGGCACGACAGAAGATCGGCCGGAATCCCCAAGGCGCGCCGGATCGGCGCGACGGATGGCACGACGCTGTCCTCGACCTGAAAACCCTCGGCGCGCATGTGGGCAACCCATGCGCCGCAGCACCCGCAATTCGGGTCCCGCCAGACGCGCAGCGCTGGTCGATCCGCACTGGTGCCCGCGGCACGGGCCCGCAATGCGACGAGTCCAGCGAGGCTGCCCCCGGCCAGCAAAAAACCGCGTCTACCCATGAAGCGCCTCCGTCGTCCGCTCAGGCACATGGCCCCATCCGAGCAGGATACTTGGGCGTACCGCTGGACTTTGGCGAGATCACTACGCCCCTGAGTACGGAATGCCTGGTTCGCCGTAAGGCAAGCGCTGCCCTCGCGTCCATCCAGAGACAGCGCGGACCGGATGGGACGAGGCTCGCGTCATCAACGAGAGGACACATGCCATGCGCACGCCGCCTGCCTTCCTCGCCTGCATCACGCTCGCGGCGGTCGCCGCCGGACCCCGCATCGCACAGGCTCGAACCGAGCCGCAGCCGCTGCACCTGGCGATGATGGACATGATGCCAATGGGGGGAGGCCAAATGCCTCCTTCCTCTGCGACCCAAGCGCCCGCCGCCGGCGGGATGTCCGGGATGATGGGCGACGACGCCATGCGGATGGGGCCCGGCGCTCAGGGCCAAGCGCCGGCGGGCATGCCGGGCATGTCGAACAACGCGATGGGTGCCCCGCAGGGTCAGGCGCCCACGGCCATGGCCCCGATGGGTACCATGCAGATGCCGGGGGGCGGCACCGCCGCCGTCATGTGCCCGATGATGGCGATGATGCAGGGCATGATGCGCATGGGCGGCGGCCCGCAGGCCGGCGCGATGCCTGCCCAGCCTCCCGCGGCGCCAGGTGCCGGGATGTCGATGCCGGGCGGGAACCCCTCCGGCTCCGCGCAGCGCCTCGAAGGTCGCATTGCCCAGATGCGCGCAGAACTCCGCATCACGGACGCCCAGGCGGCGGCCTGGGATGCCTTCGCCGCCGCCCTCCGCGCCGGCCGCGAGCACCTCGATGCCGCCCGCGACGCGCTGCACGGCGCGAACACCGCCGCCGATCCCATGGCGCGGCTGGTGGGCTACGAGAACCACATCGCCGCGCGGCTGGAGTCGATCCGGACCACGCGCCTCGCCTTCAACGCCCTCTTCGCCCAGCTCGACGACGCCCAGAAGCGCCTCGCCACGACATTGATGCTGCCCTTCATCGGAACCTTCTAGGTCCATGGCTTCGGGGCGGACGGGCGGTGGCGGAGAAGCGCGCCACGGCGGCGACGTGGTCGTCGGCCGCGGGCGGACCGCGTTACGCTGGGCCGCGCTGACGACCGTCATTGCTGGCGCTGGATGCGACCGACTGGTGCCTGGCCCCGGTCGTCCAGGTGCCTTTCGGATCCACGTGGGCGCCCGGAGCGATGCGGCCGACGTGCCGGGCGCCGGCCTCGGCGGTGTGACCGGGCGCCGGGCGGCGCGGAGTACGGAACGGGTTGCCGCCGTTATTGCCCTGGTCGTGGCCACCCTCCTGGCATCGGGCAGTGCCGGCGCGCAGACCGAGCCGGGGGACCATGCCGCACATCACCCTGGGGCCGGCACTGCCCCGCAGCAGGCCCCGGCGCCGAGCCTGGCTCCGCCGGGGGCCGCACAGCCGGGGCAGAGCTGCGGCACAGGCATGGGCATGATGGGCTGCATGGGTGGCCCGCCGCGCCCGTTCTTCTCCTCGCTCCTCGACATGCCCGCGCTCACGCCAG
>CAYNYQ010000231.1:0-7840 GCA_964401305.1 uncultured Acetobacteraceae bacterium | reverse complement strand
GCGCCGCCAGCAGCTCCAGGATCTGCGCCTGGATGGTGACGTCGAGCGCGGTGGTGGGCTCGTCCGCGATCAGCAGCTTCGGGTCGTTGGCCAGCGCGGCCGCGATCATCACCCGCTGCCGCTGCCCGCCCGAGAGCTGGTGCGGATAGGCCGCGAGCCGGGCCTCCGCGTTCGGCAGCCCGGCGCGGCGCAGCAGCTCGAGGATGCGGGCGCGCAGCGCGGCGCCGGCGAGCGGCCGGTGCAGCGCGATCGCCTCCCCCACCTGCTTCTCGATCGTGTGCAGCGGGTTGAGCGAGGTCATCGGCTCCTGGAAGACCATGCCCGCCGTGCCGCCGCGGAGCGACCGCAACGCGGCCTCCCCCGCCTCCAGCACCTCGGTCCCGTCGAGGCGGATGCGCCCCTCGGGGTTGCTGCCCGCGGGCGGCAGCAGGCGCAGCACCGAGAGCGCCGTGACCGACTTGCCGCTGCCGGATTCGCCGACAAGCGCCAGCGTCCGCCCGCGCTCCAGCGCGAAGGAGACGCCGCGCACCACGCGCCGCCCGCCGAAGGCGACGGAGAGGTTCTCCACCGAGAGCAGCGTCATCCGCGCAACCCCCCCGGCAGCTTGCGCGGGTCGAAGGCGTCGCGCACCGCCTCGCCGACGAAGATCAGCAGCGTCAGCACGCCGCCGAGGACGACGAAGCCGGTGAAGGCGAGCCAGGGCGCCTGCAGGTTGTTCTTGCCCTGGGCCAGCAGCTCGCCGAGGGAGGGCGAGCCGGGCGGCAGGCCGAAGCCGAGGAAGTCGAGGCTGGCCAGCACCGTCACCGAGCCCGAGAGGATGAAGGGCAGGAAGGTGAGCGTCGCCACCATGGCGTTCGGCAGGATGTGCCGCGCCATCAGCCGCGTGTCGGAGACGCCCAGCGCGCGGGCGGCGCGCACGTAGTCGAGGTTGCGGCCGCGCAGGAACTCCGCCCGCACCACGCCGGTCAGCCCCATCCAGGAGAAGACCAGCAGGAAGATCAGCAGCGACCAGAAGCTCGGCTCGATCACGCTGGCCAGGATGATCAGCAGGAAGAGCTGCGGCATGCCCGACCAGATCTCGATGAAGCGCTGGAACAGCAGGTCGGTCAGCCCGCCGTAGAAGCCCTGCACCGCGCCGGCGGCGATCCCCACTGCCGAGGCGACGATGGTGAGCGTGAAGCCGAAGAGCACGGAGATGCGGAAGCCGTAGATGACGCGCGCCAGCACGTCGCGCGCCTGGTCGTCCGTGCCGAGCCAGTTGCGCGCGCTGGGCGGCGAGGGCGCCGGCTGGCCGAGGTCGCGCACCACGGTCGCGTAGGAGAAGGGGATGACCGGCCAGAGCGTCCAGCCGCCGCGCCCGGCGAGTTCCTCGCGGAAGGTCGGGTCGTGCCAGTCGGCCTCGGTCGGCAGGCCGTCGGGGATGATGTCGCTCTCGGCATAGTCGGCGAGGACGGGGAAGAACCACTGCCCCTCCACCCGCGCGGCCAGCGGGCGGTCATTGGCGATGAACTCGGCGAATAGGGTGAGGAGGAACAGCGCCGCGAAGATCCAGAGCGACCACCAGCCGCGGCGGTTGGCGCGGAAGTTGGCGAGGCGGCGTCGGGTGAGGGGCGTCAGCGCCATCAGCGCCGCGCCTCGAAGTCGATGCGCGGGTCGACCAGGGTATAGGTGAAGTCGCCGACGATCTGCATCACCAGGCCGAGCAGGGTGAAGATGTAGAGCGTGCCGAACATCACCGGGTAGTCGCGCCGGATCGCCGCCTCGAAGCCCAGCAGGCCGAGCCCGTCGAGCGAGAAGATGATCTCGACCAGCAGCGCGCCGGTGAACAGGATGCCGATGAAGGCGGCCGGGAAGCCGGCGATGATCAGCAGCATGGCGTTGCGGAAGACGTGGCCGTAGAGCACGCGCCGCTCGCCCGCCCCCTTGGCGCGGGCGGTGACGACGTACTGCTTGTTGATCTCCTCGAGGAAGGAGTTCTTGGTCAGCATGGTCAGCCCGGCGAAGCCGCCGATGACCAGCGCGGTGGTCGGCAGCACCATGTGCCAGGCGTAGTCGAGCGCGCGATCGAGGAAGGGCGCCTCCGCCATGCCCGGGCTCAGCAGGCCGCGCAGCGGGAAGATCTGCAGGAAGCTGCCGCCGGCGAAGAGCACCACCAGCAGGATGGCGAAGAGGAAGCCCGGGATGGCGTAGCCCACCAGCACCGCCGCCGAGGTCCAGATGTCGAAGCGCGTGCCGTCCTTGACCGCCTTGCGGATGCCCAAGGGGATGGAGACTAGGTAGATGATCAGCGTGGACCAGAGGCCGAGGGAGATCGAGACCGGCATCTTCTCGAGGATGAGCTCCACCACGGGCCGGTCGCGGAACAGGCTGCGGCCGAGGTCGAAGCGGAGATAGCCCGAGAGCATCTCCCAGAAGCGCACATGCGCCGGCTTGTCGAAGCCGAAGGCGCGCTCGATCTCGGCCACCACGGCGGGGTCGAGGCCGCGCGCGCCGCGGTAGTTCCCCACCGGCCCCGCGCCGCCCGCCCCCTGCCCGCCGGCGCGGTCGGGGGGGCCGGGCTGGCGCACCTCGCCGCCGCCCTCGCCGGTCAGGCGGCCGAGCGTGGCACCCTCGCCGCGCAGCTCGGCGATCATCTGCTCCACCGGGCCGCCCGGGGCGAATTGCACCACGGCGAAGTTGATCAGGATGATGCCGAACAGCGTCGGCACCACCAGCGCCAGGCGGCGGAGGAGATAGGCGCCCACGCTACTGCCGCTGCTCGCGCTTGCCCTGCTCCACCTGGCCCTCGCGGCCGCGCTCCACCCACCAGCTGTCGAGCGCGAGGGCGTATTTCGGGTTGCGCGGCGGCCGGCCGAACTTGTCCCAGTAGGCGATGCGGAAGACCCGGCTGTGCCAGTGCGGCACGACGTAGTGGTGCCAGAGCAGCACGCGGTCGAGCGCCCGGGTGCGGGCCACGAGCTCCTCGCGGTCGGGGGCGTTGATGATCAGCTCGACCAGCTCGTCCACCACGGGGTCGCAGATGCCGGCGTGGTTCTGGCTGCCGTTCTCCCGCGCCTTGGCGCAGGTCCAGTAGTCGCGCTGCTCGTTGCCGGGGGAGAGGGACTGGCCCATCACGTCCACCGTCATGTCGAAGTCGTGCGCGTCCATGCGCACCTGGTACTGCGCGGGGTCGACCGTGCGCACGCGCGGCGCCATCCCCAGGCGCTGCAGCCACTGCACGTAGGGCAGCGCGACGCGCTCGAAGGAGGGGCCGTTCAGCAGGATCTCGAACTCGAATGGCTGCCCCTGCGCGTTCACCAGGCGCCGCTCCCGCACCGTCCAGCCGGCCTCGCGCAGCAGGCCGAGCGCGCGGCGCAGCCCCTCGCGGTTGTTGCCCGAGCCGTCGGTCGCGGGCAGCCGATAGGCCTCGGTGAAGACCTGCTCGGGGATGCGGCCGCGATAGCCCTCGAGGATCGCGCGCTCCCGCCCCTCCGGCAGGCCGGAGGAGGCGAGCTCGGAGTTCGAGAAGTAGGAGGAGGTGCGCGCGTAGCTGCCGTAGAACAGGTTGGCGTTCATCCACTCGTAGTCGAAGACCTCGATCAGGGCGCGGCGTACCCTTGCATCCTGGAACATCGGCCGGCGCAGGTTCACGATGAAGGCCTGCATGCCGGTCGGCAGCTCGTGGCGGATCTCGTCGCGCTTCACCAGGCCCTGCCGCGCGGCCGGGAAGTCGTAGGCGGTGGCCCATTCCTTGGCGATGTTCTCGGTGCGGAAGTCGATCTGCCCGGCCTTGAAGGCCTCCAGCGCCACGGTGCTGTCGCGGAAATACTCGTAGCGCATGACGTCGAAATTGTTGGTGCCCTTCATGCTGGGCAGGTCGCGGCCCCAGTAGTCGGCGACGCGGGCATAGGTGATGCCGCGCCCCGCCTCGAAGCGCTCGATCCGGTAGGGGCCGGAGCCGAGCGGCGGGTCCAGCAGCGGCCGGGCGAAGTCGCGCCCCTCCCACCAGTGCTTCGGCAGCACCGGCATCTGGCCGAGGATCAGCGCCAGCTCGCGGTTCTCGTTGGTGCGGAAGCGGAACACGACGCGCTTCGGCCCCTCGGCGACCACCTCCGCCACGTCGGCCCAGTAGGCGCGGTAGAAGGGGCGGCCATGGGTGCGCAGCGCGTTGAAGGTGAAGACCACGTCCTCCGCCGTTACCGGCCGGCCGTCGTGCCAGCGGGCCTCGGGGCGCAGCTCGAAGGCCACGCCCATGCGGTCCGCCGGCACCTCGATCACGCCGGCGAGGTGGGCGTATTCGGTGCTCGCCTCGTCCGCGCTCTCCTTCAGCAGCGTGTCGTAGAGCAGGCCGAGGCCGACGGCCGGCGTGCCGCGCAGGATGTAGCCGTTGAAGCTGTCGAAGCTGCCGAGCGCGGTCAGCACGATCTCGCCGCCCTTCGGCGCTGCCGGGTTCACCCAGGGCCAATGGGTGTAGTCGGGCGGCAGGGCGGGCTCGCCCAGCAGGGAAAGGGCATGGGTGCGCAGCGGCCCGGCCGCGGCCGGCTGGGCCCCCCCCGACTGGGCCGCAGACTGGGCCCTGGCCCCGGGGGCGGGAAGGGCGGGGGCGAGCCCGAGGGCGAGGCCCGAGGCCAGGAGATGACGGCGCTGCATGGGGCCGAGGATGGGGGCTCGCCCCTCACGCTGCAACGGCGGGGCGCTTACCCCTCGGTAAGCAGGGCGACCGCCGCCGGCAGCAGCGCCGGGTCGCCCACCGCCAGCACGCGGCCATCGGCGCCGCCGAGGGTCAGCGCCTCGCCGCCCCAGCCGGTGACGCGCCCGCCCGCGCCCTCCACCACCGGCACCAGCGCGGCCCAGTCCCAGGGCTGCATCGTCGCCTCGGCGATCACGTCCAGCAGGCCGAGCGAGAGCAGGCCATAGGCGTAGCAGTCGCCGCCCCAGGTCACCCGCCGCGCGGCGCCGCGCAGCCGCTCGAAGCCGGCGCGGTCCTCGGGGCGGAACATGTCGGGGCTGGTGCAGGAGAGCTCGGCCTCGGCGAGGGTGGCGCAGGGCCGGCAGCCGGGCGCGCCGCCGAGCGCGGAGCGGAAGCGCGTCGGCGCCCCGGCCGCCCCGACCCAGCGCTCGCCGGTGGCGGGCTGGTCGATCAGGCCGAGCACGGGGCGGCCGCGATGCAGCAGCGCGACCAGGCAGCCGAAGATCGGCCGGCCGGTGACGAAGCCGCGCGTGCCGTCGATCGGGTCGAGCAGCCAGAGCCACTCGGCATCGGGCCGGTCGGCGCCGAACTCCTCGCCCCAGATGCCGTGCGCCGGGAAGCGGGCCGAAAGGACGGCGCGCATCGCCTCCTCGGCGCCGCGATCGGCGGCGGTGACGGGGCTGGCATCGCCCTTTGCCTCCACCAGCAGGGCGCTGCGGAAGAGCGGGCGGATGACGGCGCCGGCGGCATCGGCCGCCGCCTCGGCCGCGGCGGCGAAAGCGGGGTCGAGCGGATCGGTGGCGGGGGGCATGGGGCGGTCTCCGCTGCAGCGGCGCGGTCCTATCATGGCGCCCGGCGGGTTCAACCCGGCCGCCGCGCCAGGCAAGGGACACGCCGCGTGGGGCTGGAAGCGGCCGCATACGTGACCCTGCCTGCCGAGGCTGGCCGGGGCGGCTTGCAGGCGCCGGGTCGCCGCTGCAGAAGCCCGTCGCCCTTGCCGCCACCCGCCGCCTGCCGCAGCCTGCCCGCATGACCCCGATCATCGTCATCCCCGCCCGGCTCGCGGCGACGCGGCTGCCGGGCAAGCCCCTGGCCGGGATCGGCGGCCGCCCCATGGTGCTGCACGTGCTCGACCGCGCGCTGGAGGCGGGGATCGGCCCCGCCGCGGTGGCCGCCGGGGATGGGGCCATCGCCGATGCCGTGCGCGCCGCCGGCGGCACCGCCGTGCTGGTGGAGGAGGACGTGCCGTCCGGCACCGACCGCGTGCACCGGGCGCTGGCGGCCCTCGACCCCGCCGGCCGGCACGACGTGGTGGTGAACCTGCAGGGCGACTTCCCGACCCTCGACCCGGCGGCGCTGCGCGCCGTGCTGCGGCCGCTGGAGGACCCCGCCATCGACATCGGCACCCTGGTCTGCCCGATCGCCGATGCCTTCGAGCTGGCGACGGACAGCTTCGTCAAATGCGCCTGCGCCTTCCAGGGCGAGGCGCAGACGGCGCCGGCGCTCTACTTCTCCCGCGCCGCCATCCCCTGGGGGCCGGGCCCGCATTGGCACCATATCGGCATCTACGCCTTCCGCCGCGCCGCGCTGGACCGCTTCGTCGCCCTGGCCCCGAGCGCGCTGGAGACCCGCGAGAAGCTCGAGCAGCTGCGCGCGCTGGAGGCGGGCATGCGCATCGGCGTGGCGCGCATCGCCCATGGCCCCTTCGGGGTCGACACCCCGGCCGACCTCGAGCGCGCGCGGGCGCTGCTCGCCGCGCCGCGCAGCACGCCATGACCAGGCACCCCGAACCCGAGGCCCCACGCGCATGACGAGCCCCGCATGACCACCATCGCCTTCCAGGGCCTGCCGGGGGCCTATTCCGACCTCGCCTGCCGCGCCGCCTATCCGGGCTGGACCACCCTGCCCTGCCCCTCCTTCGAGGCGGCGATGGATGCGGTGCGGGCGGGCCAGGCGCAGCTGGCGATGCTGCCCTGCGAGAACTCGCTGGCGGGGCGCGTGCCCGACATCCACCGCCTGCTGCCCGAGAGCGGCCTCTCCGTCATCGGCGAGCATTTCGAGCGGGTCGAGCACTGCCTGCTGGCGCCGAAGGGGGCGACGCTGCGCACCCTCAAGCGCGCGCACAGCCACCCCGTGGCGCTGGGGCAGGTGCGCAACATCCTGCGGGAGCTGTCTCTGACCCCCGTGATCGAGGCCGACACCGCCGGCGCGGCCGAGCTGATCGCCGCCCGCGGCGGCGTCGAGGATGCGGCGATCGCCAGCGCGCTGGCGGCGGAGATCTACGGGCTCGAGATCCTGCGCCGCAATGTCGAGGACGCGGCGCACAACACCACCCGCTTCTACGTCTGCTCGCAGACGCCGGCGCCGCCCGCGCCGGGCACGCCGCATTGCCTGACCACCTTCGTCTTCCGCGTGCGCAACATCCCGGCCGCGCTCTACAAGGCGCTGGGGGGCTTCGCCACCAACGGCGTGAACATGACCAAGCTCGAGAGCTACATGCTGGATGGCGAGTTCACCGCCACGCAGTTCCTCGCGGACGTGGACGGCCATCCGGAGGACCCGCCGCTGGCCCGCGCGCTGGAGGAGCTGGCCTTCTTCTCGCGCGCGCTGAAGGTGCTGGGCGCCTATCCGGCGCACCGCTACCGGCTGGAGCACAAGGGGTGAGCCCGACGCTGCGGTCTGCGACGGAGCTGCGCGGCTTCCGCATCGCGCCCGGCGACACGAACTATTTCGCCTGCCTCTTCGACCCGCTGGCCGATGCGGTGGACTTCACCCTTGTGGTGGAGATCTTCGCCCCCGGCGGCGCCACGCCGCCCAACACGCATCGCCGCGCGCAGGAGGTCTTCTTCGTCCTCGCCGGCGAGGGGGTGGCGCTGGCGGGCGGGGAGGAGACGCCGCTCCGCCCCGGCGACGCGCTGCTGGTCCCGCCCGGCGTCGAGCACGTCATCCGCAACACCGGCGCGGGCAAGCTCTACTGCCTGACCCTGATGGCGCCCGACGAGGAATTCGCCGCCCTGATCCGCGGCGGCACGCCGGTGTCGCTGACCGAGGAGGACCGCGCCGTCATCGCCGGCCGCCGTTGAGCGGCCTCAGGGCGCGGCGTCCGCCGCATGCGCGCGCAGATCCTCGAGGCTGCACACCTCCAGCGCCGCGATATGCGTCGCCTCCAGC
>CAYNYQ010000230.1:0-7840 GCA_964401305.1 uncultured Acetobacteraceae bacterium | reverse complement strand
GCGGCCGCACCGTCGGCGCCGGCGTCGTCGCCAAGATCGTGAAGTAGGGGCCGGGGAGGGGCGCCGCGGCGCCCCTTCCGCTGGCCTGGCGCGGCGTGGCGACCCTCGACAGGCTTCCTGGGCCGCCCTATACGCCGCCTCTCGCGCGCGCGACAGGCCGCCGGCCCGCCGCGTGCAGGGGCGTAGCTCAATTGGCTAGAGCGCCGGTCTCCAAAACCGGAGGTTGGGGGTTCGAGACCCTCCGCCCCTGCCAAGGGCCGCTGCCGTCGCCGCACGACAGGACGCAGCATCCGGGCCCGGTGGCGGCGCAGGCCGCCGTGCCCGGCGAAGACCGAAGGACGACCACTTGGCCAAGTTCCAGCCCGCGCAGTACGTCCGCGACGTGCGGTCCGAGGTGGCGAAGGTCACCTGGCCCTCGCGCCGGGAGACGCTGATCACCACGGGGCTCGTGCTCGCGCTCTCGGCGCTGGCCGCGGTCTTCTTCCTCGTGGTCGATCAGATCATCGCCTTCGCGATGCGCTTCGTCTTCGGGCTGGGCTGAGACCCATGCGGCGCGCGGAGGGGCTCGGGTGATGGAAGGGGTCGGGACGATGGCCGACAAGAAGTGGTACGTGGTCCACGTCTACTCGGGCTTCGAGAAGAAGATCGCCCAGCAGATCAAGGAACAGGCCGAGAAGAAGGGCCTGGGCGACCAGATCGACGAGATCCTCGTCCCCTCCGAGGAGGTGGTGGAGGTTCGCCGCGGCCAGAAGGTGAACTCCGAGCGCAAATTCTTCCCCGGCTACGTGCTGGTGAAGATGGCGATGTCGGACGATGCCTGGCACCTGGTGAAGGACACGCCCAAGGTCACCGGCTTCCTCGGCGCCCGCAACAAGCCGGCCCCGATCTCCGAGGCCGAGGCGATGCGCATCGTCAAGCAGGTGCAGGAGGGCGTGGACAAGCCCAAGCGCCCGGCCATCACCTTCGAGGTCGGCGAGCAGGTGCGCGTCGCCGACGGCCCTTTCACCAGCTTCAACGGCACGGTCGAGGAAGTGGACGAGGAGCGCGGCCGGGTGAAGGTCAGCGTCTCCATCTTCGGCCGCTCGACGCCGGTCGAGCTGGAATACGGCCAGGTCGAGAAGGTCTGAGCAGAGGCGCGGCGCTCAGGCGTCGCGTTCCCAGACCACGGTCACCGTCGCCACCACCCCGTCGACGGCGCTCGGCCCGGGCGGGCTGGTCAGGACCAGCCGCTCGCCCTCGAAGCGGACGAAGCGGATGAAGGTCTGGCCCACCACGGCGGGCTGCCAGGCGACGTCGATCCGGTGCTCGACGCGGTCGGCGAAGGCCGTGTAGCGCCCGGAATAGGCCAGCATCGAGGCATGCAGCGCGGCCCGGTCGGCCGCGTCGCGCGGCGGGTGCCGGGCCGAGCCGGTGATCAGGGCCATCATCCGACCCTCGGGCGTGTAGACGATCCAGCCGCTCGGCGCCGGGCCGAATTGGGCCTCGCGCCGGCCGCTCGCCGCCTCCTCCCGCCAGGTCTCGACCAGCCGCCAACTGCCGACCAGGCGCGCCGCGGTGCCCTCGCCCATGGCCGCCGCCCTCCCATCCGCCGATGCCGATCCTGGCCGATGCGGCGGCCGCCGTCATCCACCACCCCTGGTTTTCGCGCCGTCGCTGTGGAACCCTGGCGCGCAAGCGGGCCGGTGGAGGCCGCAGCGGATTCGGGAGGACGACATGGGGATCGGGCGGAGGGCGGCGCTGCTCGGCGCCGCCGCGGCGGGGCTGGCGCGGCCGGGCCCGGCATCGGCGCAGCAAGGCTGGGCGCCGAGCAAGCCGGTGAGCTGGATCGTGCCGGGCGGGCCAGCCAGCGTGCTCGACGTCGGCGCCAGGCTGATCGCCCAGAAGATGGCGCCGGTGCTGGGCCAGCAGGTGGTGATCGAGAACCGCACCGGGGCCGGCGGCACCATCGCCGCCGAGGCCGCGGCCCGCGCCGCGCCGGACGGGCACAGCATCTTCTACGGCAATTTCGCGGTCTTCGCGATCGCGCCCTTCCTCTACCGCAACCTGCGCTGGGATGCGCGGCGCGACTTCGCGCCGGTGCACGGCATCGGCGCCTCGGCCAACATCATGGTCGCCGCACCCGACCGGCCTTGGAAGACGGTGGAGGAACTGCTCGCCTTCTCCCGCGCACGGCCGGGGGAGGTGACCTTCGCCGGCGGCGTCGGCTCGGGCCAGCACATGGCGGCCGAGCTCTTTCTCAGCACGACCGGCGTGCGGTGGACCTTCGTGCCCTATGCCAACACCATCCAGGCGCTGACCGACATCGCCGCCGGGCGCGTCGACCTGATGTTCGACTACCCGCTCTCCTCGCTGCCCTTCGTGCGCGATGGGCGGCTCAGGGCGCTCGGGATCAACGCGCGGCAGCGGCTGGCCATCGCGCAGGAGATCCCGACGCTGGACGAGCAGGGGGTGAAGGGCGCGGAGCTGCTGGGCTGGGCGGGCATCTATGCGCCGGCGCGCACGCCCCCGGCGGCGGTGGCGAAGCTGGCCGAGGCGACGCGGGTCGCGCTGCGCGATCCGGAGGTGATCAAGCTCTTCGACAGCACCGGCACCATCCTCTGGCCCGAGGTGGATGCGCCGAAGCTGGCCCAGGCGCTGGAGGAGGAGATCCCGCGCATGCGGGCGCTGATCGCGCGGACCGGCATCCAGGCGCAGTAGCCGGGCCCGCGGGCCGCTACCGGCCGGGCGCGGCGGGATGCGCGGCAGGGCCGCAGGCGGCGTCGAGGAAGACGTCGACCAGCGTGCCCTCGGCCACGCGGCGCTCGCCGCGGCCGCGCGGCGCCTCCGTCAGCATCGGCCGCTGCGCCTCGCGCCCGGCGAACCAGATGATCTCGACCGGTTCCCAGGCATGCTGGTCGCAGCGGTAGTCGGCGAGGAAGGCGACGGAGCGCGCCTGGCCGCCGGTCTCGGGCAGGCGGATCGGCGCCTTCAGGTCGGCGACGATCCAGCGGCGCTGGCGTCCCTCCGGGCGGGGGATCGGCGGCGAGGCACGCCAGGCGGCGCTGATGCCGCTGCGCGGGTCGATGCGGATGCGGGTCCAGCGGGCCCGCGGGGCGAGCGCGAGCGGGGGCAGCGGCGCCTCGGCGACCGGGGGCACCGGCGCCGTGGCGGCGGCGGCCACGACCGGGCCAGGCCCCGCTGCCGCCTCGCCGGTCGCGCCCGGCCCCCCGGCGCAACCGGTGGCGAGCCACGGCGCTAGCAGCGCCAGGACGCGGAGGGTGCGGGCCGGCATCGAATCGCCCTCGAGGTTGGACGGGCCATGGTGGCCGCGCGCCGGCGGGTGGGGAAGGGGCCGCGGCTTTTTCCTTGACTCGCGCCGCCCCCGCCGCCATACGCCGCGCTCTTCCGAACACGGGACGCGGGAGGTTCGGGGGTCCGGCTGCCAGGACCCCGGGGCCGCATGCACCGCGCCTCCCTGACACCAGGGACAGGACATGGCGAAGAAGATCACCGGCTACATCAAGCTGCAGATCCCGGCCGGCAAGGCGAATCCCTCGCCGCCGGTGGGCCCGGCGCTCGGCCAGCGCGGCCTGAACATCATGCAGTTCGTCAAGGAGTTCAACGCGGCGACCCAGCAGATGGAGCCGGGGACGCCGACGCCGGTGGTGATCACCGCCTATTCCGACCGCTCCTTCTCCTTCGTCACCAAGACGCCGCCGAACACCTATTTCCTGCTCAAGGCCGCCAAGATCGAGAAGGGGCACACCACCCCGGGCAAGGGCGGCACGGTCGGGCGCGTGACGAAGGCGCAGCTGCGCGAGATCGCCGAGACCAAGATGAAGGACATGAACGCGAACGACGTCGAGGCCGCGGTGCGGATGCTCGCAGGGTCGGCCCGTTCCATGGGCCTCACCGTGGTGGAGGGCTGATCCGATGGCCGCCAAGCAGGGCAAGCGCCTCGCCGACATCTACAAGGGCCTCGACCGCGAGCAGGTGCATCCGCTCGAGGCCGCGATCGCTCTGGTGAAGGCCAACGCGAAGGCGAAGTTCGACGAGACGATCGAGATCTCGATGAACCTCGGCATCGACCCGCGCCATGCCGACCAGATGGTGCGCGGCGTGGTCGGGCTGCCGAACGGCACCGGCAAGTCGGTGCGCGTCGGCGTCTTCGCGCGCGGCGCCAAGGCCGAGGAGGCGCTGGCCGCCGGGGCGGACGTGGTCGGGGCCGACGACCTGGCCGAGAAGGTGCAGGCCGGGCAGATCGACTTCGACCGCTGCATCGCCACGCCCGACATGATGGGCCTCGTGGGCCGGCTGGGTAAGATCCTCGGCCCGCGCGGGCTGATGCCGAACCCCCGCCTCGGCACCGTCACGATGGACGTCAAGGGCGCGGTGACCGCGGCCAAGGCCGGCCAGGTGGAGTTCCGCGCCGAGAAGGCCGGCATCGTGCATGCCGGCATCGGCAAGGCCTCCTTCGAGGAGGCCCGGCTGCTCGAGAATGCGCGCGCCTTCGTGGATGCGATCCAGCGCGCCAGGCCGACCGGGGCGAAGGGGACCTACGTGAAGAAGGTCTCCCTCAGCTCCTCGATGGGGCCAGGCGTGAAGGTGGACATCGGCTCGCTGTCGCAGGCGGGCTGAGGCCCGCCGCGCAAGGGATACGCCCACCCGTGGGTGGGCGGGCAGGAGGGGGCCCCGGCTCCCTCCGCACCTGTCCGAGACCGCCGGTGTCCCGCAGGGGACTTGATCGGGCAAGGCCCGGCCAGCGGTAGACGGGGTGCCGGACGATCGGGCCGGCGGTGGGGCTTGCCCCGCCGCGGGCCGGCTTGGCTTGGCTTTCCGGACCTGGACAGGCGAACAGGAAGGGTGCGGCGCGGTCGCGTGCGTAGGGCCGCGGCGGCACCCGGCGTGAGGAAGACGGGCGGGCACCCCTCCACCAGGTGCCGGCCCAGGACGGAGACGTGACGTGGACCGTAAAGAAAAGGCCGCGTTCATCGACGCCCTCAACGCGGTGTTCGCCGATACCTCCTTCGTGCTCGTGGGCCGCAATGCGGGGCTCACGGTGGCGGATGTGAGCGATCTGCGGCGCCGCATGCGGGCGGCGGGGGCGACCTACAAGGTCGCCAAGAACCGGCTGGCACTGCGGGCCCTGGACGGCACGACATTCGATGGCATCGCGCCCCTGCTGAAGGGGCCGACGGCGCTTGCCTGGTCGAAGGACCCGGTGGCGGTGGCGAAGACGGCCATCGAGTTCGCGCGGACGAACGACAAGTTCGTCATCCTGGGCGGGGCGCTGGGCCGGCAGACCCTGAACGCCGATGGCGTGAAGGCGCTCGCCGAGCTGCCGAGCCTCGAGACGCTGCGGGCGCAGCTGCTGGGTCTGATCCAGACCCCGGCGACGCGCATCGCGGGGGTGCTGCAGGCGCCGGGCGGGCAGGTCGCGCGGGTGCTGGCGGCCTTCGCCAAGAAGGACGCCGAGGCCGCCTGAGGGCCGCAAGGACTGGAATGGGCCGGGCGGCCCCGGTACCGCGGGCAGGGGCCCGTGGCCGGAACCGACCCGGGTGTTGCAAACGGCAAGCCAAGCCATTAGATCAGAGGGTACACCGATATGGCCGATCTCGCGAAGCTGGTTGACGAGCTCTCCAGCCTGACCGTCCTGGAGGCCGCAGAGCTCTCCAAGATGCTGGAGGAGAAGTGGGGGGTGTCCGCGGCCGCGCCGGTCGCGGTCGCCGCGATGCCGGCTGGCGGCGGCGCTGCCGCGGCGGCCGCCCCGGTCGAGGAGAAGACGGAGTTCACCGTCGTCCTGAAGGCCGCGGGCGACAAGAAGATCAACATCATCAAGGAGATCCGGACCATCACCGGCCTTGGCCTGAAGGAGGCGAAGGACCTGGTGGAGGCCGCTCCGAAGACCGTCAAGGAAGCCGTCAGCAAGGACGAGGCGGACAAGATCCGCAAGGTCCTGGAGGAGAATGGGGCGTCCGTCGAGATCCAGTAATCCGACCCCACCTTCCCCCGTCCCGGCCGAGCCGGGGCGGGGCAGGGGCCGGCAGACAGTCGAGGCCTCGGCGCGGGCGGGAACCCCATGGGTTCCTGTCCGCGCTGCCGTTGCCTAAGGGCGGCGGCGTCACGGCCGTGGCGGTGGAGCGGGCGCAGCGCCCGGGCTTCCCCGTCGTGGCCGCATGGATTGGGCGGGCGGCCGCGCGTGCGTGGCGGCCTGGCAGTTGCGGTGGGCGCCAGGCGGGCTTCGGCCCGGCCTCGGCCGAGGGACAGGAACAGGCATGAACGCCATTGCGAAGTCGTTCACGGGGCGCAAGCGGATCCGCAAGAGCTTCGGGCGCCTGCCCGAGGTCGCGCCGATGCCGAACCTCATCGACGTGCAGCGGGCCTCCTACGAGGCCTTCCTGCAGATGGAGGTGCAGCCGGATTCGCGGACGAACACCGGGCTGCAGGAGGTGTTCAAGGGCGTCTTCCCGATCGACGACTTCGCTGGCCGCGGCCGGCTCGAGTTCGTGCAGTACGAGCTCGAGGAGCCGAAGTACGACACCGAGGAGTGCATGCAGCGCGGCCTGACCTTCGCCGCGCCGCTGAAGGTGCGCCTGCGCCTGATCGTCTGGGACGTGGACGAGGACACCGGCAGCCGTTCCGTCCGCGACATCAAGGAGCAGGACGTCTACATGGGCGACATGCCGCTCATGACGGACAACGGCACCTTCATCATCAACGGCACCGAGCGCGTCATCGTCAGCCAGATGCACCGCAGCCCGGGCGTCTTCTTCGACCACGACAAGGGCAAGACGCACAGCAGCGGCAAGTACCTCTTCGCCGCGCGGGTCATTCCCTACCGCGGCTCCTGGCTCGACTTCGAATTCGACGCGAAGGACATCTGCTACGTCCGCATCGACCGCAAGCGCAAGCTGCCGACGACGACGCTGCTAATGGCGCTCGATTCGGCGCGCACGGCGCGGCTGCGCACCGAGCGCGCCGAGGCCGGGCAGGAGATCGAGCCGAACGAGATCCGCGGCATGGATGCCGAGGAGATCCTGGCGGCCTTCTACGGCCAGGTGGTGTTCTCGCGCGTCGAGCAGGGCTGGTCGCGGCCCTTCGATCCGGACGGGTTCCGCGGCGTGAAGCTGCAGGAGCCGCTGATCGACGCCCGGACCGGCCAGGTGGTGGCGGAGAAGGACGCGAAGCTGACGCCGCGCGCCGCCCGCAAGATCGCCGAGGGCGGCACGACGGAGGTGCTCGTCGGCCGCGCCGACCTGCTCGGCCGCTACGTCGCCGAGGACCTGGTCAACATGGAGACCGGCGAGATCTGGGCGGAGGCCGGCGAGGAGCTGACCGAGCCGAAGCTGGCCGTGATCGAGCAGGCCGGGCTCGACCGGCTGCCGACGCTGGCCATCGACCAGACGGTCGGGCCCTGGATGCGCAACACGCTGGCGGTGGACAAGAACACCAGCCGCGAGGACGCGCTGATGGACATCTACCGCGTCATGCGCCCCGGCGAGCCGCCGACGCCGGACACGGCGGAGACGCTGTTCCGCGGCCTCTTCTTCGACGCGGAGCGCTACGACCTCTCTGCGGTCGGGCGCGTGAAGATGAACATGCGCCTCGGCTTCAGCCTGGAGGAGGTCGCCGACACGCAGCGCACGCTGCGCAAGGAGGACATCCTGGCGACGCTGCGCGTGCTGCTCGACCTCAAGGACGGGCGCGGGCAGATCGACGACATCGACAATCTCGGCAACCGCCGGGTGCGCTCGGTCGGCGAGCTGATGGAGAACCAGTACCGCGTCGGCCTGCTGCGCATGGAGCGCGCGATCAAGGAGCGCATGGGCTCGGTCGACATCGACACGGTCATGCCGCACGA
>CAYNYQ010000229.1:0-7867 GCA_964401305.1 uncultured Acetobacteraceae bacterium | reverse complement strand
GGCGGCGGCCCGCCGGGCGGCGCGGGAGCGGGCCGCGCTGGCCGCCCGCTTCGCGCATCGGCTGCCGCCGGGCGTGGCGACGGCGCTGCTCGCCCTGCCGGCCGAGGCGCGGCTTCGGCCGGAGCGGCACCGGGTCGCGGTGGTGATCACCGACATCGCCGGCTTCTCCGGCATGGTGCGCCGCGCCGCGCCGGAGGCGGTGGTGCCGGTGCTGAACGCCTATCTCGCCGGCATCGAGCGCATCGTCACCGCCGAGGGCGGCACGCTGGAGCGGCTGATCGGCGACGGCACGCTGGTGGTCTTCGGCGCGCCGGTGGCGCAGCCGGACCATGGCGCGCGGGCGCTCCGGGCGGCCCGGGCGATCGACCGCTTCGCCGAGGAATTCCGCGCCACGCCGGAGGCGGCGGCGCTGGGTTGGGGCGAGACCCGCATCGGCGTGGCCGCGGGCGAGGTGCTGGCCGGGGAGGTCGGCGGCTCGCGCCTGACCTGGACCATCTGCGGCGACGCGGCGAATGTCGCGGCGCGGCTGCAGGAACTGGCCAAGGGGCAGGGCTGCCGGGGGCTGGTGACCGGCATCGAGGAGGCCGCGCTCGGCCCGCCGCTCGGCCGCTTCGCGCTGCGCGGGCTGGAGGGGGAGGCGGTGGTGCATCGGCTGTAGCCGGGCGGCCCCCCGCCCCGGCACCGCGGGGAGGCGGGCGATGCGCCCGCGGTGGGCCGGCCGGCCTGGGGGCCGCGGTCCCTTCGCGCCGCCAAGGGTGCGCGCGCGCCCCGCGGGCGCGCCCCGCGGCAGGGCGCGCTTCGCGCGGCGCGGCGCATGGTCTAGGCCTGCCCCGTGCCGCTCCTCCTCCTCGCCTATCTCGCCTTCGTCGGGCTCGGCCTGCCGGATCCGCTGCCCGGCACCCTCTGGCCCGAGATCGCGCCGGCCTATGGGCTGCCGAACGCGGCGCTGGGGCTGGTGCTGGCCGCGGTTTCCGCCGGCACCATCCTGGCCGGGCTGCTGGCCGGGCGGCTGACGGCGCGGCTCGGCCTCGGCGGGCTGCTGGCGGCGAGCCTCGGCGCCACCGCCCTCGCCGCCACGGGCCAGGCGCTGGCGCCGCCCTGGGGGCTCTTCGTCGCACTCGGCGTGCTGGCCGGCCTCGGCGGCGGGGCGGTGGATGCCGGGCTCAACCTCTTCGCCGCCGCGCGCTTCGCGCCCCGGCACCTGAACTGGATGCACGGCTGCTGGGGCATTGGCGCGACGCTCGGGCCCGCGCTGGCGACGCTGCTGCTGGCCGGGGGCGCCGGCTGGCAGGCCGGCTATGCGGCGGTGGCGGCGCTGCTGCTGGCGCTCGGCCTGGCGGTGCTGCTGACGCGGCGGCGCTGGGATGCGGCGGCGCCGGCGGCCGAGGCCGGGGCGCCGGTGACCGCGCTCTCCGCCCTGCGGCACCGCCTGGTGCGGCTGCAGATGGCGGTCTTCTTCGTCTACACCGGGCTCGAGGCGAGCGCCGGGCAATGGGCGGCGACGATCCTCGTCGCACGCGGCGCCGGCCCGGCGGAGGCGGCGGGCGCGGCCGCACTGTTCTGGGCCGGGCTGGCGGGCGCGCGCATCGTGCTCGGCTTCGTCGTCGACCGGGTCGGGCCGGACCGGCTGCTACGCCTGGCGGTGCCGGTCGCGGTCGCGGCCGCGGCGTTGCTGCTGGCGGGGCTCGCGGATTTCGCGGCGCTCGCCCTGCTCGCCGCCATGCTGGCGCCGGTCTACCCGACGCTGATGGCGCGCACGCCAGCGCGGCTCGGCGGCGCGCTGGCCGTGCATGCCATCGGCTTCCAGGTGGCGGCGGCGATGGCCGGCGTGGCGCTGCTGCCGGGCGCGCTGGGGCTGGCGGCGGATCTCGCCGGCCCGGCCGCGGTGCCGGCGGGCATCCTGCTGCTGGCGGTGGCGCTGGCGGCGCTGGTGCTGCGGCTGACGGCGCCTCGGCCGCGCTGAGCGGCCGGCCGGGCACCGGGCGCCTATTCCACCAGCGCGAAGGCGCGGGCGATGCGCGCCTGGCCCCATTGCCGCACCGGCGGCTCCGGCACGGGCGCGTCGGTGCGCGGGATGTCGACGCCATCGCCGGGGCCGAGCCGGACCCGCCAGGCATCCCGCGCCACGCTCACCGCACCGCGGGCGCAGAAGACGGCGTGGACCTCCTCCAGCGGGCCGGCGAAGAAGCGCGTGCCGCGCACCGCGATGCGCGCCCAGGGCAGGTCGAGCGTTACCGGCACGGCGCCGGCGGCGGGCGGACGGTCGAAGACCAGCGGGCCGGAGAGGCTCTGCAGCAGCACCCCGCGCCGCGGGCCGCGCAGCGCCAGGCGGTCCAGCTTCAGCGTGGCGTTGCCGCCGAGGCGGATCTCGATCCCCGTCGCCAGGCGGCAGGCGAGGCGGGCATCCGGATCGGTCGCCAGCGTGTCCTCGAGCAGCAGGGGCGCGGCGGGGGCGAGGGGGCGTGGCGGTTCGCTACCGAAATGCGCCAGCGCGCGGCCCGTGACCGCCGCGACGTCGCCGACGCGCGGGCGCTGCTGCGCCAGGGCCGGCCGGGCGAGCAGGGCTAGGGCGGTGGCGCCGAGCAGGCGGCGGGGAAGCGGTGGTCGCATTGCGACAGCTTACGGACGCCGGTGCCCGCACGGGAAGCCGCCATGGGGGGAGGCCGCGCAAACCCGGCAACAAAGCATTGAAAACAGGGGCTTGCAGGGCGATGGTGGGCGCGACAGGGATTGAACCTGTGACCCCTACCGTGTCAAGGTAGTGCTCTCCCGCTGAGCTACGCGCCCGCCCGCGAGGTCCGAGCGTGTAGCGCGCAGGCGCCGCAGGGGCAAGCGCCGGCGCGGGGGAACCGGGCGGATGGACGAGGGGCCGCGGGCTGCCGGGGACGGCGCGGCGCGGCAGATGACAGCGCCGCCCGACTGTGGCCATATCGCCCGACCGATGGACCTCCCGCTCGACCCCGCGGCGGCCCCCGGCGGACCCATCGAGGCCGCCGAGCCGCCCTATCGCCTGCACCGCCCCGCGCGCCAGACCATTCCCCTGGTCTTCGCCTCCCCGCATTCCGGCCGCTCCTATCCCGGCGCCTTCGTGGCCTCGGCCAGGCTCGACCCGCTGGCGCTGCGGCGCAGCGAGGACGGCTTCGTGGACGAGCTCTTCGACGCCGCGCCGGCACACGGCGCGCCGCTGCTCGCCGCCACCTTCCCCCGCGTCTTCTGCGACGTGAACCGCGAGCCCTGGGAACTCGACCCCAACATGTTCGAGGGCAAGCTGCCGTCCTGGGTGAACACCGCCAGCCCGCGGGTCGGCGCCGGGCTCGGCACCATCGCCCGCGTCGTCGCCACGGGTGAGCCGGTCTATCGCCACAAGCTCAGCTTCGCCGAGGCCGAGGACCGCATCCGCTGCTACTGGCAGCCCTACCATGCCGCGCTGGCCGCGCTGATTGCCGAGACCCGCGCCGAGTTCGGCTGCTGCCTGCTGATCGACTGCCATTCCATGCCGACCCACCCGGCGCAGGCCGCGAACCCGCCGGACTTCGTGCTGGGCGATGCGCACGGTACCGCCTGCGCCCCGCGCGCCACCCGCATCGCCGAGGAAGCGCTGCAGGCCATGGGCTACCGGGTGCGGCGCAACGATCCCTATGCCGGCGGCTATGTCACCCGCCACTACGGCCGGCCGCGCGAGGGCGTGCACGCGCTGCAGATCGAGATCGCGCGGCCGCTCTACATGGACGAGGCACGGATCGAGCGGCTGCCGCGCATGGCGGCGCTGCACGCGGACCTTACGCGGCTGATCGGCGGGTTCGCCGAGGCCGACTGGTCATTCCTGCGTTAGCGCGCGGAATCGCGGCTTGGCCGAGGTGCGGCGGGCGGCCACAGGGCGCCTTCGCCGCCGCGGGCAAAAAAAAGGCGGTGCCTTGCGGCACCGCCGAGTTTAGGGAGGAAACGTCCAAGAAAGGCCAGCAACCCGGAACTGCCGTGTTGCTGCGCTGCACAATCTATGGAGGGCGTGCGATGGACGCAAGCCCTTTTTTGCACTGCAACACAAATTCCGCAGGAGCTCCGGGGCCTGCCGGCGCGCTGCATCCCGCGGGCTGGTATTCGCGGAATCAAAGGGTTAAACGGTCCACTGCGACCTCGCCACAAGGAGAGCCGATGCGACGCCGCCTTCTCGCCATCCTGTGCCTGGGGGTTTGCGTCGTGACCGCGCCGGCCGAGGCGCGCCGGAAATCCGGGCCCGAAGCCCGCCGCGCGACGCCCGTCGCAGCCGCCGCCCCGGCCGCCGCGCCGACCGATCCCGGGGCGCAGTGCCGCGAGGCCATCGCGGCGGCCGAGCGGGCGCATGGCACGGCGCCAGGCCTGCTCAACGCCATCGCCCGCGTCGAGTCCGGCCGCGCCGACCCGCGCGGCGGGGCGCTGACGCCCTGGCCCTGGACCATCAACGCCGAGGGCCAGGGGCGCCACTTCGACAGCAAGGCGGAGGCGCTCGCGGCCGTGCGCGCGCTGCAGGCCCGCGGCGTGCAGGTGATCGACGTCGGCTGCATGCAGGTGAACCTGTTCCACCACCCGACCGCCTTCGCCTCGCTTGAGCAGGCTTTCGACCCGGCGGCCAATGCGGCCTATGCGGCGCAGTTCCTCAAGCGCCTGCACGCCAGCGTGGGCGGCGACTGGGAGCGGGCGGCGGCGCACTACCACTCGGCCACGCCCGAGCGCGGCGAGGCCTACAAGCTGAAGGTCATGGCGCATTGGCCGGCCATGGCGGGCCGCTATGCCGAGCTTCGCCAGCGCGACGCCCTGGCCGTGGCCTGGGGCGGCAGCCTGCCCGAGGGGCGGGAGATCCGCATCAACGGCTTCCAGCAGCGCGCCCTGGCGCTGACCGGCCGGCCCGACCTGACCGGCCGGCGCGGCACGCTGCTCGATCCCGTGCCGGCGCTGCGGCTGACCGGGCAGCGGGTCAACGGCCGGCCCGTCTTCGTGACCGAGATCGCCGAGGCGCGCCGCTGAGCCCGGGCGGCGCGGCGGCCAGGCTCAGCCGCCGAATTCCGCCCGCACCGCCGCCGTATGGGCGCCGAGCGCCGGCACGGCCCCGAGCGCGCGCGGCCCGTCCGAGAGTCGCGCGGCCGGGGCGTTGATCTCGACCGGCCCCTCCGGCGTCTCCACCGCGATGCGGCGGAGCGCGGGATGGTTCCTGAGCCCCTCGCAGTCGTTGACGAAGCCATAGGCGGTATTGGCGCGGCGCAGCTTGGCCGCGCATTCGTCGCGGGTCAGCGCGGCGAACATCGCCGCGATATGCGCATCCACCATCGGGCGGTTGGCGACGCGCTCGTTGTTGCTGCGGAAGCCCTCCCGCTGCGGCAGCGCGGCGTCGTCCATGAAATGCGCGGAGAAGGAGGCCCATTCGCGCTCGTTCTGGATGGAGATGAGCACGAGCTGCCCGTCCTTCGTGCCGAAGGCGCCGTAGGGGCAGATGGAGGGATGGGCGAGGCCGATGCGCGGCGGGTTCCTGCCCGTGCCCTCGTATTGCAGCAGCGGCACCGTCATCCAGTCCGCCATGCCGTCGAAGAGCGAGACGGCGATGCCCTTGCCCTGGCCGGTGATGGAGCGCGCGATCAGCGCCTCCAGCACCGCGGCATGGGCGTTCATGCCGCAGGCGATGTCGCAGCAGGAGACGCCGACGCGGCCCGGCCCCTCGGCGCGGCCCGTCACGCTGGCGAGGCCGGTCTCGGCCTGCACCAGCAGGTCGTAGGCCTTCATGGTGGCGTAGTCGCCCTCCTCGCCATAGCCCGAGATGTCGACGGTGATCAGGCGGGGATGCCTGGCGCGCAGCTCGGCGCTGCCGAAGCCGGCGCGGGCCATGGCGCCGGGGGCCAGGTTCTGGATGAAGACATCGGCCCGGGCGATCAGGGTCGAGAGGACCTGCTTGTCGGCCGGGTCCTTGATGTCGAGGCAGACGCTCTCCTTGCCGCGGTTCAGCCAGACGAAGTAGCTGGACTGGCCCTTGGCGGTGGCGTCGTAGGCGCGGGCGAAATCGCCCTCCGGCCGCTCGATCTTGATCACCCGCGCGCCGGCATCGGCGAGGCGGGAGGCGCAGTAGGGCGCGGCGACCGCCTGCTCCATGGAGACGACGAGGAGACCCGCGAGGGGCTTCGATCCGGTCATGCCACACCTCCGATGCCGCTCCGGCCATCGGCCGGAGCAGGCGCTTCGTCAATGGGGGCGTGACCGGGGCCGGCGCCTCAGCCGCGCCGGCGGCGGCGCAGCGCCGCGAAGCCGACGAGCCCGGTGCCAAGAAGGGCGAGGCTGGCGGGTTCCGGCACGTCCCGGGCCTGCGCGACGTAGCCGGGCAGGTCCACGGCCAGGCTGAACAGGGTGGTCGGGATCAACGTGCTGCCCGTCGGGCAGCCGCTGTTGCCCGGCACCTGCACGCCGCTGGTGCAGACGTCGAACACCAGGCCCGTCGGATCCACCTCGGCGCTGTAGTCGTTGTCGGTCGAGAAGATCAGCGAGACTAGGCCGGACGGCAGGATCGGACCGATGGCGATGCCCTCGATCTTCTCCGGCACGAGCTGGCCGGCGTCACGCAGTTCCTCCTGGAGGTCGACGACGAGCGTCTTGCTGACCGGGGTGATGCCGGACGGCAGGATATTCGAGCCGGCGAGGCTGACGCCGCTGACATCGGTCGCGCCCGTGAGGTCGATGCGGTAGACGCGCTTGGTGCCGACCGGCGGGTTGTCGCCGGTGGTGTCCACCGTGCCGAAGCCGCGGTTGTCGCGCTCCAGCACCAGGAACTCGTTCTCGTTCACCGTGACGATGCCGCTGAGGCCGATGTTGCGGCCCTGCGAACTCGCGGCGAAATCCTGCGCGGTGCCGGGGATGCGGTCGTTGATGTCGGAGAGCGCCTCGAGCTGGTAGATGAACTGCCGGCCCGGCGTGCCGCTCGCCACGTCGTACTCGACGATCCGGACATTGCGGCTGAAGCGGCCGTCCGTGCTCCCCTCCTGCACCAGCGGGTCCTGCAGGACGGCGTAGAGCTTGGTGCCCTCGGGGTTGATCGCCAGGCCCTCGTAGCCGCGGTTGTCCTGACGGCCCGTCGCGATCGTCGGGCGGCCGTCGGTGAAGTTCGCCGTGCCGTTCGGCTGGGTCGGGACCAGGTTCGCCGGCGGGGTGAAGGTGCGGATCTCGCGGCCGTCGGCGCTGAACTCCTTCACCGTCGGGCCGTACTCGTCGGCGACGAAGAAGGTGCCCTGACGGCCGAGGACGAAGCCCTCCGGGTCGAAGCTGCGGCCGAGGTTGGCAGGGTTGCCGGTGAGCGCCGTGGAATGCCGCCCGTCCAGCGTGTTGCCGGCTGGATCGGTGAAGAGGACCGTCCGCTGCAGGGTGAAGCCGCCGATCGCGCCCGTGCTGGGCGAGAGCGACAGGTCGAATTGCTGCACCCGCGTCGCATAGGGCACGACGCCCGAGCCGGGGCCGCGGTCGGCCACGCCGTAGAAGCTGTTCGTCGCCGCGTCGAAGTAGAGGTCGGAGCCGAAGCCGCCGAGCCGGTTCCCGGCCGCGCCGGCGCCCTGGCCGCTGAGATCCGTCGCTCCGCCCGGAACCGTCAGCAGGCTGGTGATGGACGAGGCGTCGGCGGGGGCGGGGAGGTGCAGAAGGACGGCGGTGCTGCCAAGCAGCGCCGCGAGAAGGGACCGGCACATCGCGTCTTCTCCGTTCTGGTGCGCGAGCAATGGCCGGAACGGAGACCGGACCCTCCTGGCCGGTCAAAGGATGGTTTCGTTACAGGGACCGACGCGCGGCCATCAATAGCTCCGCGGCATCCCCAGCACGTGCTCGCCGATGTAGCTCAGCACCAGGTTCGTGCTGATCGGCGCCA
>CAYNYQ010000228.1:0-7871 GCA_964401305.1 uncultured Acetobacteraceae bacterium | reverse complement strand
CGTCCCGAAGATCCGGTGCAGCACGCGGTCGCCGACCCGGATGTCGAGCCGCTCGGCCGTCCCGGCGGCAAGCTCGAGCGTTGCCCGGACCGGCCCGCGGCTCTCGATGCTGGCCAGGGAATGCGGCACGGTCCGCTCGGCGATGCGGTGCACGCGCCCATCCGCGGCGATGAACAGCATGTCCAGCGACACCAGCGTGTTGCGCATCCACATCGCCGATTCCCGGGGCGTGCCCCAGTCGAACAGCATCCCCTCCTCCGGCCCGACCCGCTCGCGGAACATCAGGCCGATCGTCTGGTGCTGCGGGTCCACCGCCATCTCGACGCGGAAGGCATGGCGCTTGCCGTCGCGGGTGAGGATGACCAGCGGCTCCTCCGGCAGGCGGGGCTGCGGGCCGGTCTGGGCGGCGGCACGCGCGGCGGGGACCAGCGCGGCGCCGAGGATCAGGAGAGCGCGACGGAGCATGGCCCGAGGATGACACCGCCGCGCGCGCGGGCCAACCGCGGCCGCCTCCCCTCCCCCTCGGCCGCCGGCGGAGCCAGACTGGCCGCATGACGCCCGTCCTCCGCACCTGCCACACCCCGCGCCTCGAGATCGCCTACGAGGAGTCCGGCCCCGCCGAGGGACCGCCCGTGGTCCTGCTGCACGGCTTCCCCTATGCGCCGCGCGGCTACGACGCGGTGGCGGCGCGCCTGGTCGCGGCCGGGCGGCGGTGCCTGGTGCCCTATCTGCGCGGCTTCGGGCCGACGCGCTTCCTCGACCCCGCCACCCCGCGCTCGGGCCAGCAGGCGGCGCTGGGGCAGGACCTGCTCGACTTCCTCGATGCGCTGCAGATCCCCCGCGCCGTGCTGGCCGGCTACGACTGGGGCGGGCGCGCCGCCTGCATCCTGGCCGCGCTGCACCCGGGGCGCGTCGCCGGCCTCGTCACCTGCACGGGCTACGCCATCCAGGACATCGCCGCCGCGGCGGCGCCGGCGCCGCCCGAGCAGGAATACCGCTGGTGGTACCAGTACTACTTCCACACGGAACGCGGCCGGGCCGGGCTGGCGGCCGACCGGCGCGGCATCGCCCGGCTGCTCTGGCGGCTCTGGTCGCCGGACTGGGCCTTCGACGACGCCACCTTCGCGGCCAGCGCGGCGGCCTTCGACAACCCCGATTTCGTCGCGGTGGTGATCCACTCCTACCGCCACCGCTTCGGCTATGCGCCCGGCGACCCCGCCCATGCCGCCCTCGAGGCGGCGCTCGCCGCGCGACCGAGCATCCCGGTGCCGAGCCTCTGCATCCATGGCGAGACCGATGGGGTCGGGCCGGTCGCGGGGTCGGAGACGCATCACCGCTTCTTCACCGGCCCCTATGAGCGCCGCGTCTTCCCGCGGGTCGGCCACAACCCGCCGCAGGAATCGCCGGAGGCCTTCGCCCGCGCCGTGCTCGACCTCGGGTAGCGCCGCGTCTCTCGCGAGGTCGTGAAGCGGAGGTGCCGGCCGGAGGGTGGCCCTGCCCCCGTCCCGGCGCCCCGGAGTTGGGGCTCCGCCCCCGGTGATGGGGGCCATTCCCCCCGGGGTGGCGGCGCGGCACCCCCTGCCCGCCGCCCAACGCCTTGATCCTGCGATGAAACCGCCCCTGGCACGCCGCCTGCAGCAGCTCTGGTACCGGGCCATCGCGGTCCCGGCGAGCAACGAGACAGGACACCGGACCCATGGCGAAGATTCGCGGCACCAAGCGTTCCGAGACGCTGAACGGCACCGCCGGCAATGACGAGCTGCGCGGCGAGGAGGGCAACGACAGGCTGTTCGGCTTCGGCGGCGACGACCTGCTGCGCGGCGACAAGGGCGACGACACCCTCTCCGGCGGCGCGGGCAACGACCGCCTGCGCGGCGAGGCGGGCAACGACGTGCTGACCGGCGGCGCCGGCACCGACCGCTTCATCTTCAGCGACCGCGGCGGCTCCGACACCGTCACCGACTTCGAGGACGGCATCGACCGGCTGTTCATCTCGGCCACCGGCATCGACGGCCTGGAGGACCTCGCCATCGCCGCCAATGCGGCGGGGGATGCGGTCGTCTCCTTCTTCGCCAACGGCCAGACCACGGCCTTCACGCTGACCGGCATCGACGTCGCCTCGCTCTCGGCGTCCGACTTCGTCTTCCAGCCGCACTGACGCGGCCGGACGGCCTCGGCCCCGCAAGGCGCCAAGGGCCGGATGCACCAGGACGGGGAGCGGGCCGCACGCGCCTGCTCCCCATCCGCGCCGCCGGGGCGCGCTCAGCTCAGGCTGCCCGGATGGTCCTTCCAGATCGAGGGCGAGAGCCTGAGGTGCTCTGCCGGCGGCAGCGCCGCTTCCCAGTGCGCGGCGCACTCGCTGCCGGTCGGGTTCCAGAGCCCGGGATGCTGCCCGACCCAGCCCAGGAACCCGTCGAGCATCGCCAGCCGGTGCGCGAAGCCGCTGTGCTGCGGGTGGATCACCATGTGGAAGCACCGGCCGCGCCGGTACTGCGCGGCAAACTCGCCGCGCCAGTTCCGGTGCAGCATGTCCGGGTTCTCGAGCCCCGTGCCCTTGGCGGGGAACATGCAGAACCACTGGTCGTCGAAATGGTAGTAGTAGGGCAGCGCCAGGATGGCGCGGCGCGCGGCGGCATCGCTCACCCACCAGTGCGGCGCGTCGTCGGCCTGGCCGTTGCCGAACCAGGCGAAGCCCTCCTCCAGCAGCAGGTCGATGGTGTTCGGGCTCAGCGTGCCGCCGGCGAAGGGGTCGGACTGGCGCGGCAGCGAATACCAGCCGCGCGGGCGCGTGCCGGTCGCGGCCTCCAGCAGGTCGGCGGCGCGGCGGATGCGGGCCTGTTCCTCGGCGCGCGGCAGGGCCGATACATCCTCGTGGCGGATGCCGGCGGCGGCGATCTCGTGCCCGCCGTCCAGGATCGCCCGCACCGCCTCGGGCCGGATGGCGGCGAGCGCCGCGGGCACGGCGAAGCTCGCCCGCCGCCCGTGCCGCGCCAGCGCGCGCAGGACGCCCTCGAGCCCGTCGCCGAGGCCGAATTGCGCGACCGATCCCTCGATGTCCTTCGCCGTGATCCCCTCCGGCCCGGAGGCCATGGAGAGATCGACGGTGATCAGCACGCAGAGCCGCGCGCCGCCGGGCCAGGCGATCGCGGCGTCGCGCACCGCGATCTCGTCGGAGATGGTGTAGCCGTCCTTCCAGGGCATGGTCCGGCCTCCCTCAGCCGAGCCGCTTCGGCGGATGCTGTGCGTGGATATGCCGCGCCACCTGCTCGCAGCTCGGGAACCAGACGCCCGGCAGCGCCTTCATGCGCGCGATCAGCCGCTCCAGCATGCCGATGCGCAGCGCGCGCCCCGAGACGAAGGGATGCATGCAGACATTGAGGTACCCGCCGCCCTCGCCGTCGCGGTACTGCTGCAGGAAGGCGTCCCACCACATCTCCATCACGCGCTCCGGGTCGGAGATGCGCTGCGCCTGGTTCGGGCTGCCAAGCCAGGCGAAGGAGTAGAACATCGCGTCGTCGATGGCGTAGTGGAAGGGCAGGTTGAGCAGCGCGTTTTCACCGCCCGGATCGGCCAGCCAGTAGGGCCGGTGGTCGGCAGTGTCGTGCGAGGCGTAGAGGAAGCCCTGCTCCCGCAGCAGCGCGTGCGAATGGCTGCTGCGCGTGCCGACCGGCCGCCGCCCCGTGATGCCCTCCAGCGCGCCCTGCGTCTTCAGCAGGTGGTCGCGTTCCAGCGCCGCGTCCTTCGGTACGTGGTGTTCCCACATGTGGTCGGCGATCTCGAAGCCGGCGGCGTGGGCGGCCTTCAGGCTCTCCGGATAGAGCTCGGCGATGCGGCCCACGGTGAAGAGCGTCGCGGTCACGCCCATGGCCGGGAAGAATTCGATGCAGCGCCAGATGCCGACGCGGCCGCCGAACTCGCCCTTGGCCAGCTGCTGCGCCGGCTCGCCCAGCAGGCGCCGCAGCAGCATGGCGTCGAAGTCGAGGGTGAAGTTGACGGCGATGCGCGCGCCATCGGGCCAGCGCAGGTCGGGGATGCGCTCGATCCGCGACCGCGCGCGCGCATCCGCCGCGCGCAGGGCGTCGATCTCGGCGTCGAGGTCCAGGGTGCTCATCGGCGTCGCTCCCGCAAGGGCGTGCGGGCCGGCGCGCAGCCCACCGGCCCTCCGCCCATCCAAGCACCCTTCGCGGCGCCGGTCAGCCCGGCCTGGCGGCCCCCGCGATCGCCAGGAAATCCGCCGCGACCAGGCTCGCGCCGCCAACCAGCCCGCCATCCACGTTCGGCAGGGCCAGGATCCCCGCCGCATTGGCCGGCTTCATCGACCCGCCGTAGAGGATCCGCAGCCCCGCCCCCGCCGCGCCGAAGCGCACCTCGAGCCGGTCGCGGATCGTCGCATGCACCGCGGCGATCTCGGCCTCGGTCGGCGTGCGGCCGGTGCCGATCGCCCAGACCGGCTCATAGGCGACGACGCCGCCTGCCTGCGCGAAGCCATCGGGCAGGCTGCCCGCGAGCTGCGCCGTCACCACCGCCTCGGCCCGGCCGGCGAGGCGCTCGGCCTCGCTCTCGCCGACGCAGACGATGGGGGTGAGGCCGGCGGCCAGCGCGGCCTCGGCCTTGGCGCGGACCACCGCGTCCGTCTCGCCGTGGTCGGCGCGGCGCTCGGAATGGCCGAGGATGACGAAGCCCGCGCCGACATCCTTCAGCATGGGCGCCGCGACGTCGCCGGTATGCGCCCCCTTGCCCGCCGCGTGGCAATCCTGCGCACCGAGCCCGACGGCCCGCCCGGCCAGCGCGGCGGCCACGGCGGCGAGGTGCGGGAAGGGCGGGCAGACCAAGAGCTCCACTTCCGGCCCGGCCGCCGCGCCCTCGGCCACGGCCCCGGCCAGGGCGGCGGCCTCGCGCACGGTTCCGTGCATCTTCCAGTTGCCGGCGATCAGCGGCCGAACCCCGGGGGTCATGGCGTCCTCCTGCGTCCTTCGGATCCTTCGCGCGCCTATCGCCCCGCATGCCTGGCTTGGCAACGGCGGTCGCCGCGCCCCCGCGTGCGAGGCCGATCGGCGCCGGGCGCACCCGCGGAGGTTTGGCAAGGCCCGGCCGCTCGGCTATGGCACGGCCGGCAACCCCAGCCCGGGACCCGATGCTCACCGCGCTCCGCAACCTCGCCGGCACCTGGATCGCCAAGGTGCTCTTCGCCCTCTTGATCCTCTCCTTCGCGATCTGGGGGATCGAGGACATGGTGCGCGACCTCGGGCGCGACACGGCGGTGGCGCGCGTCGCCGGCGAGCCGATCGAGCTCGAGGAGACGCAGGCGGCGATGCGGCGCGAGATGCAGCGCCTGGTCCGCGCCCTCGGCCCGCAATTCGAGCCGGACGAGCGGGTGCGCCAGGCCCTCGCCCGCCAGGCGCTCGACCAGCTGGTGATGGAGCGCGTGGTGCGGGCCGAGACGCAGCGGCTCGGCCTCGTCGTGCCGGACCAGGCGGTGCGCGACTTCGTCTTCGGCCTCGAGGGCTTCCGCGGCCTCGACGGCCGCTTCTCGCGCGGCGCCTTCGACGCCTTCCTGCGCGGCAGCGGGCTGACCGAGGCCGAGTTCCTCGGCTTCGTGCGCTCCGACCTGCTGCGCCAGCAGCTGACCGGCGCGGTGCGCGCCGGCGCCGGCGCGCCCCAGCTGCTGACCGAGCGCATGCTGCGCTGGGCGCAGGAGAAGCGCGAGGCGGTGATCGTCACGCTGCGCACCGCCGACGCGCCCGAGCCGCCGGCGCCGACCGAGGCGCAGCTCCGCCGCTTCCACGAGAACAACCCCGAGCGCTTCTCGACGCCCGAGCTGCGCGTCGGCACCCTGGCGGTGATGACCGCCGACCGGCTGAGCCGCGAGGTCGCGGTCAGCGATGCCGAGCTCGAGGCCGCCTACGACCAGCGCCGCGACCGCTTCCAGCGGCCGGAGCGCCGGGCGCTGGAACAGGCGGTGGTGCCGGACCAGGAGAAGGCCGCCGAACTCGCCGCCGCCTGGCGCGAGGGCGCGACGCTGGAGGCGCTGGGCGAGCTGGCCACGGCCGCCGGCGGCCAGGCGCTCGCGCTCGGCACCGTCGCGGCCGCCGAGCTGCCGCTGCCCGAGCTCACCGCGGCCGCCTTCGCGCTGCCGGCGGGCGGCGTCAGCGACCCGGTGCAAAGCCCCTTCGGCTGGCACGTGCTGCGCGTCGTCTCGATCGAGCAGCCGCAGGTGCGCGGCATCGAGGAGGTGCGCGAGGTGCTGCGCCGCGAGGTGGCGCAGGAGAAGGCCGCCGACATCGCCTTCGAGCGGGCGAACCGGATCGAGGATGCGCTGGCCGGTGGCGCCACGCTCGAGGAGGTGGCGCAGCGCTTCGATCTCGGCATCGCCGCCGTGCGCATCGACGCCGAGGGCAACGACGCCGAGGGGCAGCGGGTCGACCTGCCGGTGATCGAGGCCTCGCGCGAGCCGCTGCTGAAGGCGCTCTTCACCGCCGTGCCCGGCGCGGCGCCCCGGCTGCGCGATACCGAGGCGGGCTTCGTGGCGATCGACCTCAAGGAGATCCAGCCGCCGGCGCTGCGCCCCTTCGAGGCGGTGGAGGCGGCGGTGCGCGAGGCCTGGGTCGCCGACCAGCGCCGCCGCGCGCAGGAGGAGCGGGCTGCCGCGCTGCTGGCCGCGGCGAAGGGCGGCCAGACCCTGGCCGAGGCGGCCGCCGCCGCCGGGCTGCCGGCGCGCACGGTGGCCGAGATCGGCCGTGACCCGGCCGCCGCCGGCGCCGTGCCGCCCGAGCTGCTCGCGCCGCTCTTCGAGCTGAAGGCGGGCGAGGCGACCATGGTGCCGACGCGGGAGGGCTTCGCCATCGCGCAGCTGACCGGGATCAGCGTGCCCGAAGGCGAGCCGCCGGCCGCGCTGCTGGCGCCGATCCGCTCGGCCATCGAGCAGTCGATCGCCCAGGACATCGAGGTGCAGTTCCTCTCCGCCCTGCGCGGCCGCGCCGATGTGCGAGTGAACGAGCGGCTGCTCGAGCAGCTGGCCAGGCCCTGAGCCCGGCGATGCGCCGCCCCCGGCCGCTGCGCGAGCGATGGCGCCGCTGAGGCCGCGGCCCGCGCGCGCCCGAGACCTTCCCCACCGCCAAGAGTCCAGCCCCCACCAGGACCATCCCCATGCCCTCGCCCGATTTCGCCCGCTTCGCCGAAGGTCTCGCCGCCGGCCAGGGCCAGGTGCTGTGGCGGGAGCGCGTGGCCGACCTCGACACCCCGGTCGGTGTGTTCCTCAAGCTCGCCGCCGGGCGCCCCAACAGCTTCCTGCTGGAGAGCGTCGAGGGCGGCTCGGCCCGCGGCCGCTACTCGGCGATCGGCTTCGAGCCCGACCTCGTCTGGCGCTGCCGCGAGGGGCGGGCGGAGCTGAACCGCCATGCGCTGGCCGCGCCGCACGCCTTCGAGCCGGTGCGCGAGTCCGATGCCATGGCCAGCCTGCGCGCGCTGATCGCCGAGACGCAGCTGCCGCTGCCCGCCGGCCTGCCGCCCATCGCCACCGGCCTCTTCGGCTGCATCGGCTACGACATGGTGCGGCAGATGGAGCGGCTGCCGGCGAAGAATGCCGACCTGCTCGGCATCCCCGACGCCGTGCTGATCCGCCCGACGCTGGTCGCCGTCTTCGACCACGTCCGCGACGCGCTCAGCCTCTTCACCACGGTCTGGCCGGCGCCGGGGCTGGATGCGCGCGCCGCCTTCGAGGAGGCGCAGCACCGGCTCGACGAGGCCGAGGCCGCGCTCGACCGCCCCCTGCCCCGCCCCGCCGCCCCTGTGGCGCTGCCGCCGCTGCCCGAGCCCGCGAGCAACTTCACACGCGACGGCTTCATCGCCGCGGTCGAGCGGGCGAAGGAATA
>CAYNYQ010000227.1:0-7899 GCA_964401305.1 uncultured Acetobacteraceae bacterium | reverse complement strand
ATGGCTCCACCTTCCCAAGGGTGAGAGCCTCCGGCAAACCCGGGGCAGTTCAGCGCCGCTCCCACCATGACCTCTGCCCTTCCCAGGACAACGAGGGAATCACGGCGGCGCAGCGCGCGCCCTACACAGATGAGCCAGCCCTTCGGCTCGGCGGTATCAAAGCGCCCCGCGTCGCATCAAGAACATCCGCGCACAGGTCTCATGAGTCAGCGCTTTGGCGTGGTGGTATCGCACCAAAGCTGCAATGGAGGGATGGCGCAGCTACGGTCGCCGCAATATGGATAGCTTGCTCCACCGTCGGATCCCATCTCTATGGCCTGCAGCAATGAAGGGATGTAGACAAGACCCGAAACCTCACAAAAAATGGGAATTTTGTAGTGCGCACTGAAAAGACTGGCCATGGACTCGAGACTCGCCATAGCCAAGATTTTGACAAATTTCGCCGATTTGTGAAGTTTTATTGTAGAAAATTTAAAGACAGATCATTATTGTCGTCTGCCGATGTTCAAGATGAACACAAAAAATTTGTATTTCAATACTACAACAAAATTTTTGTTCATCCAAATGATTTATATTCGCGGCATTTCAAATGGTTTGCCAGACTTCAGCCCATAATGAATAGTATCAAAAGAAAATCAACAATTATTGACTACGGCGCTGGCTACGGCATGGATTCTATATATTTAGCGTATTGCGGCTATAGAGTTGTCTTCTATGAAATAAGTCCCGACCACGTCAGCATCTTCGCCTCGCTCAAATCTGTCTGGGAACAGGAGATGGGGAAGCTCGCCATCGACCCGGTCCTGGCCAATCCGGACCGGGACGAGAGCCTGCCCCCCGTGGATGCCATCATGATGGACGAGGTCGCCCATCACATTGAGCCAACGGAAGAACTCTTCCAGCGCTGCGCCCGCATACTTCCGCCCGGGGGCAAGCTGTTTCTTCTCGAGCCCAATGCGCTCAACCCCCTGGTCCAGGCCTACTTCTTCAGGGTGCGGGGCTTCAAGACCGTCGTCCAGCTCGTCGATGAGCGGACGGGAAAAACCTATCTCCACGGCAACGAGCATATTCGCTCGCGCGGAGCCTGGGACCGCTTGGCCCTGCAGGCAGGCCTTCGGCCGGGACCATGGCACCCGATCATCCCGTACTTCATGAACTCGGCCGAAGCGCTGGACAGCCCGCTCCGCCAGCGCCTCGCAAGCACGCCCGGCATCCGTTCGATGCTCGCAAGCCATATAACATACGAATACGTCAAGCCCGCAGCGTGACCGCCGCGACCCCGCCGACCGACAAAAACATTTTCTGGAAAAAGGCCATAAATTGCTTCATATCGGCTGCGACCAAGGCGACACTCGCAACAGGCCCGGCAGGATGACGCAGAGACCAGCCAGGCATTGCAGGATGCAGCAAGCCGCCGCGGCGCCGGGCCAGCGCCGCTCGGCCAGGATGCCAGGATCGCTGCCATGACATCGCACCCCCCCGCGATCGCGCTCGCCAGGCGGCCACAGCCCGAAGACTGCCTGCTCTCGCTCGTCGTCCCCGTGCTGAACGAGGAGGCGACCATCCCGCACTTCGTCGGCAAGGTCGGCACGATCCTGCAGCAGGCCGGGCTGCGCTTCGAGATCCTCTTCATCGACGACGGGTCGACCGACGGCACCGCCGCGACGCTCGCCGCCCTCGCCGCCGAGGATCAGCGCATCCGGGTCCTCTGCCTGTCGCGGAATTTCGGCAAGGAGGCGGCACTCAGCGCGGGGCTGGACCATGCCCGCGGCGACGCGGTGATCCCGATCGACGTCGATCTGCAGGATCCCCCCGAGCTTATCCTCGACTTCGTCGCCCACTGGCGCAAAGGCTATGACGTCGTTTACGGGGTGCGCGCCGACCGGCGCTCGGACAGCGCCTGGAAGCGCCTCTCCGCCCGCTTCTTCTACCGGCTGTTCAATGCGGTGGCCGAGACCCCGATCCCCGCCGATACGGGCGACTACCGGCTCATCGATCGCCGGGTCGTGGAGGTGCTGCGCCTGCTGCCCGAGCGCGGACGGTTCATGAAGGGCCTCTTCGCCTGGGTGGGATTCGCCGCCATCGGCGTGCCCTTCGAGCGACGCCCGCGCGTGACGGGTACGTCCAAGTGGCGCGCCTGGCGGCTGTGGAACTTCGCCCTGGAGGGCGTGACCAATTTCTCCACCGCGCCGCTGCGGGTCTGGAGCTATGTCGGCGCCGCCATCGCCCTGGCGGCCTTCTTCTACGCTGCCTTCGTCGTCCTTCGGACCTTGGTGCTGGGCATCGATCTTCCCGGCTATCCCTCGCTCATGGCAGTGATCCTGTTTCTCGGCGGCATGCAGTTGCTCTCACTCGGCATCATGGGAGAGTATGTTGGCAGGCTGTTCCAAGAAGCGAAACGCCGTCCCCTCTACGTCGTGGCAGCGCAGTTTCCCGCGGCGGATGCCAACGTCGCGCTTCCCAAGGCCGCCGCGCGCCCGGAAAGCACTCTGACCTGAAAGAACAAAGGATGCTTGGCGATCGCATCGCCGAGCACTGGTACTACCGGTTGAGGTTGGCGGCGCTGGACGGGCCGACTGGCCACCTGCAGACGCCCTATCGGACAAACCCTGACGGAAGAGTCCGAAAGGGTTTCCCGCGGCGCGGTGCGATGTGCGAATGCGGGGTATGCACGCCGGGATCAGCCTGCATGTCACCGCCAGCGACCGGGAACGGCTGCGCGCCATTATTGAGGACCGCAACAGTCTGCAGAAGCACGTTTGGCGCGCCCGGATCGTGCTGCTGACAGCCGACGGCCACGGCACGGCCGAGATCAGCCGAACGCCTCCTCGATCCGCTTCCTGATCCGCTGGCTGACGGCGTAGCCCGGATGGCGGGTGGTCCGCCCATCGATGGCGGATCGTCGCCCGCTGGTATTCTGCGCCAGGTGCGGGGTGACGTTGAACGAAATCGCGGGTGTCGAAGCCCTTGTCGGCGCCGAGCGTGACCTTGTTCGGGCGGTCGGCATGAGGCTCGATCAGGTGCAGCGCGGCCAGCCGCTCGGCGTGGCCGGAGGCGCGGGTGGCGACGGCACCGACGATCAGGCCGTTGCGGTTCTCCATCAGGGCGTGGCCCATGAAGCAGAGCTTGGCCTCCTTGCCCGGACCCGTGCGGAATAGCCTGGCATCGGGATCGGTCGTGGACGCATGCGTCTCGTTGCCGCACCATCTGCCCGCGGAAGTCCTGCTCGCCATTGCGCCCCGCGTCCGGCGGCGGGCCGGAGCCGTCCTTCGGCCGGAAGCTCTTGGTGCTGGCCCAGGCTTCCAGCAGCGTGCCATCCACCGAGAAATGCTCGGTCGAGAGCAAGGTCCGGACCCTGGGCTGCGCCAGCACGGTGGCCAGAAAGCGCGCAGCCACGTCGCCCGCCAGCAGCCGGTCGCGGTTCTTGGTGAAGGTGGTGGCGTCCCAGACCGGGTCGTCCACGCCGAGGCCGACGAACCAGCGGAACAGCAGGTCGAAGTCGATCCGCTCGACCAACTGGCGCTCCGAGCGGATGGAGTAGAAGGCCTGCAGCAGCAGTGCCCGCAACAGCCGCTCGGGCGGGATCGAATCCCTGCCCGTCGGCGGGTAGAGCGCGTCGAACTCCGCCGACATCTCGGCCAGGGCGGCGTTGACGATGGTGCGGATCAGCCGCAACGGGTGGTCGGCACGGATCCGCTGCTCCAGATCGACGTAGCTGAACAGCGAACCCCGAACCTCGTCCTTGCCGCGCATTCCGATCCGCCCCCCCACCAGAGGTCAGCGAATCACGATCCATGGCCGGTCGCGAGAGGGAATTTCAGCAGCCTGCTAGGTGGAGGCGGTGGCGCGCAGCGCCGGCCTGACCGTGGAGAAGGGCGTCTACTTCTTCGGCGCGGTCTTCCCGCTTGCGGCCGCCACCCGGCTTCTGGGGCGCCTCCGCTCCGGCGGCGCGATGGTCGCGCGCAGCCAGATGCGCGAGCAAGGCCCCGCCGCGAACATGGTGCTGCAGGGCGCCTGCATGGCGGAACTGCCGCTCTTCCCGCTCAACCGCCTGTTCGGGCTCACCGCCTTCGTCCTGGCGGCGAAGCCCTGATCGTGCCCGACCTCGGCCGGTGAGGGCCGCGTCCCGGCGGGTATCATCGCCCGCTCGGGATCCGCTCCGGCCTTCGCGTGCTCACGCGGCCTCGCTGCCGGTGAACAGCCGGCCATAGGTCTCCACCATCACCCGCTCATCGAACTCGCGCTCCGCCCTGGCGCGGTTCGCCTCTCCCGCCGCCCGGCGCAGCGCCGCATCCGCCAGCAGTGCTCGCATGGCCTCGGCCAGCGCCGCCTCGTCCTGCTTCGGGACGACGAAGCGGCCATTCTCCTCCGCCAGCATCGCGCGGACATCGCCGACATCGGTCGTGGCCACCGGCAGCCCGGAGGCCATCGCCTCCAGCACCGAGATCGGCATCTGCTCGGTATCCGAGGAGAGCGCGAAGACGTCGAACGCCGCATAGAGCGGCGCCGGGTCGGCGACATGGCCGGCGAAGCGCACCCGCGCCGCGATGCCGAGCGCCGCCGCCAATGCCTCCAGCGCCGGCCGCTCCGGCCCGTCGCCGACCACGACCAGGCGGGCGTCCATCGCCTCCGACACCTGGGCGAAGGCGCGCAGCAGGCGGGCGAGATTCTTCTCGGCGCGCAGCGCGGCGACGGTGCCGACCGTCAGCCCTGCCGTCGCTTCCGTCGCCGCCTCCCGCCGTGGCGCGAAGCGGGCGAGGTCGATGCCGTTCGGCACGTAGCGCAGCCCGGCGCGCGGCAGGCGCCAGATCCTGGTCGCGATCTGCTCCAGCGTGCGCGAGGGCAGCACCACGGTGGCGCGGCGCAGTGCCAGTCGGCGCGTCCAGACCCGGCGTGGGATCTGCCGCGCCTGCTCCTCCGGCCCGAAGCCGTCCTCGCAATGGATGTGCCGCGCCAGCGGCAGCAGGTTGGCCAGCGCCCACTCAATGGTGCCCCAGTTGTAGGTCACCAGCACGTCGGGGCGGATCTCCTGCAGCGCGCGACGGAAGGCCTGCATATTGGCGAGCGTATCGCCCTTCCTGACCGGCACCTCGGGCCAGGTGAAGTCGAGCCCGGGCTCGAGCCGCTCGGCACAGGTCCAGTCGCCATCCATGGCGATGACGGCATGCCGGAAGGCCGGGCCCAGCCGATTGGCCAGGGTGGCGAAGCGCACCTGCGCCCCTCCCACCGAGAAGGTGGGAAAGACGGAGAGGACCAGCGGTACCGCGTTCATGCGCGCCTGCCACTATGGCCTGGCACTCCGCCACCTGCTGTTTGCGGCGTTCTGACACCCTCAACATCCGCAGACCGCGATGGCTTGGTGTGCGAACCTGGCCCGATTGGCCACCGGCGCCTCGCCCTGATCCAGCGTCGCATCCGAGCACGCTGCTGCGCCGGAATGGAAAGGGTTGGCTGGCTGCGTAGCGCAGCAGCGCCAGCATTCGCTAGCAGGCGAGGGACACCGTGGTGGGAGGGAAGAAGGGCAGGCCCGGCGCGATCTCGATAGCGGAGGCGGCGATGGCGCGGAGGTCCCGCACCGGCCCGGCAAGGACCGTGATCGGCGAGAGCGAGTGCGCCGCCTGCTCGAGCAGCATGTTGAAAGGGACATGGAGCAACCAGTGCCCGAGCTGCTGCGTCTGCGTCTGAGCGAGCCGCACGGAATAGACGCAGTCGACGATGCCCGGCGACGCCAGGGATGGTCCTCAGCGCGTCTGCATGCACCCGCGCAATGAAACCCGCGCTCGTGAGACGGATACGTCGCGCTCGCAAGAACTCCACCGTTCAGTTGCAAATACAGGCGCGATACCACGCGTAGGGTTAGCGTTCCATGGCGGGGTGCGGGCCGCCGCGTAGCGCCCAGAACATGCCATGCGTTGGAGTCGCGAACAGCGTCTCTATGTTAAATCCCAGCGCTTGCAGGCGCCGCTCGCACCAAGCGCGATCCTCCTCGCCCTGGCCGCGCGCGTGCCACTCCATGACGATGGCGCCGATGTCCAACTTGGCGAAGCGTGGATCCTCGAAGATCTCGTACTCGCCGCCCTCGATGTCGATCTTGAGGAGGTCGATCCGGCAACCGAGGAGGAGCGGGAAGACATCCACCACCTCGACCTCCGTGCCGCCCGCGGTGCCGAGGCTCGAGGAGGTTCCTTCGTCGGATAGCGCCATGCGTCGCGTTCGCGCGCCGGCCGCGACCATATGAAGCTCGACCCGGCCTTCAGCTCCGTTCAGCGCTAGGTTACGCCGCGCCTGGGCGACATGCGCTGGGTGCGGCTCGAAGGCGATGACGCGGCAGGTGGGGAAGGCGGCCAGCCAGTGTAGCACGGAGAAGCCGACATTGGCGCCGAGGTCGACGACCAGCCGGACAGCGGCAGGGTCGATTCCGGCCGGCGGGCGGTAGAAGTCGAGGACGAAGACCTCGTAGGCGACGCCGTAGTCGCCGTTGCCGCAGCCGTCCGGCCGGAGCTCGATGCGTATGCCCGACCGCAGCGCGAGGCTCACAGATTCCTCCTGCCGCTTTGCGAAGCGCCAGAGCCCGTAGCAGAGGGCGCTCGGCAGGGTAAGTGTGCGTGCGAAGTCAAGCATGCTCGCTCCTTGCCGCCATGCCCGGAAGGCACCCACGGGAACCGCCGCTGTCCAGACCGCCGCTGAGACGATATCACGCAAAGGATTAGAATTCCATCTCGGCCCAGCAGTGGCAATGGTCCACCGCTTAAACTTGCATGCAGGAAGATCCTGCGACACAAGCCGTCACGGAAGGGGTGGGGTTCCTCATGCTCTACAGGCTCCGGCGCCAGCTCCAGGTACGCCGCTTCGACAAAGCGATCCGCGAGGTCTTCCTCACGCCGCCGATGCCGATCTTGCCGGCGCCGCTGACCATTGTCAGCATGGTCGCTCCGTCCGATGTACCGATGTACCTGCTGAGCATGAAGGCTTTCTATCGCCGCGTCAGGCGCGGTAGGCTTGTTGCCATAATCACGCGAAAGATGCCACAAGATCGTCAGGCGTTACTGCGTGAGCACTTCCCCGGCATTGTCTTGGAGATCCTCGAAGATATCGACACGGGGCGCTGCCAGCGCGGCGGCACCTGGGAACGCATCCTTTACATCCTCGATCGCGCGGCAACCGAGTACGTCGTGCAGGTGGACTGCGACACCCTGCCTGTGGCCCCCAACCTGAAGGAGGTCACCGACTGCATCGAGCGCAGCGTCGCTTTCACCATGGCCGACAACAACAACCACATCCGCGGCTTCCGCGAAACCGCGGCAGCGGCGCAGAAGATGGACAGCGACTATATTGGCGTCGTGTCGGAGCGGATGTTTGACCACTACCCGAGTGCCGACGACCTGCTCTACGTCCGCGGCTCTTCCGGTTTTTCCGGCTTCGCCCCGGGCGGCTTCCCGCGCGCTCGGCTCGAGGAGTTCCATGGCATCATGGAGGGCTTGGTCGGGCGCGAGCGCTGGCGCGAATGGGGCACCGAGCAGTGCGCCTCCAACTTCGCGGTGGCCAACTCCCCGGGCGCGATGGTGCTGCCCTTCCCCGCCTACACCAGCTTCTTTCCAGGCGGGCCGCGAAAGGAGGTGAAGTTCTTCCATTTCATCGGCTCCTTCCGCTTCGACGAGGGCTACTTCGCCGCCCATGGCCGGAAAGAGATCGCCGCGCTCCGCAGCGCTGTCCCGGCCCTGGAGCCGGGCTGAGGATCGTGCCCGGCGTGTCAGCCTCCGTTACGATGCCTCTCCTCGCAGAGGACCGTGAAACCTCCCCCGCCCTCGCCATCGTCGTCGACACGGAGGAGGAGTTCGACTGGGACGCCCCCTTCGACCGCAACGCCACCGGCGTCGGCCACATGCGCCAGATCGGCCG
>CAYNYQ010000226.1:0-7901 GCA_964401305.1 uncultured Acetobacteraceae bacterium | reverse complement strand
CGCTCAGTCGATCCGCAGGTTCAGCCGTTCGGCCATCTGCTTCTCGTAGGCGGCGCGACGGGCGACGAAGTCGCGATAGGCCTCGGTGTCGTAGTACTCCAGCGGCATGTCGAAATTCTCGCGCACCTTGGCGTTCTCGGGCGTGAACAGCGCCGCCTTCAGCGCGTCGTGCAGGGTCTTCACCACGGCGGGATCCATCCCCTTCGGCCCCGAGAGCCCGTAGGGCGAGGTCACCACCATGTCGTAGCCCAGCTCGCGCAGCGTCGGCGCGTCGGGGAATCGCTTCGAGCGCTCGGCCGACCAGACGCAGATGAGGCGAAGCTGCCCGCCCTCGACCAGCGGCCCCCAGGCCGAGCTGTCGGCGACGCTCATCACCTCGCCCGACGCGACGGCGACGGCCGCCTCGTTCGAGGCGCGATAGGGCACGTGCACGAGCTCGATCTTCTCGCGCGACGACAGCTCCTCCATCGTCAGGTGGTTCGTCGTGGCGATGCCGGAGGTGGTGTAGGTCAGCCGGCCCGGGTTCGCGCGCGCATAGGCCAGGTAGTCGGCGAAGCTCTTGATCGGCCCGTCCGCCTTCACCGCGATGCCGAAGAGCCAGCCGGTCAGCCCGATGATGTGGCTGAAGTCGTTCACCGGGTCCCAGGGCGGGGTCCGCACGATGAAGGCGCGGCGGATGATCGAGAGATGCATCTGCGTGATGGTGTAGCCGTCCGGCCGCGCCTGGGTCTTCAGGTGCATCGCGCCCATGGTGCCGGAGGCGCCGGGCCGGTTTTCCACGATGATGTTCTGCCCGAGGCTCCGGCCGGCGATCTCCGCCAGGCTGCGCAGCTGCGCATCGGCCGAGCCGCCCGGCGGCCAGGGCACGATCAGGCGGATCGGGCGATCGGGAAAGCGGGGCTGGGCCAGCGCCAGGCCGGGCGCGGCAAGGGTGCCGGCGGCAAGGGCGAGGGCATGACGACGACGCAACATGGCAACTCCTCCGTCTCGCGCGGGAGTGTGGCGTCGGGCCGCGGCGAAGGAAAGATGGGCGGGGCGGCGGCGTCGCGCGGTGCGCGCTCGCGCTACCGCCGCCGCCAGCGCTGCGTCAGGCGGTCCACCGCCCCGCCGGCGGCCAGCTGCGCCAGCTTCACCGAGACGGTGACAGCGAGGATCGTCACCGCCATCGCCGCCGCGGCGCTGGACTGCCCGGCCTCGTCCATGTGCACCACGGCGACCGAGGCGGGCTTGGTGTCCGGGCCGTAGAGGAAGATCACGGCCGAGACCGTCGTCATCGCGTTGACGAAGATGTAGACCGCGATGTCGAGCACCGCGGGCAGGCAGATCGGCACGGTGACGCGGCCGAAGGTGATCCAGACCGGCACCTTGAGGGAGGCGCCGACGGATTCGAATTCGGGGTCGAGCTGGCGGATCGCCGTCGTCGCGGTCAGGTGCGCCACGGTGTAGAAATGCACGACGCAGTTCAGCACCAGGATCCAGAGCGTGCCGTAGAGCACGCCCAGCGGATTGGCCGGGTGGTTGAAGAAGAGGATGTAGGCGAGGCCGAGCACCAGGCCCGGCACCGCCAGCGGCACGGTGGCGGCGAAGCGCACGCTGCCCGCCAGCCAGCCGCCCTGGCCGCCGCGCTCGAGCAGGTAGGCCGTGACGAAGACCAGCGCCGTCCCCAGCAGGGCGGCGAGTCCGGCCATGCGCACCGAGAGCCAAAGGCTGTCCCAGCCCGCCGCGTCGAACCGCGCGAAGTCGTAATTGTCGAGGGTCAGCGACAGGTTGTAGGGCCAGAAGCGGATCAGCGAGCCCCAGACGGCGACGCCGAGCATGCCCACCAGCACGATGGCGACGAGGATGCAGAGCAGCAGCAGCGGCCGGTCGCGCGCCGCCCGCGGCCGCGGCACATAGGGCACGGCGCGGCCGGAGAGCGTCGCCGCCCGCTTGCCCTGCGCCCAGCGGTCCAGCAGGAAGGCACCGACCGCCGGCAGCAGCAGCACGATCCCGACCACCGCGCCCATGTTGAAGTCCTGCAGGCCGACGACCTGCTTGTAGACATCGGTCGCCAGCACCGGGAACTGCCCGCCGATCACCTTCGGGATGCCGAAATCCGTCACCACCAGCGTGAACACCACGACGGCGGCCGAGACGAGGCCGTAGCGCGCCCCGGGCAGCGTGACGGTGGCGAAGATGCGGCCGCGCCCGGCGCGCAGCACCTCGGCCGCCTCGTAGAGCCGCGCATCGGCCGTCGCCAGCGCGACGCCGAGGATGATCGCCGCATGCGGGAAGCAGTAGAAGCACTGCGCGACGACGATGCCGATCGGCCCGTAGATGCTCTCGCCCAGCAGCAGCCCGCGCAGCATGCCCTGGTTGCCGAAGAGGTAGATCAGGGCGAGGGCCGGCAGCAGCGAGGGTGCCAGCACCGGGATCAGCATCACCGCGCGGAACAGGCCCTTCAGCGGGATGCAGGAGCGCTGCAGTGCATAGGCGTAGCCGAAGGCCAGCGGCACCACGACCAGCGTCGTCACCGCCGCCGTCCAGACGCTGTTCCAGGCCGCAGCGAGCAGCGCCGGCGTGGTGACGTAGGCGGCGAAATTCGCCAGGCCCACGAAGGCGCCGCTGGCATCCTCGAAGGCGCGGGCCAGCAGGGTCAGCAGCGGCAGCGCCAGGCCCGCGGCCAGCAGCGCCGCCGCCAGCCAGAGGCCGAGGCCGAGCACCCGCGCATCCCGCGCCGTGCGCGCCCGCACCGGCAGGGCGGGGCCGGCGACGGCGTCAGACATCGTTGCGGAAGACCAGCACCCGCTCGGCGGGCACCGCGACGGGCAGCGTCGCGCCCGGCACCGCGCCCAGCGCCTGCACCTGGTCGGGCGGCAGGTCGGCCTCCAGCACGCGCCGCCCCGCCTCCAGCGTCAGGCGGCAGACCGGGCCGAGGAATTCGAGATGCGTCACCGTCGCGCGGAAGGGCGTGGGCATGGCGGCCGCCTCGGGGCCGAGGCGCACATCCTCGGGCCGGATGAAGACCCGCACGCGCGCGCCGTAGAGCATGGGCCGGGCGGCCTCGGCCATCAGGCGCAGCCCGTCCTCCGCCACCACAAGGCCCGGCGGCGTGTCCACCACCGCGTCGAAATGCACGCTGCGTCCGACGAAGCCGGCGACGAAGGGCGTCGCCGGGCTGCGGTAGATCGCCTCCGGCGTGCCGATCTGCTCGATGCGGCCGCGCGACATCACCACCACGCGGTCGGAGACGCCCATCGCCTCCTCCTGGTCGTGGGTGACCATCACCGTGGTGACGCCGAGCCGGCGCTGCAGCGCACGGATCTCCTGGCGCAGGTGCAGCCGGACGATGGCGTCGAGCGCCGAGAGCGGCTCGTCCAGCAGCAGCAGGCCGGGCTCGTTCGCCAGGGCGCGTGCCAGCGCCACGCGCTGCTGCTGGCCGCCCGACATCTGCGCCGGGTACTTGCGGATATGCTCGGCGAGGCCGACCAGCTCCAGCAGCTCCGCCACGCGCTGCGTGCGGCGATGCTTCGGCCAGGACGGGCCGCGCAGCCCGTAGCCGACATTCTCCGCCACGGTCAGGTTCGGGAACAGCGCGTAGGACTGGAAGACGATGCCGAAGTCGCGCTCGGCCGGCGGCAGGCCGGTGATGTCGCGCCCGGCCTGGCTGATCCGCCCCGAGGTCGCGGGGTCGAGCCCGGCGATGGCGCGCAGCAGCGTCGTCTTGCCGCAGCCCGAGGGGCCGAGGAAGGAGACGAACTCCCCCGCCTCCACCGTCAGGCTGACGCGCTCCAGCGCGACGACCGTGCCGAAGGCCTTGGAGACCTGGTCCACCACCAGGTAGGGCGCCTCGCCGCGCGCGACGGCGGCGGCGCGGCGTTCCTCGAGCGCGGTGGCGGCCATGGCCGGCGCCTCAGTTCCGCGGCGCCGACTTGCCGTCGAAGCGGCGCGCCCATTCGCGCAGGATCTCGTCGCGCCGGGCGGCGATGGCGCGGAAATCCTGGTTGACCAGCCGCTGCTCGAACTCCGAGGGGTAGCCGCGCACGGCGGGCTGCACGCCGGGCAGGGCGAGCACCGCGTACCAGCGGCCATAGAGCTCCATCGCGGCGCGGGAGACGGCGTAGTCCGCCAGCTTCTTCGCCGCCTCGAGGTTGCGGCTGCCGCGCAGGATCGCCGTGCCCTCGAGGTCGAAGCCGACGCCGTCGGTGGGCACGATGATCTCGATCGGCGCGCCCTGGTTCTTCAGCGTCACCGCCCGCATGTCGAGGCTGATGCCGACGCCGTACTCGCCACGCGCGGCGTTGTTGCAGGGCGCGCTGCCGCTGTGGGTGTAGACCTGGATGTTGTCGTGCAGCCGGGTCATGAAGTCCCAGGCGCCCTGCTCGCCCTTGGTGCCCATCCAGCCCGCCACGGTCAGGAAGCCGGTGCCGCTGCTGTTGGGGTTCGGCATGGAGAGCTGGCCGCGGAAGGCCGGGTTCAGCAGGTCGGCCCAGGTCGCCGGCCGCGGCAGGTTGCGCTGCTGCGCCACCACCGTGTTGAAGCAGATGGCGGACACGAAGGCGTCCATCCCGGTCCATGTCATCGGGTTGCGGTCGGAGCGGAAATTCGGCCGCAGCGCCTCCGCCCCGCGCGGCGTGTAGGGCTCGAGCATCTCGAGCCCCTCCATCTGCAGCAGCGAGAAGACAGAGAGGCCCCAGACGATGTCGGCCCGCGGGTTCTGCCGCTCGGCGATCAGGCGGGCGGTGATGACGCCGGTGCTGTCGCGCACCCAGGCGATCTCGATGTCGCGCAGCGCCGCCTCGGCCGCCTGCTTCAGCGGCTGCAGCTGCTCGTTCTCCAGCGCGGTGTAGACCGTCAGGCGGGTGCGGCTCTGCGCCTCCGCGGCCGCGGGCAGGACAAGGGCGAACGCGGCGGCAAGCCAGGCGCGTCGGATCATGGGGCGTCTCCCGTCGTTTCGCGCCTTGGTAGCCCGTGCCCGCCTGCTTGAATGTGACGCTTTGATGGCACCCTCTCGCGCGCCGACCGGATCAGGGCTGCTCGCCGCGGGCGAGCCGCAACTCGATGGCGGTGATCGCGGCCGGCAGGTCGGCGATGCCGTCGATGACGAGGTGCGCCCCCGCCGCCTCCAGCTCCGCCGTGGCGCGGGCGCGGAGCGCGTCGCGCTCGGCCTCGGGCAGCGCGGCCAGCGCCTCGGCGGAGAGGCCGGCGATGTTGCCGGTCAGCGCGGCGCCGATGGCCCAGCACCCCGCCGCCCGCGCCTCGCCGATGCCGGGGGGCGTGTCGTCCAGCTTCACCACGGCGGCGGCGGGCCAGACGCCCATCTCGGCCATCACCCGCCACATCTGCAGCGGCGCCGGCCGGCCGGCGGCGAGGTCGCCGGCGCAGACCGTCACCTCCGGCGCGAAGCCTTGCGCGGCGGCCAGCGGCGCGAGCTCGGCCATGATCGGCCGGGTGTAGCCCGTGGTGGTGCCGACGCGGATGCCGCGCGCGGCGAGCGCCGCCAGCGCCTCCGCCGCGCCCGGGATCAGCGCGCTGTGCTCGCGGATGGCGGCGACGTTCATCGGCTCGAACACCGCGAAGATGGCGGCGACGTCCTCCTCGCCGAAGTCGCGCCCGTGCCTGGCGCGCCAGGCGGCGTTCACGCTGCGCCCGACCAGGCGGATGTGGTCGGCCTTGGCCATGCCCATCGGCCCGCGCGCATCGGCGATCGAGATCGCCACGCCGAACTGCGCGAAGGCGCGCTGGAAGGCGCCCATGGGCGCGCGGCTGCCGTGGTCGACCACGGTGCCGGCCCAGTCCAGGACCACCGCCTTCACCGGCCCCGTATAGGGCTTACGCCAATCCTCGCTCATGTGCCGTCCTCCCAGGACGCGAAGCAGTCCTCGGCCAGGCCGAAGGCGGTGCTGGCGCCGGTGCCGCTGGTGACCGAGACCAGGCGCACGCCCGGCATCGGCGCCTCGATGAAGGCGGTCTCGGGACCGGAGGGATAGACGCCGATCCAGCGCTCCGTCACGCGCGGCGCCGGCAGGTCGAGCACGGCGGAGAGCTCCTCCAGGATCAGCGCATCCACCGCCGCGGGCTGGAAGGGGTCGGGCGCCTCGGCATAGTGGTGGCTGTCGCCCACCACCAGCGAGCCGTCCGCGGCATCCTGCACGGCGATCAGGTGCACCCCGTTCTCGAGCTGCGCCGCCTGCTCGGCCGCGAGCCGCGCCCGCAGCGCCGGCAGCGAGGGGCAGCCGGCATAGCCCAGGTAGCGGTGCAGCCCGAGGTCGCTCATCACCGCCCCCGGCAGGCGCCAGCCCGGATCGGCCACGCGCAGCATGTGCAGCTTGCACAGCGTGGTGCGGCGGCGCGTGAAGATCTCGGGAAACAGCGTGCGCAGGTCCGTCCCCGGGCAGACCACGACGCGCGGCGCGGCGATCGCCCCCCGCGTCGTGTGCAGCCGCCCGGGCTCCACGCCCTGCACGGCGGTCAGCGGCAGGATGCGCACGCCGTGCCGCTCGGCGAGGAAGGCGGCGAGGCGGGGGATGGCGTCGCGGCTCTCGACGCGCAGCTCGTGCGGGCTCAGCAGCGCGCCGGCGAGGTCGGGGCGCAGCGCGCCGCCCGTCGCCGCGGCCTCGGCGGCGGTGAGCATCCGGCAGCCCTCGCCCATCGGGCCGGCGGCGAACTCCTCCAGCACCGCCAGCGCCTCCGCCCGGCGCGCGGCGACGACCAGGCCGCGGTGGTGCACCGCGATGCCGGCCGCGGGCGCGATCTCGGCCCAGAGGTCGCGGGCGCGGCGGGCGCGGCGCCAGCAATCCCCGGCTTCCTGGCCGGTGACGGTGACGAAGCCGAAATTGCGGATGGAGGCGCCGACCGCCCGCGCATCCCGCTCCAGCACCACGGTGCGCAGCCCGGCCCGGGCGGCGACCAGGGCATGGGCGAGGCCGACGATGCCGGCGCCGACCACGGCGCAATCGAAGCTCTCGGCCATGTCCCGCATCCCCGTGGCGAGGCCGGCCTAGCCGGGCACCGGCCCCGGGGCAATGCGGGGCGGCGGCTTGACGCAGTGCAGCATGCGGGTGACCACCTTTGCCCGTGTCCCCCGTCCCGATCGGCCTCTACGCGCTTGCCGGCTTCTGCACCGGCACCGGCATGCGCATGCTGGATGCGCTGTTGCCGCTGCTGGCGGGGGATCTCGGCATCACCGTCGCCGCGGCCACCGGCGTCGTCGCCGCCTTCGTCCTGCCCTATGGCGTGGTGCAGCTGGTGGCCGGGCCGCTCGGCGACCGCTTCGGCAAGCCGCGGGTGGCGACGGTGGCGCTCTGCGGCTACGGGCTGGCCATGCTGGCCTCGGCCGCGGCGCCGGACCTGCCGGCACTGATCGCCTTCCGCGCCGCCTCCGGCGCCTGCGGCGGCGCGGTGATCCCGCTGCTGATGGCGCATCTCGGCGACAGCATCGCCTATGAGGAGCGGCAGGCGGCGATCGGGCGCTTCTCCACCGGCATGGTCATGGCGATGCTGCTGGGCGGCCCCGCCGCCGGGGTGCTCGGCGATGCCGCGGGCTGGCGCGCGCCCTTCCTGCTGCTCGGGCTGGTGGCGCTCGGCGTCTGCGGCGCCATGGCGCTGCGGCTGGGCCTGGCCGCGCTGCTGCGGCCGCCGGCGCGCGGCGCCTCGGGGCTCTCCAGCTACCGCGCACTGCTGGAGAGCCGGGCCGGGCGGCGGCTGGTGCTGGTGGCCTTCTGCAACGGGGCCTGCCTCTTCGGCGGTGCCTTCCCCTTCGTCGGCGCCTTCCTGATCCAGGAATTCGGCCGCTCCGCTGCCGAGGCCGGGCTGATCGTGGCGGGCTTCGGCCTGGGCGCGCTGCTCTACACCCGCATCGCCCGGCCGCTGGTGCGCCGCTTCGGCGAGGGGCGGCTCTTCGCCGCGGGCGGGCTGGGCCT
>CAYNYQ010000225.1:0-7905 GCA_964401305.1 uncultured Acetobacteraceae bacterium | reverse complement strand
CCGCCGGCACTGCCGCGGCGCGCCCGCCCGCCCTATGCACCGGCCGCATGACGCCGCCCGCGCGCTTCGCGCTCCTCTTCGCCGCCCAGTTCGCCGCCGTCGGCGTGATGCTGCCCTTCCTGCCCGCGGTGCTCGCGGGGCACGGGCTTTCGCCGCAGGAGGTGGGCGGGGTGCTGGCCGCCGGCTCGGCGATGCGGCTGGTGGCGGCGCCGCTGCTCGGCCGTGCGGCCGATGCGCTGGGCGCGCCGCGCGCCGTGCTGGCCGCGGCGGCGCTGCTGGCGGCGGCGACGGCGCTGGGCTTCGCCGTCGCCCCTGCCCTGCTGCTTCCGGCCTTCCTGGCGCTGCTGGCGGTGAACCTGCTGCACAGCCTCTGCATGGCGCCGGTGATCCCGCTCGGGGATTCCCTGGCGATCCAGGCGGCGCGGCGGCTGGGCTTCGACTACGGGCGGGTGCGCGCGGCGGGATCGATCGCGTTCATCCTCGCGGCCGCCCTGGCGGGATGGGCGGTGGGCTGGGGCGGGCCGGTGGCGGCGGTCTGGCTCTTCGCCGCCTGCCTCGCCGCCACCGCCGGCGCGGCCCTGCTGCTGCCGGCGCCGGAGGGCATGGCGCGGACCACGGCGCGCCTCCGCGCGGGCGGCTTCGGCGGCCCGTTCCGCGACTCGGCCTTCGCCTGGGTGCTGCCGCTCTCGGCGCTGATCCAGGGCAGCCACGCGCTCTACTACGGCTTCGCCACCATCCACTGGCAGGCCGCAGGGATTTCGGCCCCGGTCATCGGCCTGCTCTGGGCCGAGGGCGTGGTGGCCGAGGTCGCGCTGTTCCTCTGGGGGCGGCGCTTGGCGGACCGGCTGGGCGCGCCGGGCCTTGCGGCGGTCGCCGCCGGCGCCGGCCTGCTGCGCTGGGCGGTCACGGCGGAGACCACCTGGCTGCCGGCCCTGGCGACGGTGCAGCTGCTGCACGCGCTGACCTTCGGCGCCATGCATCTCGCCGCGATGCGGGTGCTGGCGCGGCAGCCGCCCGAGCGCGCGGCGACGGCGCAGACCCTGCACGCCTCCCTCGGCGGCGGGCTCGCCTCGGGGCTGCTGATGCTGGCGGCGGGCCCGCTCTACGCCGCAGCGGGCGGGGCGGGGTTCTGGGCGATGGCCGGGCTCTGCCTGCTGGCCCTGCCGCTGACCCTCGGCCTACGGCGGCGCATGGCGGCGGGTCCGACGGGGCATTGATCCGGGCGCCAGCGCCATCGCCGCGCCGGCCCGGGCGCGTCGCCCGCCGGCGGTCTCCTCGGCTTTTGCGCGGTGGCGCCGAGGTTGTCCTTGGAGCGCCAAGCCGGAATGGACTACATCGGTGTTTCAAGGAGAAATCTCCAGCCGGGATCCCGCGCGTGCTGGACGCGCGGGTTTCTCAGGCCGTGCGGCGCAAGCCGTGGCGGCCCGTACGGCGCGCCGCGGCATTCGGCCTGTCGCGGCGCGCCGCCGGCCTGCGCGGGCACCCGTCGCCAGCGCCATGCCCTGCCAGGGCCGACACCACCGCCCGACGGGCCTGCGCCCGGGCGCCACGGCGACATGGGGCGCGCCCATGCCCCTGCCCGACGCCACCCTGCACCGGCTGGCCCGGGTCGGCTGCCGCAAGGCTCGCCACCCGGACAGCACCGAGCCCCGCCGCGGCAGCGGCAGGCCGGCGGCCAGGATGGCGATCCGCAGGCGGCGGGCGCTGCGGCGCCCGGTGCTCAGCCCCTCCATCGGGCTTCGGCGAGGCCTGCAGGGAGGGCGGGATCACGCCGGTCGGCTGCTTGCTCCGCGAACTGCTGCACCTGCCCGCGCCGAACCATGGCAGCGAGGGACGCCGGGCCAGGCCCCCCCGGCGAGACCGCGACGGAATGGCGGCGCTGGCCACGCCGCCGGCTCGACGACCAGCTGAACCCGGTGCCGCGGCGCGCCGCAACGCCGCGCATCACGACAATCTGAACCGGCGGATCCATGCCCGCTGCCTCGACCGCTTCGCAGGCCCCAGGACGGCGCGGCGTGGCGCCGGGGACACGCCGGCCGGGCGGCGGCGGCTCCTCCCCGTCATCCACAGCCGTCCACAGGGCAGGCGACCGTCCGCCAGGTCGGCGATGGGGCTATGCTCGCGCGCATGAACACCATCGATTCGCCCGCGCCCTTCCACGAGGGTGGGCTGCTCGGTCTCTCGCAGCGCGTACCGCCGCACAACGCGGAGGCGGAGCAGGCCCTGCTCGGCGCGCTGCTGGCCAACAACAAGGCCTATGAGCGGGTGTCGGACTACCTGGCGCCCGAGCATTTCGCCGACCCGGTGCACGGGCGCATCTACCGCGCCATCCAGCGCCGGCTGGAGGCCGGGCAGATCGCCGACGTTGTGATGCTGCGCAGCGAGTTCGAGCATTCCGGCCTGCTCGACGAGGTCGGCGGCCCCGCCTACCTCTCGCAGCTGCTCTCGGCCATGGTCGGCATCATCAATGCCGGGGAATACGGCCGCCTGGTCTATGATTGCTGGCTGCGCCGCCAGCTCGTCGACGCCGGCGAGGAGGTGGTGAACCGCGCCTTCGGCGCCGAGCCCGAGCTCGACGCCAAGCAGCAGCTCGAGGCGGCCGAGCAGCGGCTGTTCGAGCTGGCGAAGGAGGGCGGCACCGAGGGTGGCTTCAAGGCCTTCGGCAAGGCCCTGGCCGAGGCGGTGGAGGCGGCCGAACGCGCCTTCTCCACCCCGGGCGGCGTCTCCGGCCTCTCCTCCGGGCTGCGCGACCTCGACCGGCGCACCGGCGGGCTGCATCCCTCGGACCTCCTGATCCTGGCCGGGCGGCCGGGCATGGGCAAGACCGCGCTCGCCACCAAGATCGGCTTCGGCGCGGCCAAGGCGCTGCTGCGCGAGGCGCACGAGGCCGGCGGGCCGGAGGCGGTGCCGCGCGGCCAGGTGGCGATCTTCTCGCTGGAGATGAGCGCCGACCAGCTCGCCACCCGCCTGCTGGCCGAGGAGACGCGGATCTCGGGCGACCGCATCCGCCGCGGCGACATCGCGCAGCGCGACTTCGACCGCTTCGTCGAGGTCAGCCGCGAGCTGGCCTCGCTGCCCATCGTCATCGACGACACGCCGGCCATCACCATCTCCGGCCTGCGCACGCGCTGCCGGCGCCTCAAGCGCACCAAGGGGCTGGAGCTGGTGATCGTCGACTACCTGCAGCTGATGCGCCCTGCCGCGGGCACCAGGCCCGAGAGCCGGGTGCTCGAGATCTCCATGATCACCCAGGGGCTGAAGGCCATCGCCAAGGAGCTGGCGGTGCCGGTGATCGCCCTCTCGCAGCTCTCGCGCGCCGTCGAGAGCCGCGAGGACAAGCGGCCGCAGCTCTCGGACCTGCGCGAATCGGGCTCGATCGAGCAGGACGCCGACATGGTGATGTTCGTCTACCGCGACGAGTACTACGTGCAGGCGCAGCAGCCCAAGATCGCCGCCTTCGAAGGCAACGACAAGTTCGAGGAGGCCATGGCCCGCTGGCAGCAGAAGATGGAGGAGGTCCACAACAAGGCGGACCTGATCATCGCCAAGCAGCGCCACGGGCCCACGGGCACGATCCCGCTCTTCTTCGAGGCCGAGTTCACCCGCTTCGGCGACCTCGACGTGGCGCACGGGGGCAGCGACTGACGCCGGCGCCGCGGCGCGCCGCCTGCCGAGCCGCTTGCCTTCGCCGCCCGGCCGGGCGCATGCACCGCCCGCACGCAGGGGAGAACGCATGCAGGCGGTGCTGACCGTCGATCTCGGCGCCGTCGTGGCGAATTGGCGCAGCCTCGGCGCGCGGCATGCGCCGGGCGCGGTGGCGGCCGTGGTGAAGGCGGATGCCTATGGGCTCGGCGCGGTGCCGGTGGCGCGGGCCCTCGCCGCGGCGGGGTGCCGCCATTTCTTCGTCGCGCACCTGGCGGAGGGCCTGGCCCTGCGCGCCGCGATCGGGCTTGGGCCGATGGTCGCGGTGCTGAACGGCTTCGCCCCCGGCGCGGACGAGGAGGCCGGGCTGACCCCGGTGCTGAACGGCCTGCCCGACATCGCCGCCCATGCCGCGCGGCCGCCCGAGGCCAGGGCCATCCTGCACCTCGATACCGGCATGAGCCGCCTCGGCCTCGACGCGCGGGAGCAGGCCATGCTGGCCGAGGATCCCTCCCGCCTCGCCGGCGTTGCGCTGCGCTACGCGATGACGCACCTCGCCTGCGCCGACGAGCCCGCGCATCCGCTGAACGCCGCCCAGGCGGCGCGCTTCGCCGACGCCGCCGCACGGATCGCGCCGGGCGTGCCCCGCTCCTTGGCGAACTCCTCGGGCCTCTTCCTCGGCCCGGCCTTCGCCTCCGACCTCGCCCGGCCCGGCTGCGCCCTCTACGGCATAAACCCGACGCCCGGCCTGCCGAACCCGATGCGGCCCGTGCTGCGCCTGGAGGCGCCGGTGCTGCAGGTGCGACGGATCGAGGCCGGGGACACGGTCGGCTACGGCGCCACCTGGGCGGCCGCGGAACCCCGCCGGATCGCCACCGTTGCCGCCGGGTACGCGGATGGATACCTTCGCGCGCTCTCGGGGCGGTCGGTCGGGCATGTGGCCGACCGCGCCGTGCCGCTCATCGGCCGGGTGTCCATGGATCTTCTCACCTTCGACGTCACCGATGCGCCGGAGGTCGGCCCGGGCAGCATGGTCACCCTGATCGGCCCGGAGAACTCGCCGGACGAGCTCGCCGCGCGCGCCGGCACGATCGGCTACGAGATCCTCACCTCCCTCGGGGCGCGCTACCGGCGCGCATACCTGCCCGCGTGATCGGCACCCTGGTCCTCGATCCGCTGGCCGCGCTCGGGCGCGGCACCCTCGCCGTCTGCCGCGTCACCGGCAGCGTGGCGCTCTTCGCGCTCGAGGCGATCCTGAACCTGCTGCGCCCACCCTTCTACTGGCGGCAATTCCTGCGCGCCTTCGTCGAGATCGCCTGGCTCTCGCTGCCCGTGGTGGCGCTTACGGCGGTGTTCACCGGCATGGTGCTGGCGCTGCAATCCTATACCGGCTTCGCCCGCTTCAACGCGCAATCGGCCGTGGCCAACGTGGTGGTGCTGAGCCTGACGCGCGAGCTCGGCCCCGTGCTGGCCGGGCTGATGGTCGCCGGGCGCATCGGCGCCAGCTTCGCCGCCGAGATCGGCACCATGCGCGTCACCGACCAGATCGACGCGCTGACCACGCTCTCGACCAACCCGATGAAGTACCTGGTCACGCCGCGCATCCTGGCCGGCGTGCTGGCGATGCCGCTGCTGGTGGTCGTGGCCGACATCCTCGGCGTGATGGGCGGCTGGCTGATCGGCACAACGAGGCTCGGCTTCGTCTCCGAGGCCTACCTCAAGGCGACATTCGACTTCCTCGAGACCATGGACGTCGTCTCGGGCCTGGCGAAGGCGGCGGTCTTCGGCTTCATCGTGACGCTGATGGGCACCTGGTGCGGCTATACCTCGAAGGGTGGCGCGCAGGGCGTGGGCGGGGCGACGACGGTGGCCGTGGTGGCCTCCTCCATCCTCATCCTCGCCTTCGACTACGTGCTGACCGAGATGTTCTTCGCCCAATGAGCGCCGCGCCGGGGGTGCCGAAGCTGCGCCTGCGCGGGGTGCGCAAGGCCTTCGGGGCGAAGCAGGTGCTGGATGGCGTCGACCTCGACGTCGATGCCGGGCATTCCATGGTCATCCTGGGCGGCTCGGGCTCGGGCAAGTCGGTCACCGTCAAGTGCGTGCTCGGCCTGATCGAGCCGGATGCCGGCACCATCGAGATCGACGGGCAGGACGTGCTGCGCATGCGCCGGCGCGAGCGCGAGGCGCTGGCCGACCGCATCGGCATGCTGTTCCAGAACGGCGCCCTGTTCGACAGCCTGCCGGTCTGGGAGAATGTCTGCTTCAAGCTGCTGGCGCAGAAGCGCATCACCCGCCGCGCCGCGCGCGACAAGGCGGCCGAGGTGCTGGCGCAGGTCGGGCTGGCCGCCAGCGTCGGCGAGCTCTCGCCGGCCGAGCTCTCGGGGGGGATGCAGAAGCGCGTGGCGCTGGCGCGGGCCATCGCGGCGCAGCCCGACATCATCTTCTTCGACGAGCCGACCACCGGCCTCGACCCGATCATGGGCGCGGTGATCGACGGGCTGATCGTCGACTGCGTCAAGCGCCTCGGCGCGACGGCGGTCTCGATCACGCACGACATGGCGAGCGCGCGGCGCATCGGCGACCACGCCGCGATGATCCATCACGGCCGCATCGTCTGGACCGGCGCCGCCGAGGAGCTCGGCCATACCGGCAACGCCATGGTCGACCAGTTCGCGCGCGGCGAGCGCGAGGGGCCGATCCAGATGGAGCTCCGGCGGTAGGATCTGGCGGCGGGCCAGGCACCGCGGATCGCCGCCCGGCGCCCGCACATCGATTTTCCTCGCAGCCGCCGCGACGCGCGGCGCATGCTGCCCGGGCCGGGCGTTCCGCTCCCGGCGTGACGCCCGGACGGGCATCATGCCAGGGAGGAACAAAGCATGCACGACTTCACCCGCCGCGGCGCGCTCGGGCTCGGCGCGGCCGCGGCACTCGCCGCCCGCGCCGCCGCGCAGGCGCCCACGGTGACCATCCCGCGCGCCGATATCGCGCAGCCGAGCCTGCCGATCGAGCCCGGCGCCACGCTGCGGGTGATCCGCCCGGCCCGCTTCGTCGAGCCCGACGAGGTGATCTTCCGCCAGAACGCCGCGAAATTCGCCGAGCGCTACGGCGTGCCCGTGCGCGTCGACTTCGTCGGCTGGGAGGACATCCGCCCGCAGACCGCCGTCATCGCCAATACCGGCTCCGGCGCCGATGTCGTGATCGGCTGGGGCGACGATCCGCATGTCTATGCCGACAAGGTGCAGGACCTCTCCGATGTCGGCGAGTATCTCGGCAAGCGCTACGGCGGCTGGAACCACCTGCCGCTGAAATACGGCCGCCAGCACGGCACGGAGCGCTGGATCGGCATACCCATCGGCGGCGGCACGGGCCCGATCTGCTACCGCCAGTCCTCGGTGCGCGAGGCCGGCTTCGACACCATCCCCGATGACCACCAGGGCTTCCTCGACCTCTGCAGGAAGCTGAAGGCGGCGGGCAAGCCGGCGGGCTTCGCGCTCGGCAACGCGGTGGGCGACGGCAACGGCTTCGCGCACTGGCTGCTCTGGTCGCACAACGCCGCGCTGACCGACGAGGAGGGCAAGGTCAGCATCAACAGCCCGGAGACCATCGCCGCGCTGGAATACCTGCGGGAGCTCTACCCCACGCTGATCTCCGGCACCCTCGCCTGGCTCGACGTCTCGAACAACCGCGCCTATGCCTCGCAGGAGATCCACCTGACGGCGAACGGCGTTTCGCTCTACTACGCGCTGAAGAACGACCCGCGCACCCGCCCCATCGCGGAGGACACCTTCCACGCGCCGCTGCCCAAGGGCCGCGCGCCGCATGCGCCGCAGAGCTCCACCGGCCTCAACGCCATGGTCTTCCGCCATGTGCGCAACATCAACGCGGCCAAGCAGTTCATCCTCTTCATGATGGAGGCCGAGCAGTACGATCCCTGGCTGACCGGCTGCATCGGCTATTGGTCGCAGCCGCTCGCCGCCTATCGCGAGAGCAAGGTCTGGTCCTCCGACCCCAAGCTCGAGCTGTTCCGCGACGCCATGAACCACCGCTACTGGAGCGGCTACAGGGGCCCGATCAACGCCGCCTCGGGCGCGGTCAGCGCCGACTACGTGCTGGTGCAGATGTGCGCCTCCGTCGCCTCGGGCCAGGAGAGCCCGCGCGATGCCGCGCGCAATGCCGAGCGCCGCGCACGCCGGCACTACCGGGCATGAGCACCCGCCCGGCTTGACCGGCGGCGCCCCGCGGGCGCTACCATCCCTCCTGCCG
>CAYNYQ010000224.1:0-7915 GCA_964401305.1 uncultured Acetobacteraceae bacterium | reverse complement strand
TGGTCACGCTGGTCGGCGGCACCATGTTCCTGATGTGGCTCGGCGAGCAGATCACGGCGCGCGGGGTCGGCAACGGGATCTCGCTGATCATCTTCGCCGGCATCGTCGCCAACCTGCCCTCGGCGCTGGTCTCGACCCTCGAGCTGGGCCGCACCGGGGCGCTCTCGGCCTTCTTCATCGTCGGCTTCCTGCTGCTGGCGCTGGCCGTCATCGCCGTGGTGGTCTTCGTCGAGCGCGCCCAGCGGCGCATCCCCGTGCAGTATCCGAAGCGCCAGGTCGGCAACCGGATGTTCCAGGGCGAGAACACGCACCTGCCGCTGAAGCTGAACACCGCCGGCGTCATCCCGCCGATCTTCGCCTCCTCCCTGCTGCTGATTCCCGCGACCCTGCAGGGCTTCGGCGCCGGCGAGGGCGGTGGCGGCTGGCTGCAGGACATCGCGGCGCTGCTGGCGCATGGCCAGCCGCTCTACATGGCGCTCTACATGGCGCTGATCATCTTCTTCGCCTTCTTCTACACCGCGGTGGTGTTCAACCCGCAGGAGACGGCGGACAACCTGAAGAAGTACGGCGGCTTCGTGCCCGGCATCCGCCCGGGCCAGCACACCGCGGATTATTTCGACCGGGTGCTGACGCGGCTGACCGCGGTCGGCGCGCTGTACCTCGTGCTGGTCTGCCTGCTGCCGGAGATCCTGATCAGCCAGTATGGCGTGCCCTTCTACTTCGGCGGCACCTCCCTGCTGATCATCGTCTCGGTGACGATGGACACGGTCGCGCAGGTGCAGTCGCACCTCTTCGCCCATCAGTATGAGGGGCTGATCCGCAAGGCCCGCCTCGGGGGGCGGGGCGCGCCGAGGCCGCGCTGACCTGGGGGCGGGGCACGGGCGGCATGGACGCCCGGGCACCCGCCACCGACCCCTGCTACGGTGCCTCGGGATCGGCGCGGCAGCGCCCGATGCCAGCCAGAATGGGAGAGAAGGGATGAATCTGATCCTGCTCGGGCCGCCGGGCGCCGGCAAGGGAACGCAGGCGAAGCGGCTCGAGGACCGCCACGGCCTCCGCCAGATCTCGACCGGCGACATGCTGCGCGCCGAGGTCCGGTCCGGCAGCGAGATCGGCCAGCAGGCGAAGGCGATCATGGAGCGCGGGGACCTGGTCCCGGACGCGATCATCATCGCGATGCTCGGCGCCCGGGTCTCGCAGCCGGATGTGGCGGCGGGCTTCATCCTGGACGGCTTCCCCCGGACGGTGCCGCAGGCCGAGGCGCTGGACCTGATGCTGCGCGACAAGGCGATGCCGCTCGACCACGTGATCGAGCTGCAGGTCGACGACGCGGCGCTGGTCGACCGCATCTCCGGACGCTTCACCTGCGCCAAATGCGGCGAAGGCTACCACGACCAGTTCAAGCAGCCCGCCGTGGACGGTGTCTGCGACATGTGCGGCGCGACCGAGTTCACCCGCCGCGCCGACGACAAGGCGGAGACGGTGGCGAGCCGCCTGGACGCCTATCACCGCCAGACCGCGCCCCTGCTGCCCTACTACGCCAGCCGCGGCGTGCTGCGCGTGGTGGACGGCATGGCGGAGATGGGCGAGGTGGCCCGGCAGATCGAGTCCATCCTGGGCAAGGCCCCGAAGGAATGATTGACGCTTGACGGCCCGGAGACGCCCGGTATAGTCCGCGGCTCTCGCGGTCAGGCACGCCCCGGAAGGGGCGGGGCCCGCCGCGCCGTAGCATTCGACAACCTCGTCATGGTCAGGGTGCCGGCAGTGGCCCGCAGGGTCACATCCGGTGCGAGCAGGGGCGAAAGGGCTCCGGGAGCGGAAGAGTGGCGCGCATCGCCGGCGTTAACATCCCCACCAACAAGCGCGTGCCGATCTCGCTGCGCTACATCTACGGCATCGGGCCGAAGAACGCGCTCGACATCTGCAATGCGCTCGGCATCCCCGAGGAGCGTCGCGTCAACCAGCTGACCGACGAAGAGATCCTTCGCATCCGCGAGCTGATCGACCGCGAGTACCGCGTGGAGGGCGACCTCCGCCGCGAGGTGGCGATGAACATCAAGCGGCTGATGGACATGGCCTGCTACCGCGGCCTGCGTCACCGCAAGGGCCTGCCGGTCCGCGGCCAGCGCACCCACACCAATGCCCGCACCCGCAAGGGCAAGGCCGTGCCGATCGCCGGCAAGAAGAAGGTGACCAAGTAGGATGGCCCGCGAACCCCGTGGCGGCGCCCGTGGCGGCCCGCGCAAGAAGGAACGCAAGAACATCAGCTCGGGCGTTGCCCATGTGCTGGCGTCCTTCAACAACACGATCGTGACCATCACGGACGCCCAGGGCAACGCCATCGCCTGGTCCTCCTCCGGGTCGCAGGGCTTCAAGGGCAGCCGCAAGTCCACCCCCTATGCGGCGCAGGTCGCGGCCGAGGATGCCGGCCGCAAGGCGCGCGAGCACGGGATGGAGACGCTCGAGATCATGGTCAGCGGCCCCGGCTCGGGCCGCGAGAGCGCGCTGCGCGCGCTGCAGGCCGTGGGCTTCTACGTCACCGCCATCCGGGACGTGACGCCGATCCCGCACAATGGCTGCCGCCCGCGCAAGCGCCGGCGGGTCTGACGGGTCCGGGCCGCCGCGCCGTGGCGCTGGCGGCCCTGGTTGCGCTGGGGGCGGGGACGATGGCCGCGGAGCGGCAGTCGGCCGCCCTTCCGGCGCTTGAGGGAGACTGGACGTGATCGAACGGAATTGGCGGTCGCTCATCCGGCCCGAGAAGCTCGATGTCGAGATCGGGCCGGACCCGGAGCGCACCGCGACCATCGTGGCCGAGCCGCTGGAGCGTGGCTTCGGCATGACGCTCGGCAATGCGCTGCGCCGCGTGCTGCTCTCCTCGCTGCAGGGGGCGGCCGTGACCGCCATCCGCATCGACGGCGTGCTGCACGAGTTCAGCTCCATCCAGGGCGTCCGCGAGGATGTCACGGACCTCGTGCTGAACGTGAAGCAGCTCGCCATCCGGATGCAGGGCGACGGGCCGAAGCGCCTGCAGCTGACCGCGACCGGGCCCGGCGAGGTCACGGCCGGCCAGATCCAGACCACCGGCGACATCGAGATCGCCAACCCCGACCTCGTCATCTGCACCCTCGACGACGGCGCGCGGCTGTCGATGGAGCTCACGGTCAACGGCGGCAAGGGCTATGTCCCGGCCGCGATGAACCGTCCCGAGGACGCGCCGATCGGGCTGATCCCGGTGGACGCCATCTACTCGCCGGTGCGCCGCGTCGCCTACCGCGTCGAGCCCACCCGCGTCGGCCAGGTGACGGACTACGACAAGCTCGTCCTCAGCCTCGAAACCGACGGCACCGTGGCGCCCGAGGATGCGGTGGCGCTCGCCGCCCGCATCCTGCAGGACCAGCTGCAGCTCTTCATCAACTTCGACGAGCCGCGCCAGCGCGTGCAGGAGGAGGCGCAGGACGACCTGCCCTTCAACCGCAACCTGCTGCGCAAGGTCGACGAGCTTGAGCTCTCGGTCCGCTCGGCGAACTGCCTGAAGAACGACAACATCGTCTATATCGGCGACCTCGTGCAGAAGACCGAGCAGGAGATGCTCCGCACCCCGAATTTCGGGCGCAAGTCGCTGAACGAGATCAAGGAGGTCCTCGCCTCCATGGGCCTCAGCCTCGGCATGACCGTCACCGGCTGGCCGCCCGAGAACATCGAGGACCTGGCCAAGAAGCTGGAAGAGCCGTTCTGAGCCCGGCGATCTAGGGAAAGCCAACCACCATGCGTCACGGAATCGCCGGCCGGAAGCTCGGCGTCACCAGCACCCACCGGATCGCCATGTTCCGCAACATGGCGACCAGCCTGCTGAAGCACGAGCAGATCACCACCACGCTGCCGAAGGCGAAGGAACTCCGCCCCTATGTCGAGCGGATCATCACCCTCGGCAAGCGCGGCGGGCTGCATGCACGGCGCCAGGCCTACGCCCAGCTGATGGACGAGAAGGTGGTGGACAAGCTGTTCACCACCATCGCCGAACGCTACCGCGCCCGGCCGGGCGGCTATTGCCGCGTGCTGAAGGCCGGCATGCGCTATGGCGACGCCGCGACCATGGCGGTGATCGAGCTGGTGGACCGCGACCCGGCGGCCAAGGGGCTCGACAGTGGCCCGAAGCCCGACGCGGTCGAGGAGGAGGATCAGGCCGCGGCCTGATCCGCGCAACGGCGACAGCGCAGGCCGGGGCCCGTCATGCCCGACGGGCCCGGGTCTGGTCCCGGTGGAGCAGAAGCCCGGCGCCGACGATGACCACGGCGCCGGCCAGCATCGCCGGCCCCGGCACGTCTCCGAAGACCAGCCAGCCGAACAGCGCCGCCCAGACCAGGAAGGAATACTGGTAGGGCACCACGACCGAGGCCGGCGCCAGCTTCAGCGCCCGGGTCACCCCCATGTGCCCGAAGGTGGCCACCAGCCCGAGCAGCGCCATCAGCCCGAGATCGGCCAGGGCGGGCGTGACCCAGGCGCCGGGTGCGACCAGCATCATCCCGAGGCCGATCGCCAGCCCGCCCAGCATCTGCAGCGCCGCCATCACCACATCCGGCGTGTCCCGCAGCTGCCGGCTTGCCACCAGGAAGAGCGCGTAGAGCAGGCTGCCGGTCAGCGCGACCAGCGCCGGCAGCGCGGCCGCCTCCCGGAAATCCGCCCCGAGCGCCAGGGTGACGCCGAGGAACCCCAGCACCACCAGCAGCCAGCGTCGCGCGCCCACGCGCTCCCGCAGCAGCAGGGCGGACAGCGCCGTGACGAAGATCGGCGCCGCCATCCAGAAGGTCATGGTATCGGCCAGCGGAAGCTGTCCGACCGCCCAGTAGAAGCAGGCGCATTCCACCGCCCCCAGCAGGGTCCGCAGCATCTGCAGCCGGGGTTGCGGCAGCCGCCACCCCATCGTGCGGAGGCTTCGCCACGCGACCGGGCCGATGATGGCGAGCGCGCTCAGGCTGCGCAGCGCCATCACCTGGCCGACCGCGTAGATCCCGACGAGCCATTTCCCCAGCACGTCGTTCAGGGAATAGAGCAGCACCGAGCCCAGCATCATGAGGATGCCAGCCGTGGTGGCGCGCCGCGCGGCGGCCGTGGTGGCGTCGAAGGGCATGGGGCGGGCGGCTCAGTGCTTCGGAAGGAAGGGAAGAGGCGAAAGCGGGCGCTCCGCGATCATGGCCCCATCCTCCGGAGGATCGGGGCCGAAGGGCCGTCCTTCGCGGGCGCTCGGGCCGCCTCTGCCCGCCATGCAGGCCGCGTCGCCGCGGCGGCCAGGCTGCCGCCGCCCTCCATGGGGACCATGTTCCGTTCTTTCCCGCCCTGCGTCCGGCGCCGGCGCGCGACCGTCCCCTGCTTTCGCTTCGACGTTCTCCGGAGCAGGTCATGCGCCCGGATCGTTCCGTCCGAACGCGGCCTGCTCCAGCTCCGCCAGGGTTGCGCGCCCGGCCCCGCCCCTATGGCAGGCGCCGCGCCGGCCCGCCACCTGCCCCGGGCGGGGCGGGTATCGCCGGGATCAGCGCAGGACGATCTCGACGCGGCGGTTTTGCGGCTCGCGCACCCCATCCGCGGTCGGGACCAGCGGGCGGGTCTCGCCGAAGGCGGTGACCGCGATCTCGTTGCGGCTGATGCCCTGGCGGACCAGCTCGGCGGCGACGTTGTCGGCGCGGCGGCGGGACAGGCCCATGTTGTACTGCGGCGTGCCGGAGCGGTCGGCGTGGCCGGCCACCTCGATCCGGGTGGATTGCACGCGGCGGGCGTTCTGCGCCGCCTCGGCGATGATCTGCCGCGCGCGGTCGGTCAGGTCGGCGCGGTCCCAGTCGAAGAACACCAGATAGGTGCGCGCCGGCGCCGGGGCCTCGACGGGCGTGGCCGGCGGGGGGCTGGCCGGGCGCGGCGGGTTGAAGGCGTAGCGCAGGCCGATGATCGCCGCGTGGTTCGCATTCGCCAGCTTCACCGAACCCGGGACGCCGGCGACCGTCGGCCCCGAGATGCGGGTCACCGAGAGCGTCTGGTCCGAGGTGCCGTAGAAGCGATACTCGGTCGTCAGCGACAGGCCGGGGACCATGCCGCCGAGGCCCCAGGAGGCGCCGGCGATGCCCTGATAGGCGAACTGCCCGTCGGTGTCGTTGATCTGGTAGACGCTGCTGCCCGCGGCGGCGAAGCGCGCATCGCCGATCTGCATCCAGCCATAGCCGATGCCGCCGCCGATATAGGGCATCACGGCGGTGGGCGGCAGGCCGAAGCTCGACAGGTCGAAGTCGAACAGCAGGTTCACCATCACGCCGTAATTGCGGACATTGCCGGTGTTGCCGATGCCGCCCGCGGTGGTGGTCAGCAGGTCCATGCTGCTGCCGCGGTAATTGCCCTCGACCTCCGCGCGGAAGCCATTGCCGAAGCCCCAGCCGATGGCGCCGAGGGCGACGATGCCGGTGTTCGTGTCATGGACCCGGATGCCCCCGCTCGACTGGTCATGCCAGAAATTCGCGCCGGCGCCGGCGCCGAGATAGAGCCCCGAGACCGGCTGCGCGGCGGCATCCTGGCCGATGAGGGCCAGCAGGCCGGCGGCAAGGAGGGTCTTCCGGAAGGTCACCATTGCGATCCGCCATTGTGATGGTTCAAAGACACCCGGTCCGGTCCGACGAAGAAGCTGGACCCTACCGACTCCGCAGCAGATGCGGAGCGGCTTTCCGGGTTTCTCAACGCATCTTCATGGCCGGGATCGCGCCGACAAGGCCGGCGGAAGCGCCCCGGCCGAACGCTGCGCGCATGGCGCATGCCCGAATGCCTGCATCCTCGGCATGCGCCCGCGCCGGTCGGGCAGACCGATCATCCTACAGGCGGCCACGGGATCGAGGGCGCCTGCGCCGGGACCGGCCTTGCCCATGGGCGGGGCCCGGTCCGGTCACGTCGCGGCGGGGACGGGCTGCGCGCCCACCAGCGTCTCCGCCAGCCGCCGCACATCCTGCGCGGCCGCCGTCGCCGGATGCCGGGTCAGCAGCGGCGTCTGGCGCCGGATCGCATCCGGCACGCGCGGGTCGCGCCGGATGATCCCGGCCAGGGGCACGCCCGTGCCGAGGAAGTTCCGGCAGGCGCGGTCGATGGTGCGCCAGGTGCGCTCCCCGCTCGCCTGGTCCGCGGCCTGGTTCACCACGACCCGCGCCCCCCCGCCGGCACCACCCTGGTCGAGGCGATGCAGCTTCAGCACGGCATAGGCGTCGGTCAGGCTGGTCGGCTCGGCCGTGGCGACGACGAACAGCGTGTCGGCCGCCGCCGCCAGCCGGCGCACCGCCTGGTCCAGCCCCGCGCCGAGATCGAGCACCACCACCGGCCAGGTCGCCGCCGCCCGCCGCAGCGCCGCGATCAGCCCGTCCAGCCGGGCCGGATCGAGCCCCGCGAGCGCGCCGGAGCCGGAGCGCCCGGCGAGGATGTCGAAGCCGGCCTCATGCGGCGTCGCGACCTCCCGCACCTCCGCGCCCGCGAGGACGTCGGACAGGTCCCGCGTCGGATCCAGCCCGAGCTGGACATCGACATTGGCCAGGCCGAGATCCGCATCGACCAGCAGCGCGCGGCAACCGGCCTGCGCCAGGGCGTGGGACAGCGTCACCGCGAGCCAAGTCTTCCCGACACCGCCCTTGCCGGAGGCGATCGCCACCAGGCGCCCGTGCTGTGCGTCCTGGAACGAGGTCATGGCCAAGGCTCCTCCAAACCGTCTGGGATTGCGGCCGCGGCCGGTGCCGAAGCCGGGCGGGCGGCCCGCCGCGCCGCGGCCAGGGCGGCGCTTCCGCCCAGCAGCTCGGCGGCGCTGATCCGCCGGGCGAGCCTTGCCGCGGAGGCGACGGGCGTGGCGCCGCCATTCCCCGCGGCATCTGCGCGCCGGTCCGCCGCGCCGCCCGGACCGTGC